>JAFGJB010000324.1 GCA_016929295.1 Candidatus Zhuqueibacterota bacterium | reverse complement strand
GCATCATGCAAAGTGAAATAATATTTTTGCTAAACATAGTATCTTATGCTGCTTTTTAATCGACTTTGCCAGAGACTGACGTTTTACTCTGATTGGTAAAAGGTCAATTTCTGGGAGCGGCGATAGAATAAGGTATCGTTAAAATATTATCTTACAATCCATAGACGAGGCCGACCGACAGCAGCGAGAGCCGATCGTATGACTCGAGCTCAAATCGCTCCCATTCAGCGCGTACGCCCAGCGTGCCGAGCCTGAGAGTGGCGCCAAGGCCCCACATGAAACTCGTGCCGCTTTCGGATTCTTCTAGGCCGTCCAGTTTGTTCTGCTGATCCCACCAGAAAGCGCCGGCCTTGGCAAAAAGATCGACGATGCCGAGGTAAAAATTGCCGACCGCACAGAGATCATAGCCCGATGTCCGTGATTCAAAAGTATAGTCGCCCACTTTATCTCGAACATTGCCGAGGTGTTTATAGCCGCCTTCAAATCCCAAAATCGCGTTCATTCGCACGCCGGCGAGAAATTTGAAGGCAAAATCATTTTCGTCCAGCTTGAGGTCAACGTCCTGGATGTCCGACACCTCCGTTTTCACAAAGCTCTGGCCAACGGAACCGCCCAGGTAGAGACCCTGCGGCTCAGCCATCAGTGGCAGCGTCAGCAGAGCAAACAGAAAAACAGTGCATAAAGATTTCATACACGCCTCCAATTGTAAATTCTGACTGGACTGAATATAAGCTACTCTGATGTAAAACACCATTTATATTATCATAGCAATAACTCTGACCTTTTGCAGAACAGAGCGATGAACGAGATGAGCATGGCAGCCAATGACTAGTATTTTCGCACGAGATCAAAAAATACATCTTGAGTTAAAAGTTCGGATTCTTGCGGGGAAACCAGAAAAGGACTGACGTCACGCTGTATGAATCCGAAATCAATTTGCTGTAGACGTTCGTACAAAAATTCCTTGAAGTTTTCCGCTCCGATGTGACTTGCTCTTTCCTCCGTCTGCTGAATCGCATTATTGAGCAGCTCAAAATTGGGCTGTACTTTTTTGCTCAGATACCATAAAAGATCATAGTAATCCCGCCCTTTGCGAAATTTTCGAAAAAAGCATGCATGAATTTTCGTCGCAAACAGTGATGAGAGATCAAAATGCCAGACTGGAAATATATAAATATCATTAATAAGTGACATTTCGCATTTCCAGCCTTTGGGTGGATTTGCATCAATCTCCACCCGAATGGACAATTTCTCATTCTGTAAGGGCGAGAGTCCGAGGTCATGCAAAAGATTTTCGAAACGGATGTAAAGGCGTTGCACGGTATTTTCGCATTTCGTTTTCAAATAGATATCAAATCCCAATTTCTCAAGATGCAAAGCAATCGATTTTTCAATTTTTTCAAACTCATACAGATCCGGCTGAGTCACAGAAAAGTCAAGATCTTCTGAATATCGCTGCAATTGAAACAGGAATCTAAGGGCTGTTCCTCCGACAAACGCGATTCTCTGAAAATATCCTCCTTCACTCAAAATTTGCAGGACAATGAGCTGCAAGAATTCCCGCAGTCGATGAAGCTTGTCCTCCCGGGAAGCAAAAGACGCCAGTTTATTTTGAATGATTTCCTTCACACTGCTTCCATATGTCCGCACTCTGGCACAGAATGTCAAGTTTTTTTGACCGAAATAGCTTCACATAGTGCACGAGTTTGCCATGATCCAACTCTTCAAGATTTTCCAGTCGAAATGACTCGATAAAGCCTGCATTTTTAATATCTTTCACCGGCACATTAAAATAAAGAAAATCGAGCAAAGCTTTTTCTTTGTTGGCAATGAAAACCGCCATGCCGTTCTCATCCCGCAAGAGTTCGTAACCAAAATATCGAAATGGTTGCAGAGATTTGTAGGTGAATGTGCCGAAACTGTTCGTGTATTGGTTTGTTTTTTTTGATGTCACCGACGTCACGGCATAGACGCGCTCTGGAATCATGCCATAAAACGACAGTGCCGTTTCCAGGCTGACGTACGATGGAAAAACAAGCTGATTTGCTATATAGATACGCGATGGCGTTATTTTGCGATCATCTTTGTGCAGAACATATAAATTCTTTTTAAGAGGCACAAGCAAGCCATTTTTCTTCCACTGAGAAACTTGCAGTTTTAATAAATCACGATCCTGGTCGTGAGGCAGAAAATCGAGCGGGGAAAAAGTCACCGCATCTGCAACTCGCTTTTTAAAATCCGCGTATTTCATTTCAGTAAATTATATTTAATTATAATTTACAGAAATATAAATATATTTATGCTCTTTGTCAAGATATATTCTGCATTCATCGATAGTCGCCAGCGTATTTTATGCAGCGGTAGACAGGCAGCTCAACTGTCAGATGGCACGGCGTCCCCCTCTTCGAGCTGCGCCGCGAGCGATGGATCGAGACCTTTCATCAGCCGCTCCATCCGTCCCATCGGCACCCGGATAGGGTCGTGCCAGGAATCGGGCGCGGTCAGCTTTTTCACCCCGAATGATTTGATCGCTTTGCGCTTGTTGGTGAGCGTGTAACGGAGAAATTTTAATCCCGCAACCAGCGAACGCCACCCTTCCTTTGGCGACAGCAGCGCCTGTCGCAGTTTATAAAAGAGATACCAGGGGCTGAAATGAAAAGCCCGGAAGGCGCGTTCGCAAAACTCATCGATGTCCTGCGGGCGCAAATCCGGCAGATTGATGACGCAGCGATGCCCGCCCTCATCGGTGAGCCATTTGTCAAAATCCTCGTGCGCCAGATATCCCTCTCTTTTGTAATAGGCATACGCGCCGGTGCCGGGATAGGGCATGACCGGATAAAATTGCGCGCTGTCCGGCTTGATCTCTTTGGCCAGCCGCAGCGTCGCCTCCATGGTGTCGCGCGTCTCACCCGGGAAACCGACCATAAAACAGCCGTGCACCAGCAAACCAAGCCGGTGTGCATCCGCGACGAACTTTTTTTGCATATGCCGATTTTGACCTTTGCGCATGTTGCGCAGTATCATGTCATCACCGGACTCGAAACCGACGGCCGTATTTCGCAGTCCGGCCTCTCGCAAAGCTTTCAATGTATCAAAATCGACGTTCGTTCTTAAATTGGCAAAAAAAGGCAGCCGCACCTTTTTTTCCTGCACCAATTCGGCGAAACGCCGGGCAAAACTGCGATCGGCGGCAAAATTGTCGTCTTCAAAGGTGATCTCGCGAATGTCCGGCATGTTTTCCTGCACCCACAGCATTTCGGCCACGATATAGTCGGGCGTACAATGGCGATAACGATGGCCGTGCACCACCTGCGGATAGACGCAGTAAAAACAGACTGCATTGCAGCCGCGGCCGGCGATCAGCATCACCATTGGCTGATAGGAAAGATTGAAGTAATAGTCGAAGGGATTGAGAAACCTTTTATAAATGGGCGCAATCCACGGCAGCTCATCGAGATTCTCGATCAGTGGACGTTCAGCAGTCTGCACCAGCGCCGAGCCGTTGCGATAGGCCATGCCCACAATGTCCTGCAGATCGCGATTTCTTTCGAGCGCATCGGCAATATCGGAGATGGTGTAATCGTATTCGCCGATCGCGATATAGTCGATGGCAGCCTGTTGCGCCAGCGTCTCCCGCCACATTGCCGTGACGTGCGTGCCCACCATGACGATCTTTGCCATGGGCAAGACCTGCTTCAGATGCACCGCCACCTGGCAATCGGCGTTCCAGCTGGCTGTCACCGATTCAATCACCATCATATCGGGGCTGAACTGCTGGACATGCCGCAACAACTCCGCTTCGCTTTTGCGACTCGCCGGACAGTCGACCAGATCTATCTCATGCCCGCGTTGCTCGGCAACGGCCGCGGCGTGCGCGAGCCAGTAGGGGTAGTACATGGTGCCCGACTTGATGACGCCGGGACTGCGCTGGGCGCGACTGAATCGGCCGAGATATGGCGGATTGATGAATTGTATTTTCACACTCTGTCCTTGTGGTCGATAATTCAGCCTAGATGAATCTGACATCGGACAAAAACAAGTCACAGCATCGGTAGCAGGACGGGAACAGTCGCCGTCTTTTCAGCTCCAACCGCCATTGTCGGTAGCGCTCGCCGTTCCAGATATCGAGAAAATGGTCATCATTGATATTGCCACAGATATAATCGGGAAAATCAGGGCACGGCGTCACATCGCCGTTCGGCAGGATATAGGATTTGCTATAGACCGCGTAGCATGTCTCATGGCCAAAGGTCTCGTAAATGTTCTCATAGTATGTTTCGACCTGTTCCGGTTTAATAAAAGGCGACATGCTGATGGGCAGGTCGGTCGAATTATTGCTGAAACGCGCCAACTCTGTTTTTATGCCGTCGTATTTGCGATCTTTATCCGGATCGAGAATCACCTCGGTCTCGTACGGTATCCACGAGCGGGCATCCGTGTCAAACAGCTCTTTCATCATCTTTTGATACGCCTCACCCGTTTGTCTGGTTGTGAACCAGGTCCAGTTGAAATTGAGGCTGTCGGCGCCCAGCTCTTTGGCAATGTCCGTCAGCGTATAAATATGTTCGAAATTGTAGGGACTGATCGTGCCGCGCACCCGCAGGAGCGGATGTTTACGCCCGCGGCTTTTTTTCTCCGCCTGAATGGCCACTATCCCCTCTTTGAGCAGCCTGAACGCGCCGGCCAGGCCTCGCACATCATCGTGCACCTCTTCCGGTCCGTCGATGGAGACGATCAAATCATCCAGTCCGCATGCGACGATCTCCTCGGCGTATTTGCGCACATACAAGCCATTGGTGTTTATCTGCACCGTAAAGTTAAGGCTTTTGCCATAGCGAACCAGCTCGAACAGGTCCGGGTAGATGAACGGCTCCCCGCCCCAGAGATATATATTCGGGCGGATTTTTTTTAATTCGGTCAATATGTCTTTATATCTTGCAATTGACACGCGCTCTTTGAAAAAAGAGGCCGGCGCGTATTTGGCATCGCCCGGTACGTGGCCTTCGCGCGGCTGGCCGCACATCTTGCAGCGCAGATTGCAGGCGTTCGTCAGCTTGAGAGCGACCGAGGTGGGCGCGCTCGCATAGCCGTTCCTGAATTTGTAATCCAGTTTGGCGAGATATTCGGTTCGCCAGGTCGTCCGAACCTTGTTGAAGGCCAGGCGGGGATTCCTGGCGGCCAGCATTGCCAATTTTTTCACTGTTTTCATGAGTCTCTCATCATCCACCATCTCATCGCTATTCAACAGCGCAGTTTTTCATAAATTCCAGCAATTTTCTTTATAAACTGTTGCTATTTAAAATGATTTGGTTAAATTTACGCAATCCCATTTGTTGACGCCTATATTTGGTTAATCCTTCTCTGGTAACATTGATTAACCCGGATGATGACGATGGCGACTATATTAATTGTTGACGATGAACAGGACATTCTGGATCAGCTGCCCGCGATCATTCAACGCTGGGGCCATTCGGCGCTCACAGCAGCGAACGGCTTTGAGGCGCTCAAGGTGTTTGAATCAAACCAGGTTGATCTGATCGTATCGGATATCCGCATGCCAGAGATGGATGGCCTGCAATTGCTGCAAAAAATACAGGACATCGACAAACGGTGTCCGGTGCTTTTCTTAACAGGCTACCCTTCGGACGATAGCGCCATCGAGGCGATGCATTCCGGCGCCGATGATTATCTCGTCAAGCCGGTGAACTATGAGGAGTTGAAACTTCGCATCCAAAAGAGTCTCGAGCGCAAGGATCGCATGCGATCCATCCCTTTTCTGAAGGGAATGAACTGGGCATTGCTGATTTCCATCCCCTTCTGGCTGATCCTTGGCATCATACTGGCTAAACTATTCCGCTAAGAGAACTCTATGAGCGACAAAACAACCGTGCAGAGCCACGACCTATCCGAATCGCCACGACCATCCGATCTCGCATTTGCGGCGGAAATTTCGACAGCAACACTCGTCGAACTCTTGATCCACAAGGGCATCCTGTCACCTGGTGAAATTCTCGAGGCAGAACGACAGGCGCGTCTCAGGCGTTTTCACAACGATGAAAAGATAAAGCAGCGCCAGGAAGGCGGACGGAAAAAGCATGCGCGCCTGAAAAAATGGGCGTCAAAAAAACGCTGGAGCCGTCGATTGACCGCACGCCTGTTTGGCTGGGAATGGAAACGGAGCAAAGTCAGTTCGGCAGACGATATGCAAGGATAGCCGGCCATTCAGGCCGAGTCTTCGACATCTCCCTACATCCGCATTCTCTCGCCCTGTTTTTATCCTGGCGGACCGTTTGATCTGCACAATTTTTTTGATATTTCTGTGAAAAATCACTAATTTCATTTTCCGGAAATATGCTCGATATGATAAATATAGGGAGCCACCATGGCAAAACAGCTGTCTCTGGACATAGCCCTGTTGCAGGATTATGTGACAGAGAGTGATCTTGAAAACCTGCAGGCAAAAGTATCAGCGGTGCGCGAATCGCTGCTCAACAAAACCTGCGCCGGCAGTGATTACACCGGCTGGATCGATCTGCCGTGGAGCGTCGAGTCGCAGCTGCCCGTGATCAAGGAGATCGCCGCGGAGATAGGCGACCGGGCCGATCATCTCATCAGCATCGGCATTGGCGGCAGCTATCTGGGGGCGCGCTCGGCCATCGATTTTCTGGCCGATCCTCTTCTCGGCAACGACCGGGTCGTCTATTTCGGCCATCACATCGGCTCGGACTATACGGCGTCGCTGCTCAATTTTGTTCAGCAAAAGAACGTTTATGTCAACGTCATTTCCAAATCCGGCACGACGATGGAGCCGGCGCTCGGTTTTCATCTCATAAGGGAAGCGCTGGCGAAGAAATATTCCCGCGATGAGCTGCGAACGCGCATCATCGCCACAACGGACAAAGCCAGCGGCGTGCTGCGCGGCATTACAGATGCCGAGGGATATCGCTCCTTCATCATCGAGGATGATATCGGCGGCCGTTTTTCCGTCTTGAGTCCGTCCGGCCTGCTGCCCATTGCCGTAGCCGGTTATGACATTGAAGCGCTGCTGGCCGGCGCCAGAGATATGGCGCACATCTGCAAAAGCGAAGCGGCTGTCCTGGCGAGCGATGCGCTCACCTATGCGGCGGCGCGCTACCTGCTGTTTCAAAAAGGCAAGCAAGTCGAAATTCTGGCATCGTTCGAACCGAGTGCCCACTCGATTGCGGAATGGTGGAAGCAGCTGTTCGGCGAGAGCGAGGGCAAGGAGCGCACGGGCATCTACCCGGCATCGGCCAACCTGACCACCGATCTCCATTCTCTCGGCCAATTCATGCAGGAAGGCAGCCGCTGCCTGTTCGAGACCTTTTTTACCATCACCGCCGCGCGCGCGCGCGTCCCTATTCACGCCATTGACGACGATGCGGACCAGCTCAATTTCCTTGCCGATCAGAGCGTCGAATTTGTCAATCAACAAGCCTACAGCGCCACCAGTTATGCGCACTATGAGGGTGATTTGCCGAATATGACCATCCGGCTGGCGAAACGCGATGAATACACTCTCGGACAGCTGTTTTACTTTTTCGAGTTCGCCGTGGCGATCAGTGGATTGCTGCTGGGGGTGAATCCGTTCGACCAGCCCGGCGTCGAGGCGTACAAACAGAACATGTTTGCGCTTTTGGGCAAACCGGGGTATGAAGAGAGAAGGGCAGCTTTGGCCAAAAAGATCAAGGGAGAATAGGCTGTGAAATTTGACAAGGAGATTCTGGTCATCGACCGGGCGACGCTGTTTTCCGACGGTTATTTTCAGGGATTTGCGCCGGCGGAGGGACTGAATTATTATGATGTCATTTGCGATAACTATTTTTATATGAAGCGCGGGCTCGTCGAGCCGAATCCCATCTACAAGCAGCCCATCGCCTATGCCGTCATTGTCAACAAGGAAAACCGCCACATCTTTGCCTATCAGCGCGCCGGCACAGCGGATTATCACGAAGATCGTCTGCGCGGCAAATGGTCGTGGGGCATCGGCGGTCACATCGACAAAGTGGATTCCGCCGAGCAGAATCCCATCATGACGAGTCTTTTGCGCGAGGTCGAAGAGGAGGTGGAGCTGGACGGTTTTGATGAACCACTCCTCCTCGGTTACATCAACGACGACCAGACGGAAGTCGGCCTGGTGCATTTTGGTCTGCTCTATTTGATCAAGACCGGCTCAAAGGTCAAAGCCAGGGACAAAGAGATCTCCTGGGGCGGTTTCATGTCCTATGATCAGCTGGAGGAGATTTGCATGCTTGACGACAAGAATGTCGAATCGTGGTCCGAGATCAGTCTTGAGCCGATCCGCCGGGCGTTGGGATTGGGAGAGAGCGAAGCGGAAGGTTAGGCGAAAGAGCAGAGCTGTCCGGGGTAAAAGGTCAGTTTCTGATAGCTGCGATGATAAGAATGTTTCATTGAAATATTATTTTTTTTTCACTCACGCAAAGACGCAGAGGCGCAAAGATACGCAAGTTCTTGAAAGAAATAAGTCTGCATTATATCGTAAGTTTATTATTATTCTTTGCGTATCCTTTGCGCCTCTGCGTCTTTGCGTGAGTGCAGAAAATCCAATCGAGGTATCATTCAAAGTGAAGTTATATTTTTGTTTGACATATTATCTTTTGCTACTTTATAATCGATTTTGCCAGTAACTGACCTTTTACCCGTTTGTAAATTTTTTCTTGCATTTATAAAGCGCGACTAGTATATTTTGTGGCTATAGAATAAAGCGCCTCGGCGGCGTAGCTCAGCCGGTTAGAGCAGTGGAATCATAATCCACGTGTCCGGGGTTCGAATCCCTGCGCCGCTACTTGATTTTTATTGGTTTACGGCTGCCTCCACAGGCGGCCGTTTTTCGTTTGGGATAGATTTGGGATAGAATATCCCGTTGAGAGAGTTGATACTGCGGGTTCTGTGATCCGGCGAGACGTGCGCGTAACGCATCACCATCTTTAAACTTTTCCAGCGTCCTAATTCCATCACCACTTTAAAATCTTGCCCTTTTCGTACCATTCATCAGCTGCGACATGTAGCCTGATGAAATTTGAAGATGCTGAGCCAGCCAATTTTGCGATTTGATTTTTTTTAGGAGGGCTTTTTGCAGGCTGCCTTTTTTAATCATAACCTTCATAGTTTCTCCTTGTCAGATAGGCGTTCTGTATTTGGCACCCGTCTTGAAAAAGAATTGGATATAGACGCAAAACGGATAATTATTCAGATATATGAGGATGCAACGGGGCTTAACTTATTGTCGGAGAAAGAAGTAGATGCACATCCTGAAGACGAAGATGTGTGAATTTTGTGAGTATTTGAATGAGAAAAATGGTTTTGTCACAATATTGTATGAACTATATGAAATTCTGGAAATAGAAATGCATAGATATTGCCATGATTTCAAAAGATCCGAGTACTTTCCGCTGCAACGCAAGGCCAACGAATTTGCGGCATGAGTTCTGATGCCTTTTACGCCATTCATAAATGACATTCTATGCGAAGGCTTTAATATCCTGGCTCTTCAAAAAAAGTATCAACCGGTTCTCTGGTGGGGAGAATTTGTGAGTCGGATTATGAGGAGATCATGCCAATCATGACCAACGGCTATCTATACCTGTCCGGCACACCATTTCGCGCCATCGCATCAGGCGAGTTCATCGAGGAGCAAATCTACAACTGGACTTACTCTGACGAACAAAGGGCAAAGCGGGATTGGAAAGGCGACAATAACCCCTACGCCGCACTGCCCCGCATGGTTCTGCTGACCTACCAACTCCCTGACGCGATTCGCGAAATCGCCATGCAGGGCGAGTTCAACGAGTTCGATTTGAACATATTCTTTTCTACCGAAGGACTCGGTGACCAGGCAAAGTTCAAGTACGAGGACGAAGTCCAGAAGTGGCTGGACCTGATTCGCGGCGCATTCATGCCTACCAGCGTTGATGATCTGAAACTCGGCGCGCAAAAACCACCGATGCCGTTCTCGGATGCACGGCTTCTTGGGGTGCTTTCGCATTCATTCTGGTTCCTGCCGAGCGTGGCAGCATGTCACGCCATGCGCAATCTACTTTCCAAGAAACAGAACCGATTCTACCATGACTACAAGATTATCGTGGCGGCAGGGAGCGCTGCCGGAATTGGTGTGGCAGCTTTGCCGCCAGTACAGGATGCGATGGATGATCCTCTCACAACCAGGACTATCACCCTGTCGTGCGGCAAGCTCACCACCGGCGTAACTGTGAAACCGTGGACAGGGATTCTCATGCTGCGCAATTCCTCCAGCCCTGAAACGTATTTCCAGGCAGCCTTCCGCGTCCAGTCGCCCTGGACGGTGCGAAATCCCGATGGTGCCTCCCCGAACGCCGAACAGATCATCAAAGAAGAGTGCCATGTCTTTGATTTTGCGCCAGACCGGGCGCTGCGTCAAATCGCTGACTACAGTTGCAGGTTGAATATCAACGAATCAAATCCGGAAAAAAAGGTGGAAGAGTTCATCAGTTTCCTTCCTGTCCTGGCCTATGACGGCAGTTCCATGAGGCAGATTGACGCCGCCGGGATTCTCGACATGGCCATGAGCGGCACGACGGCAACCCTGCTGGCGCGACGATGGGAGAGCGCACTTCTGGTGAACGTGGACAACGATACATTGCGTCGCCTCATGGACAGCCAGAAAGCCATGGATGCCCTGATGAGCATAGAGGGCTTCCGCAATCTGAATCAGGACATTGAGACAATCATCAACAAATCGGAAGCCGTGAAGAAAGTCCACAAGGAGACCAACGACAAGGAACTGTCCCCAAAGGAGAAGAAGGAGCTTTCCGAGGAGGAGAAGGAATACAAGAGCTTGCGGAAGCAGATTCAAGAAAAACTCATCAAGTTCGTCACGCGGATTCCCATCTTCATGTATCTAACCGACTACCGCGAGCGGACGCTAAAGGACGTGATCACCCAACTGGAACCGGGACTATTCAAGAAGGTTACGGGCCTTAACGTGAAGGACTTTGAACTGCTTGTAAGCCTTGGGGTGTTCAACAGTGCCAGGATGAACGACGCGGTTTACAAGTTCAAGCGCTACGAGGATGCCAGCCTGAGTTACACCGGGATCAACAAGCACGAAGGCGAAGACATCGGCCTGTACGATACAGTGATCACCCGAAAGGATGCGCAGAGAGTATTCGAGAACGTGCCAGCAGGTGCTGGGTACGGAACATGAAAGAATGGGCTAAAGAATAACAATTTACATCCGACGCAAGGAATATGATTTGTCCGATCAGCAATGATCTAATTTAGAAATAGCAAGAATTCTGCATTGGTTTGATAAATTGAAAAAAAATATTCGCAAAAAATCGAGGGCCAAATCTTGATGATTTTCTCAAGATGCACCAGGCAATATTTATAAAAATGTGGCAAAGCTTAAGATAGTATCTCAGTCTCCCTCTATACCCAAGACGGCAACGTATGGATGAATCGGGAACAGCTGGCTCGAAACTCTAGTTTCAATATAAAATTATCAATAAATATATTTGCGTTTCAACAAGAAATAGGATAAATTGATATATATGGAAAAATCATACACTTTCCAATAGCATATTCATACGTCTCACCAACACGATGTGAAAAGTCACATCATATTTGCCTTTTATTTTCACGCAATGTGATGCAAGAGTTGGCCACCCGAGTAATTTCAACACTGCATTTC
>JAFGJB010000323.1 GCA_016929295.1 Candidatus Zhuqueibacterota bacterium | reverse complement strand
TCGCAGTTCTATCATCACACCTGGTGGAAATACTATGGCAAATTCACCACCTATATGGCGCGCCTCGGACACATCTTGTCCGGCGGTCGACATGTCGCCAAGATAGCGATCCTCTATCCGATTCACAGCATCTGGGCGAATTATGTGCCGCAGAAGAGAGATGATATCGGCGCGGTCATTGAGGCGGATTACGATTATCTGACCGACACCTTGTTACGCTTGCACTACGATTTCGATTTCATCGATGAAGATGTCCTGATCGGCGCGGACATCCGGGAGGGCAAGATTGCCATCGCCGAAGAAGAGTATGAACTGCTGATTCTGCCGCCGGTCACCCATATCAAGGCGGCCACCTGGCGTGCCATAAAAAGATTTGTCGACAGCGGCGGCAATCTCATCGGCGATACACTGCTGCCGATCGCCCTGCTGGAAGGCTCGGCGCCGCAAGCGAGCGCCGTCGCAGACCTGTTTGGCATCGAGCCGATGGCAGCGCTGCGCCGTCATCGCGACGGCGCTGCTTTTTCCGTCCACAGGAATGGCTCGGGAAATGTCTTTTTTTTCGGCGGACCTGGCTTGTCCGCGGCGAGCGCCAGAGAGGCGCTGGACAGCACCATCCAAAAGTGCATTGTGCCGGACGTGACGATCGATCACAAAGAGGTCTTTTATCTGCATCGCGTCAAGGATGGCTTTGATATCTATTTCTTTGTCAATACCTCGCGTCAGGACCTCGGCGAGGTGGAGATCACATTCGAGAGAATAGCCTCGCCGGAACTCTGGGATGCGGAGAGGGGCGATATCAGACCGATCATCGTCTTTCGGATCAAAAACAATCGCCTGGTCGTGCGGCTGCCTTTCGCCGCCGTCGCCTCGCACATTGTGGTGCTGAGGGGGCCGCTGGAAAAGCCTTACATCAGCGCCAGCAGTGGCCTGATCGAGTCATTTGACGGCCGCACCGTTCGAATGGCGCAGAATGGTCCTGAAACCGAATTGTCGGTTTGCCTCGAGACGGCGACCGGTTCAAAGGAGCTGCGCTGCCCGGCAAAGTCGATGCTGCCCGCCATTCCTCTACCCGGTCCCTATGCGCTGGAGATGCGGGATGATAACGCCCTGCTGCTCAATGCATGGAAAATGACCGTAGCGGCGGAAAAACAGATAGATACATTCATGCAACCTGATTATGACGATCATGACTGGCTGGATGTGACCATGGGCGCCTGGGAGATGCAACTGCCGCAGGAACGGGACAATTCAGATTACCCGGTCACTCTGCTCTATCGCACCGCCTTCACCATACGAGACATGCCGCAGCGGACGAGAATTCTCATCGATGGCTTTAGCGGCCGGAAGCGTGCGCTCTTTATCAATGGCCATGCGATCAGGAACAAGGGCAGGCGAAGCAAACTCGATGCCGAGATCAAAGAGGTGGATGTACAGCGGTTCCTTAAAAGCGGCCGCAATGTCGTGGCTGTGCGACTCGAGGTCAATCGTCGCACCGACGGCATCCTCGATCCGCTCAAAATCATCGGTGACTTTTGTCTGCAAGAGACAGATGCGGGATTCGTGATCGTCGACAAGCCGACCGTGCTGCAGGTCGGAGATTGGACAAAACAGGGGCTGCCCTTCTATTCCGGCGCGTGCCTGCTGGCAACGAACGTCGATGTGCCCGAACACTATTTGGACGGAAGAGTCGAACTGGAAGTGGCATGTGGCGAGGATGTGCTGGAACTTTGGGTCAATGATGTCGCGCTCGGGAGCCTTGTCTGGCATCCGTATCGAATCGACGTGACTGAACTCATCAAACCCGGTATAAACAGCATCAAACTGCAGGTGACCAACACGCTCATCAATATGCTCGAGGGCGTGCAGAAAAAGTCAGGCCTCCTGACTGCCCCCATTCTGCACCATCGTCACCGATATAGAGTGGCTGCTGATTGATCAAACGAACAGAGACTCACTTTCGACTTTGAACAAGGAGAAGAGGAATCAGCATGAAAAAAAATGGCGTGCTCAACGTCAAGCTGTCAACCGTCATCGCCAGAATGGGCCACACAGATCAACTGGTGATATGTGATGCCGGACTGCCGATTCCGCGCGAGGCCGACGTCGTCGATCTCGCCCTCACGGCCAATGTGCCGCCTTTTTTAGCAACATTGCAGGTGATATTGAATGAATTGCACATACAGAGCTGCACCATCGCCGAGGAGATGAAGACGAAGAACAAGGCATTGTACGAAAAAGTGAGCGGGCTGATGAACGGCATTCCTGTACAAAGCTGTCCGCACGAACAATTCAAAGAAATGAGCAAAAGCGGGCAGGTCATCGCTTTTGTGCGAACCGGAGAAGTCAGCCCTTTCGCCAATATTATCCTGGAATCCGGCGTCACCTTTTAATGCAAGGAGCCTGATATGAAATATTTTTTCGCGATCATTGGACTTGCCTGCCTTTTTGCCGCCTGCGGCCGGCAGCACTCCGGTTATAACAGACTGCTGCGGCCCGATGCCGACTATTTCCATGTGCCGGTCGGATTGTGCGAGGACTATCCGGAAGAGACCACGACAATCGAAATCATCCGCAAGGATATGGAATTTCTGCGATACACCGGCATCGATCTATTGCGCATCTCTTTTGGCTGGGATGCCATCGAGTACGAACGAGATCAGTATGACTGGCACTTTTGGGATGAATACGTCCGCATGGCTGCCGAGGAGTACGGCATCACCTTGATCCCCTATGTGTGCTACACGCCGCAATGGAACTCGACCGGCGCCCAGGACACGCTCAACTTTTGGAGCTATCCGCCAGTCGATTATGACCAGTTCGGCGCCTTCATGCGCATCCTGGTTTCCCGCTATAGCCGATGGATCAAATCGTGGGAGCTGTGGAATGAACCGGATATATC
>JAFGJB010000322.1 GCA_016929295.1 Candidatus Zhuqueibacterota bacterium | reverse complement strand
GCCAGAGCCAACGAGGTTTTCACCGAATTCAGTGATAAAATCATCCTCCTCGATTCAAGGCATTACAGCGCCGAGTTTAAAAATATTTACCGAAAAATAAATAGCAAGGAAGCAGCGCTTTTGGCAGGCTGGGAGTCGGAGGACGAGAGCATAGGCACGAAGCAGATCGAGGAGTTTGGCTTGGCGCTTTATCAGCAAGCTCACAAGCCGATTTTTTTGACGCGCGGCGATCGCGGCATTCTGACGTTCGATGATGCGGGCGTGACGACCATCCCCGGAATTCATTTTCTCAAAAAACTCGACACGGTCGGCGCCGGCGATACGGCCATCAGCGCGCTGGCCGCGTCACTGGCGGCGGGCTTTACGCCGGCTCTTGCTGCGGAATTTGCCAACCTGGCGGCGGGCGTCACGGTGCAAAAGCTTTTTCAGACCGGCACCGCCTCGGGCGAAGAGATTCTGGCATTGAATCGTGAGGTCTATTTCCTGCATCAGCCGGAATTGGCGCAGGATATCCGGCGAGCGACTTTTATTGGGGACACGGACATTGAAATCTGCACATACCTCGATTCACTTGCTCGCGGCGCCATCAAATATGTCATCTTTGATCATGATGGCACTATCAGCACCCTGCGGGAGGGCTGGAGCGCGGTGATGGAGCACGTCATGCTGGAGTGCATTCTCGGCGATCATAGGGAGAGCGTCAATGTCGCCGAGTATGAGCGCATCCGCAATCACGTGCGCGACTTTATTGATCTGACCACCGGCATCCAGACGATCCTGCAGATGGAGAACCTCGTCGAGATGGTCAAAGAATTTGCCTATGTGCCATCCGATAAAATACTGGCCAAGTTTGAGTATAAAAAAATATATAATGATGCGTTGATGCAGGTGGTCAAGCGACGCACGGATCGAATTCTGGCCGGCGAGCTGAACCCGGATGATTTTACGGTGAAAGGCGCCTGTGCTTTCCTGCGCCAGATAAGCGCCAAAAACGTGACGCTTTATTTGGCCAGCGGCACAGACCACGATGATGTTCTGCATGAAGCGGACATTCTGGGCTACGCAGCGCTGTTTGATGGCGGTATTTACGGCGCCGTTGGCGATGTGACGAAATTTTCAAAAAGATTGCTCATTGAAAAAATCATCCGCGACCACGATCTAAGCGGACCTGAACTCGCCGTCTTTGGCGACGGGCCCGTCGAAATGCAGGAGTGCCGCAAATACGGCGGCATCGCCATCGGCGTCGCATCCGACGAAGTGAGACGATTTGGCCTGAACGTGGAAAAAAGGAGCCGTCTGATTAAATCGGGCGCCCATTTCATCATCCCGGATTATTCACAGGGGAATTCACTGTTTAATTTCTTGTTCTCGCCGGATGTAAATGCCGACTGATGCTGAAGATTTTATACTTGATCTCGAAATAAAAGAGCGCTATCAAAACACGACTAGAAAAAAGGAGAAATCATGAAAAGTATTATTCTGACCTGTACTCTCGTTGCACTGCTGCCGCTGTTTGCTTTTGGCGGTGAAATCGAGCCCTTCCTGGGCCGCTGGGCGCTGTTCGTTCCGAACGGCGCGAGCTGGCTGGAGGTCAAGCAGACCGACGGTTACCTCGATGCCGACTTGCTGTGGTACGGCGGCAGCGTGGTGCCGGTGGCCGATGTTTATCTGGATGGTGAAACGCTCGTCGTCACCCGCGTCAATCGCGATGTCATGTCCAAGGATGAGAAGGGCAATGATGAGCGCGTGCAGTGGCGGACAGAGTTGTACAGGTTCATGTTTTATGGCGATCAACTGGTCGGAAAACAGATCAATCCGGCGCGCAACGGTGAGAGTGTGGAGGTGACGACCTTCACCGGACGCAAAATTCCGGACCTCCCTCCTGCCCCCGATCTATCAAAGGTTCAATATGGTGAGCCAAGCAAGCTATTCGACGGCAGTGACTTAACCGGCTGGGAATTGATGGGTGAAAACAGCGTCAATGGTTGGACGGCTGTTGATGGAGCGCTCGTCAATAATCCGGTGCAGGAACCAGGCAAGCCGCACAAGAATTACGGCAACCTGCGGACGATCGAGGAATTCAATGATTTCAACCTGACGTTACAGGTGAACGTGCCCAAGGGCAGCAACAGCGGTATCTATCTGCGCGGTATCTATGAAGTGCAGGTGGCCGATACCTACGGCAGAGAGCTCGACAGCCACAACATGGGCGCGATTTACAGTCGCATCGCCCCTTCCAGTTCGGCTGAAAAGCCGGCCGGCGAGTGGCAGGACCTCGATATCACCTTGTGCGACCGTCACGTGACGGTCATTTTAAATGGCACGACGATTATAGACAATCAGCCCCTGTTGGGCGTCACCGGCGGCGCCATCACCGCCTGTGAATTCAAGCCCGGCCCGATTTACTTGCAGGGCGATCATGGTGAGGTGAGCTATAGAAATATCGTGCTCAAGCCGATTGTGGAAGAGTAATTTTTTAAGGTATCGCGTTTTTTCTAAAATTCTGCATGAATCATCACATGCGACTATGAAAAATGATCCGATGATAACATCGCAGAGTTAATGCAGAATCTGCATACAGGATTTAATTTTTTGTAGGGCGCATGAAATATATGACGAATATATTTCGAAGTAAAATTAGCCATACGATGATCACCGCATTTCTCATCATGAGTTCTCTGCTGGTGGTTTTAGGTATTTTTGCCATTCTTTATACTAATCGCATGCAGGAGAATACGCGCAGAATTTTGGAAGAAAATGTATCCAGCTTGAAAGCAGCGGAAGAGCTTGAATTAGCATTGCTCGACATGAAAGGACTCACTTCATATTTTTTACTTGATGGCAACGAGAAATGGCTTGATATTTTTGAGCAAAAAAAGGCAACGTTCTTATACTGGCGGGAGGAAGCTCAAAAAAAGATCCACAGCGATGCTGAGCTCGCTATTCTAAGCAATATTGACACGTTGTATTCAGCCTATACATCCGCTCAACTTCAAGCGGTCCAACAAGCGCAAAAGGGACATGCTGACGCAGCCCATCTGCTTCTGACATCTGATATGTTCTTCCTCTTTGATCGTATTTACGACCAATGTGAAAGCCTGTTGCTCATCAATGAAAAAATGATGTTCAGTGCCAGCTCACTTGTTGAACGCGACAGCAGGACTGTCAATTATATCGTTTATGGTATGGCATTTTCCAGTATTCTGCTGGGTCTTGGATTGGGGCTTTTGTTGTCGAGCCGGATCACGCAGCCCATTTACAATCTTGTACTCCGCATTCAAAGTGCCACCGGCGAGCAGACAAGCATCGTTGAACAGATCAATGCCACAGATTTGACAGAATTTGAACATCTAGATGCTTTAATTCAAAGATTGATAGCCAAAGTTCGGGAAGCAAATGAGGAGGTGCAAAAAAGTGAAAAATTACTCATCCGCGCGGAAAAATATGCCATAGTAGGCCGTCTGGCCGCCAGTGTGGCGCACGAAATCAGGAATCCCTTGACAGCGATAAAAATGCTCATGTTCACTTTGCGTGATGGTTTGGACAAAGCATCCCCCCTGAGGCCAGATGTCGCTGTCATGATTCAAGAGATCGGTCGGATTGAAAAATTTGTGCAGGATTTTCTGGATTTTTCCCGTCCGCCAAAACCTGTGTTGAAGGATCATGCCATTGTCGACATTCTCAAAACCACGATCTCTCTATTGATGCCGCAACTGAAACAGCAAACTATAAGCATCGATATGCAGGGTGATGCGGGGAATTCAATTGTTTGTGTCGATGAACAGCAGATCAAACAAGTGTTCCTGAACATCCTGATTAACGCCATCCAAGCCATGCCGAATGGCGGAACAATTCGCATTAAAAACAGCCATCACCAGCAAAGTGAAAACCGTCGCTACCTCTGTCTCACCATCCAAGATGCCGGTCCGGGAATAGAGGAGAGCTTGATGCCCACCATTTTCGATCCCTTCAGCACTACCAAAGAAGATGGTACAGGCCTAGGTCTGTCCATTGCGGATCAAATCATACATAACCACGCCGGTTGGATTGAAGCGCACAATGCAGAGCCGCATGGGGCTGTCTTTTCAATTTATCTGCCTTTGAAACAGCAGGATGAGTCATGAATAAAATTTTGGTTATTGATGATAACGATAGTGTCCGATATTCTTTTAAACGCCTGTTTAGCGAACCTGAGTACCAGATCAGCACGGCTAAAACTGGACTTGACGGTCAATGTATGGCGGTGAATGAACATTTTGATGTCGTTCTTCTGGATGTTCGTCTTCCGGATATATCCGGGCTGGCAGTTTTAAAAGAAATTAAGAAGAACAAGCCCAAAGCCGTAGTATTGATCATGACCGCATTTGGCACAACCGAAACGGCTATTGAGGCTATAAAATATGGGGCCTATGACTATATTATCAAGCCTTTTGACATGCCGACTATAAAATCGTTAATCAATGAGGCCTTGCATAGCAGTCATGTTATGCACACCAATGTTGTTTTGCCCACCCAGGAAGAGCGAGATATGATCGGCGACCGTATAATCGGCTCGAGTCCGGTCATGCAACAGGTCTACAAGCTCATCGGCCGCGTCGCCGGCAGTGATGTCAATGTGCTCATACGCGGCGAGAGCGGCACTGGCAAAGAACTGGTGGCTCGGGCAATCTTTCAGCATAGCCGGCGATCGCAAAAGCCGTTTCTCGCCGTCAACTGTGGCGCTATTCCGGATACCTTGCTGGAAAGCGAGCTCTTTGGCTTTGAGCGAGGCGCTTTTACAGGGGCCTTCCGTCGAAAGATTGGGAAATTTGAACAAACAAATGGCGGCACAATTTTTCTGGATGAAATAGGAGATATGAATCAAGCTTTACAAGCCAAAATCCTACGAATTTTGCAGGAGGGCTGTTTTGAGCGTCTTGGCGGCAATGAGACAATTGAAGTGGATACACGTGTGATCGCTGCTACGAATAAGAATCTGGAAAATGCCATCGATGCAGGGACTTTTCGTGAAGATCTCTACTATCGCCTCAAAGTCATTACGATCACACTCCCGCCGTTACGCTTGCACAAGGAAGATTTGCCCGAATTAGTGGATCATTTTTTAGACAAGCATAATGCCTCACCTCAAACTTCGAGATTCACTCTTTCTCCCAAAGCGATGGATGAACTCATGAGCTATTACTGGCCCGGAAACATACGCGAGCTCGAAAACATCATTCGACGTGCGATTGTCTTGTGCAAAGGAAATGTCATCGGCCATGAGCTTGTTCGCGAAGAATTTAAGAGCGAGCCAAACACGCAGGAAAGGTCACGCGAAAATGAAACTGACTTGGATGCGTATTTGGCCATGCCTGGCAGCGGCTCTTTATACAAGCGCGTTATCGCAAAAAGTGAACGGGATCTTCTACGCGCAGTTTTAGAGCACACGCAGGGGAATCAAGTCCAGGCTGCTAAACTTCTCGGGATTTCACGCGTCATGCTGCGAGACAGAATTACACGGTATAGCCTGTAATAGGCTGACTCGCATCGTTCGGATCCATTCACAGTGGCGCCCCACTGGCGCCATCACTTCTCACCCCCTCTTCATATCTTAATCAACCTGTATATCTTTTTTACATGCTGGTGAGAAAATATACAATTCATATCCTCGGCTCCACTCATTTTGCCGCTTACACACTCCCCGCCTGCTCGAAAATACCCTTTCGGCCGTCCTGAAAAGTGGTATAAGAATTGATTATAATATAACAGGAATGCACCAGAATCAAAATTAGATGGAACGTAGCATAGATGTAATAGATAATACATCGCTGGGACGGGTCAAAAATCCGGCAACTCACAGCTGATGGTCATAACTACACACCTGCGTGGTCGCCTGCAATCGAATATGAGTGATATCGTGAAGGAAAATTCAATGATTAGTGTTATCATCCCGACATATAATTCCGAGGTGACGATCGAACGGGCAGTTCGATCCGTGTTGAGCCAGCGAGCTGATTTGGACGTTGAAATCATCATTTGTGATGACGCTTCACATGACAAAACGATCGAGATCTGCAAACAATTGGGAGTGGATGAGATCATTGTGCGCCAGGACAACTCGGGCGGACCAAATTGGGGAAGGAATGCGGGACTCGCTGCGATGAAGGGCGATCGATTTTGTTTTCTGGATCATGATGACGAGCTTTTGCCAGGCGCTCTGCGAATACTGTCCGAGATCGATGCGGGCATTGTGTTTGGGGAGTACTATTTCAGAAGTGGAGAAAAACAGATATTTCGCGGCATTGGCGATAATCGGACTATCAATTATGAGAAGAATGAGCTGTTTTTAAACGTCCTCAAACAAAATAAGAAGGGATATTGTCTGCCATATCTCTCAGGGATGCTCGTATCTGCAGAATTTAAGCATGTTCGATTCGAAGAGGACTTTGGCTTTATGGATTTCGACTATATGCTTCGATTGGCTGAGCATCGGCGCGCGGTCAAGATCAATGCTCCGGTCTTTGTCCGATATTCGCATGGTTCGAATTTATCTCTGGATCCGAATTTTCGACGAGTGAGCTATTGGTTTTCGTCAATGACGCTGGAAAATTACTATCAGACTTACCCAAGAGAAGTAGCGATCGGCATGAGCAGACTGACAGGCACGAAAGCCCGCTATCATTATATTACAGGAGAGAATAGACTTGCCCGATTTTTCTTCATGAGATCACGCCTATGTCTCAAGTCCATATTATTTTTCATCACTTCTTTTTATGGAAGCAAATATGTAAAAAAATATTTCAAGATATTCGGGACATAGTCAAAATGTTGCAGCCCAGGTCGTCTGAGGAAAGCCAGCACGCACACTGTTCCAACTGTAACGCTTTGTATACGATTCAGCCTTGGTGCAAACTAAGCTAGTTTTGAGCTTTGAAAAATCAATTTGTTGTCTCATTTTACTCCGGTATCCGCGTGTCTGAAAAGTAAAAAGAACGCAAGGAGGTCAGCATGAATCGCATAATGTTTGTTTTGGGCATGTGCGCAGCACTATTGCTGATGAGCTGTCAGCACGCTCCCCAACGTCCCTGGATGGCTGATTTAGATGAAAGCACAGTGTACCCGCTGTCAGCTAAAACTGCAGAAATCAAAAAACATCTCGATGACATGCAACAGTACAGAAAGCAAGGTAAGATGACGAAAGCGAATGAAGCGTACAAGGAAGCAATGGAGAGCTTGGATAAATTGCAGTCCTATTACATTCCGCTCGCAAATGCCAGAGGCCATGTTGCTGCGGCTTTTCGACTCTCAGAGCGAGGCAATTACTTTATGGCAAAAGAAGAGTTGACGAAGGCCAGGGCACATCTCGCCGCAGTGCAGGCCCTGACGCCCAAAAATTTGCAGGAACAAATTGACTCAATTTTCAAAGACACTGTAACAATTGAAAATAATTTGACAATTTTTGATGGCAAAACGCAAGAAAAGCTAAACCAGATAGCCCAAAAAATTAACCAACTCATTGTTTAAGTGAAGGGAGTAGAAACGAGATGAACAAGAAAAATGTAATGATTGTATCGAAGGACACTGCGATGAACGCGGTACGGTGGAGTACAATTTGGCTTTGGGTGACAAGCGTGCTTCGACCGCTAAAGCCTATCTCGTAAACTATGGTGTTGATTCAAAACGGCTATCAATCGTCAGTTACGGGAAAGAGCGCCCTGTTGACAGTCGCCATACAGAAGAAGCCTGGGCGAAGAACAGACGCGCCGCTTTCGTCATCCAATAACGACAAATATTTTCCTATGGGATGGGGGCCTATAGGACCTAAACAGAAAAAATACATTCATGTATAGAAAATTTATCCACCTCAATATCCTTGTATTATCATTTTTAGCAATTGGCTGTGCGAGCCGGAAAGAAATTGTCGCTTTTAAAAATGACGCATTGTATATGCGCAACGAACTGGATGCCATTCGCCAGGAGAACGCAGAATTTGATCGGCAGTTGAAAGAAATCAACGGCTGCCTGCAGCGACATTGAAAATAGGCATGTGTCACTTGCAGATGCAGGATGTTGCCGGCACAAAACGCTATTTTGACGTACTCATTGAACATTTTCCAGAAACTGAAGAGGTGGTCATTGCCAAACGCCAGCTTGCGCAATTGCCCGCTTTCATGAAATGAACCATTCTGCCATCGTGATGCTGTATCAAAAATTCGAAACAAAATCAAACATCCTGACCATCTTTCACTTTCATCTGCTGATCCAGCCTGAGTCTCCAATTCGAATAATTCTTTTTACTTGATTTGAATCATCTTTTTTCTTCATTTTAATTGAGGATTAATATGCTTGAAGAGGACTTTATGAATAAAATACTCATAGATCTCGGATGCGGTCAGGCGCCAGCACCCGGGTACATTGGACTAGATATTAAACGCACCAGCAAGGCAGCAGTCATCGGCCGCTTGCCACACCTGCCGTTCAAAAATGAGTCGGTGCACGGATTTCGAGCCCGACATGTGCTGGAACATTTCTTCAGCGAGGAAATATTTGCCATCTTGCGCGCCGCATCCAGTTGTCTGGTCCAAGACGGCGAGTTCATCATCATTGTGCCACATGGCACCAATCCGGCGGCGGCGCAACTGGATCATAAATCATATTGGAGCTACAACAGTCCGTTGACGATCGTGAAAGACGGGCTGCATGACGAATGGATCGGTGGAAAATTCAAACTGGAGTGCCGAAAACTCTACTGGATGCGACAAGACTATCAGGGTCGATTTCCTTGGCTGGTCAAGTGGATGAACTGGATGATCAACAAACGACCTGTTGTGATGGAACGGCTGTCCTATTATTTTGGCGGCATCTATGAGATGGAGTTCAAAATCAGAAAGATCGGGTGATGCTTTTTGGCTACGGACGCGAGAAATATAAAGCCACATGGCACGGGCTGTTTCTAAACTGGAAAATTCACCCACACGCAGACGCAAAGATATCAAGATTGATTTTATTATGATGATTTATTTCTAATCCTTTGTTTCTTTGCGCCTTCGTGTGAGGTTTTTCTGAATACTCCAGGCTAATCAATTCGTCACACCCGCGCCGGCACCACATACGGCTCGCGGTAATCCCGCGTCAGCATTTCATTGGCCTCGGCATCGCCGGGGAAGGTCTCGGAATCGGGGTCAAAGGTCAGTTGGCGGCCAAGTCGGTACGAAATATTGCCGAGATGCGCCAGTGCTGACGACAGATGCGCTGTCTCGACCGGAGCGTTCAACATCGTTTTATCATGTGCGCGCACCGCATTGATGAAATTGGCATAGTGGTCGCCGCCTTTTTTGCCTTCTTTGACCTTATCATATTTGCCATTGCCGGTCAGCTGCCAGACTTGATAGGTGTCATAGCCATCGACGGTGACGTAACCTTTGTCGCCATAAAAAATATTACCAACACGGATGCCATCTTCGCCGTTCGTCGCCCAATGCCGAACCTCAAACTGGATCATCTTTTTCTCTTCCGGATAGTGATAAACCGAAGTCAACACTTCCGGCACCTCTTTCGCATCATCCCAGGTAAATTTGCCGCCGAGCGCGGTGATCTGCGTTGGCAGTCCAACATCCAGTCCCCACATGCACAGGTCGGTCTCATGAATGCCCTGATTGCCGACATCGCCATTGCCAAAATCCCATTGCCAATGCCAGTTATAGTGCACCCAATCCTCCGAGTACGGCCGATACTGCGCCGGCCCGAGCCAGAGGTCATAGTCGAGATGGTCGGGCGGCGTCGACAGCCCTTTTTTACCGATATCGCCGCGCCAACGGAACACCAGACCGCGCGACATGTAGACGCGTCCGATGATGCCGTCGCGCATATCCTGGACGACTTCACGGATCGCCTCTGAACTTCTCAGCTGCACGCCGTGCTGGACAATGCGGTCGTATTTGTCGGCAGCCTCGACCATCTTGCGTCCCTCCCAGACATTATGCGAGCCGGGCTTTTCAACGTAGACATCTTTGCCGGCCTGACAGGCCCAGATCGTCGCCAGCGCGTGCCAGTGGTTGCAGGTCGCAATGCTGACGACATCGATATCCTTGTCGTCGTATACTTTGCGCAGATCCTGTTCCAGTTTATACTTTGTATCATTTTTGCCATAGCGCTTTTGGCTCTCTTCCAGCACTTTCAGATCAGGATCGCACAGGGTGACGACCTGGACATTGGGCAGTCTTGCAAATCCTTCGAGATGATTTTTGCCGCGGCCGTGCATTCCCAGAATGGCGACGCGAATGGAATCGTTGGCGCCAAATACCTTTTTTGGAATGATCAGTGGGGCAACCATTGTTGCGGCAGCAGCGCCGGCAGTGCTTTTCACAAAAGTTCGTCGCGATACATTTTCCTGCACCATATCAAGGTTCTCCTTTTCGTCAATAATGAATGGAAAAATTGAAATGAATATTATCTCACCAGAGAAATTTTCCGGATTATCACCTGGTTTGCATGATGGATTTGGATAAAGTACAAACCGGACGACACGATTTCGTTTTCGTCACTTTTGCCATCCCAAAATAAAATGTTGTCACCGCGCTCAACAGCATGCAGCAAGGTCTTGACTTTCTCTCCTCGAACGTTGTATACGGCTGCGGTCACATCTTCACTTGTCCCGCACTGCATCGAGAGTCGAACATGGTGATTGAATGGATTGGGAAAGGCTTGTCCAACTTGAAAGTCAGAGATGACCGCCGGCGCTTCATTTTGCACAACCGTCCCTGCGGAACTCGTCTTGAACTTTAATCCCCAAATTCGGTTGCCGTCATATCTCGAATCAGCTTCCGGCTCACAGATGTTCAGGCTAAAATCGTAGCGAGAAAATTTGTGCAGTGTCTTGACCAGCAGGCGGTTTTCTCCAGCATTGACGGCGATAGTGACCTTCTCGAGATATAAATCATCGTCGGCAAAAGTGCGCGTTTTATTATAGTCATAGACGATTTCACCGTTCAACCAGATTTTCATCGCCTCATCCGAACCGAGCCATAACTCAGCCTCCAGCGCCTTAGGAGCGTCAAAATAGGTGCAGGCATAACTGACGATATTTCGACGATTGTCGAAATAATTGCGCAGATCGATCCGGTCATCAGTGAAATAGAGCGGCTCACTCCAGCCATCTCGGCCCGGTTGCGGCGCGATTTGGGCTTCATCTGGCAAAAAAGGGTGATCGATGGGATCATCGATGCCATCGATCGAAAAATCATGGCTGAGAATCCAGTCGCGGTTGCCTTGCCCATAGTCGCCGGTTTTTGCCGTGCTTTTAATGAAACGTCTCGCTGTACGTGCAATATCCGCCCCAACGACCCTGATATCCGCAGCTTGATTGGTGCCAAGCCCCACCCTTTCTGCCAGGGTTATGTGTTCCATATCATCAGGATTCAATCCCATGAGTCGAGCGCACACATGGTCAATGGCGACGGGATCGGCGCCGGCAAGGATGGTATTCATGCGCACCAGATTGGTGATGACGCCGTTCTTTCTCTCGGCGGTTTTCGAGCGCTCCAGACACGCAATCGCATCCACAACGACAAAATCGATGCCGGCGAGCGCGGACAGGTC
>JAFGJB010000321.1 GCA_016929295.1 Candidatus Zhuqueibacterota bacterium | reverse complement strand
GTTTGATAACCGATCATCCGTGCCTCGATGGCGTAAATCCCTGGCGGCACATTCAAAATAACGTATTCGCCATTGACGTCCGCGGCCGCTCCCATGGTTGTACCCTTGAGCACAATATTGACGCCGGGCAGCGGGTCGTTGCTTTCCGCATCCACGACGGTTCCGGCGATTTTGCCGCTGGTTCCGGCAGTGATTAGCAATGGCAAGGTGAGAAAAAACAGGACGAGTGAAACGCGATGCAGTCTGATCATCATCACATCCTTTTTACACAAATGTGATTTCAGTTTCATTCATGGTTTTTGAAAAGAAAACTGGTTTTTGCACGAAAAGATTCCACCTAATTTTATAAAGTCTACTTGATTATTTTCGTCTAATTTGGCGTTCGTTAAATAGTTAAAATTTATATTTTTCAACTCCTGCTCTTTGGCAATTCCATGAATACCGAGAAGGTTATTGATAGAACGAGGATGAAACGGATTTAACGAATAAAAACGGATGCGAAACAAGTTTTTCTATATCTGTTCTCATCCGTTCGATCCGTCGAATCAGTGTTCTATTGTATGCTACTGTTTCAGCAACAACATCTTTTTCTTCCTTTCGCATTAATCAAAAAGCCCTTTTTGCAAGGGCTTTTTGGTTTCTTGACTGTGAGACAGCTCAGAAAATCAGCCATTCATATCCATATTCTGCCACTCATTCCTCTCCCTGTAATATCGATATGACACTCTCCGGGCTCTTTGCCTCGACGAGCTCATCACAAAGCGTTGGATACTGGGTCAAACGGGCAATTTCGGATAGCAGAGCAACATGCGTTCCTGATTGAGCAGGTGGAGCGATGATGAGAAAGATCAGTTTTGAAGGATTCCCGTCCAGGGAGCCGAATTCGATCCCCTCCGCTGATATGCCGATTGCCGCTGCGATTTTATTCACCGCCGCTGTTTTCGCATGGGGCACGGCGATGCCCTTTTCCAGGCCGGTGCTGCCTTTATCTTCACGCATCATGACGGCATCATAAGCCTCATCTTCATTCGATATTTGGCCGCTTTTCTTGAGAAGTTTAAGCAATTCCATTATGGCGCCGCTCTTATCCCGTGACATGAGCGGCACAGCAATAACATCCTCGGTCAATATATCAAGTAAACTCATTGCAAACTCCTGTAATCAATCAACGTGAATCTCTGTGAATTATTTGAGACGGTCATACATTTCCCACACTCGATCTTCATCCTTGACGATGAGGACGGAGCAAGGGACGCTTCTCATCGCCCGCTCAGTTTCATCATAAAACTGGTCGCGGCGTGACTGTATCCTGGACAACTCGCCAATCACCAGTAAATCGATATCGTTTTCTTTGACACATTTTTTGATCTCGCCGCTGACAGATCCGCTTTCATTCAACAACGTAATATCAAGACTTTTTTCCTGTCCGATCGCTTTGACATGATGCAGGTAGCGTTCAGCATCGGCATTGAGTTCATTACGATATTCCATTTCCTCATCCTCAAGAAAAATTCGCGACCTGACCAGAGTGCCGAGGGCTTGCGTGTTGACGACAAATAGCGCCGACAACTCAGCGTCAAGCGTTTTTGACAGACATACGGCGTAATGAGCGGCCAAAACCGCATGTTCGGTTCCGTCGACATATACCAGTATCTTACGTATGATATCGCTCATGCGCTTCTCCTTGGCTTTTTTGTATTTCGAGCCGCTCTTTAATTTTTTTCAGCAAGATGACCGCATCCCGCTCATTTTCTTCAAGCCGATTTTCAATGAACTTTACTGCCCGCTGGTACTCGGGGATGGCTATTTTCTCAAGGGCATTCA
Source organism: Candidatus Zhuqueibacterota bacterium (assembly GCA_016929295.1). GTDB lineage: Bacteria > Zhuqueibacterota > Zhuqueibacteria > Residuimicrobiales > Krinioviventaceae > Kriniovivens. The sequence goes on along the minus strand of JAFGJB010000321.1, from coordinate 9,959 downwards.
CTTTTCGTATGGTTTTTTTCACCTCTCTCGCAAGACGCATAACGGATACTTTAAGTTCAGCAAAACGCCCCAAAACTTTAAGCGTTTCTTTAAAGTGTACGATGGAATTGTCGATAAAATAGTGCGTGCCTGACGGACTGAAGTAGGGTGAACGATCCTCAAAATCTGTCTCCACAACGGGCAGGGAAACGCCCATTATTTTCCGCGATCCTATTTTGCTATCCGCCTCAATATTGACAGCGCTGGAAAGACAAAAAACTTTCATTTTTCCCATTTTCAGAACCGCTTCTTCGAGGGAGGCATAGGCGATTTTAAGCGCGTCATCGACAAGATTTTGATAATCGACGGTTTGATCGACGAGGTTGAGAAGCTCCATGACAAGAATATTTCTTTTTTGATCGAGCAGCTCATACCCCAAATTGGCAAAAGAAAGATCCCGCTTGAGCTTTAAAAGGTTTGTTCTCGTCGGGGTATAGGTATTAAATGGCATAGTAGGTGTCAATCTCCTCTTCGGTCAGACGCGTTAGCTCTTCGGCGGGCAGTATGCGCAGCGCTTCCCAGCCCAAAGAGAGTGTCTGTTCTATCGTCCGGTCTTCGTCTCTCCTTTGTGTGATAAATTTTTCTTCGAATACTTTGCCAAATTCGAGATACTGGTTGTCGAGTGGCGTCAGCTCCTCCTCACCTATGACTGAGGCGAGATTGCGGACGTCTTTGACATAGCTGTAGGCAGCGAACAGCTGACTCGCCAGATGCGGATGATCTTCCCGGGTCATGTTCTTGCCGATGCCGTCTTTCATGAGGCGCGACAGAGAGGGAAGCCCTGCCACCGGCGGATAGATGTCACGCGCGTGCATTTCACGTTCAAAAACGATCTGCCCTTCGGTGATATATCCGGTGAGGTCCGGGATCGGATGCGAAATATCATCATTGGGCATGGTCAATATAGGAATCTGCGTAATCGAGCCGCCGGAGCTCTTGAGCATGCCGGAACGTTCGTAAAGCTCTGCCAAATCAGAATAGAGGTAGCCGGGGTATCCTTTGCGCGAGGGAATTTCACCGCGTATGGTGGATACTTCTCTGAGCGATTCACAGTAATTCGACATATCGGTCATAATCACCAGCACGTGCATATTTTTCTCAAAGGCAAGGTATTCTGCGAGGGTGAGAGCGCTTCGGGGAGTGATGAGCCGCTCGATTGACGGATCATCGGCAAGTGAAAGAAAAAGTGCAACTTGATGCGAAACACCGGATTCTTCAAATGAACGGATGAAATAATTGGCCACATCATGTTTAACGCCCATAGCGGCGAAAATGACGGCAAACTCGGATTCCGCCCCGCGTATCTTCGACTGGCGGGTTATCTGGGCGGCCAGTTCATTATGCGGCAGGCCGTTGCCGGAAAAAATGGGCAATTTTTGGCCGCGGATGAGGGTGTTCATGCCGTCGATAACCGAGATGCCTGTCTGGATAAAGTCGCGCGGGTAGGCACGCGCCATCGGATTGATCGCTTTGCCGTTGACATTCAAATAGTGCTCCGACCGAGGCGCCGGGCCACCGTCGCGCGGATGCCCCAGTCCGTTGAAAACGCGGCCAAGCATTTTTTCTGACACTCCCAGTTTATGCGGCTCTCCTTTGAAACGAAGCCGCGTATCAGGCAGCGTCAACGAAGCGGTGCCTTGAAAAACCTGCACGACGACAACATCGGCAGAGGTATCCAGTACAATTCCGAGACGCGTTAGGCCGGAAGGATCAACACATTCGACGAGTTCTCGGTATCCAACATTATGAGTCTTGTTTACAAATAATAGCGGCCCATCGACTTTATTGATGCCGATGTATTCTTTGGCGCTTTTTAGTTTTTCAGCCAGTGACAGAGAGACGGACGATGTGTGGCCCGCTGCTCCTGGAAAAGATGCCAAGGTCGGATTTTCCTCATTTGAATCAACGGCGATCATTTTGTCATCAACCAAAGATAGCCTCCAACTGGTCAAAAGAACGTCCAAGACGAGCCGTAATTTTATCAAATTCGCTCAAATCATCATTTGAAATGGAAAACTTCATCTTGACAAGATCCTGGTACGCCTTCATTTGTCTGAGCTTGACAAGCGTGACACCATTTTTTATGGCTCGCTGACCGCGATTAAAATAATATACAATGAGTTCGAGCATTTTATATTGCTTTTTTACCGTTGAATAGCGGTCGTTTTCATCAAAAGCATTTTGTTGCAGAAATGCATTTTTAAAAAGGGTGCAAACATCGATGATAAAGCGCTGTGAATCGGGAAGCGCATCTGGACCGACCAATTTCACCACCTGATTGAGCCGCACTTCTTTTTGCAAGAGATCCATGATGGTGCTCCGACAGTCGCTCCAGTCTGCTCCGGCGTTCTGCTCCCACCACGAGGCGATATCGGACAGGTACTCACTATAGCTTTCAATCCATGATATGGCAGGATAATGACGCGCATTGGCGAGCTGCCGATCAAGACTCCAGAAGCAGCGGACAAAGCGTTTGGTGTGCTGGGTGACGGGCTCGGAAAAATCACCGCCCGGCGGCGATACCGCGCCGATCAAAGTGACGGAGCCGTTTTTGCCGCAGAGTGTTTCCATAAATCCCGCTCTTTCGTAAAACTCGGCAATGCGGGTGGGTAGATAAGCCGGGAAACCCTCTTCCGCCGGCATCTCCTCCATACGTCCCGACAACTCTCTGAGCGCTTCGGCCCAGCGCGATGTGGAATCAGCCATAACTGCAACATGATATCCCTGATCTCTGAAATATTCTGCCAGGGTTACGCCGGTATAAATACTCGCTTCTCGGGCGGACACCGGCATATTGGACGTATTGGCGATGAGGATGGTGCGCTCCATGAGGCTTCTACCAGTGCGCGGATCAACAAGTTTGGGAAAATCATTCAAGACATCGGTCATTTCATTGCCCCGCTCACCACAGCCGATGTACACAATGATGTCGGCATCACACCATTTAGCCAGCGCGTGCTGGGTCATGGTTTTTCCGGTGCCAAAGCCTCCCGGAATGGCAACGGTGCCGCCTTTGGCAACCGGAAACAGCGTATCAATCACGCGCTGGCCGGTGATCAGTGGCGTATCCAGTGGAGAGCGTCCTTTCACCGGCCGAGGACGGCGTATAGGCCATTTTTGCGCCATGCGGACGGGATGAACAGCATCATCACTGTCAATTTCTCCAATAGTTTCTCTTACCGTGTAATGCCCCGCAGGAGCGATGGATACGAGAGTCCCATGCATGAAAGGAGGAACAAGAATCTGATGAACAAAGAGTTCCGTCTCTTTCACCGTACCGATGATCATCCCCCCATGAACATCAGTCCCCGCGGATACCACTGGCTCGAAAAACCATTTCTTTTCCTGATCGATGGGTGGAGCAGTGATGCCTCTGTCCAAAAAATCGCCGCTCATATTGAGCAATGTCGATAATGGTCGTAAAATACCGTCATAGACGGTGCCGACAAGTCCGGGGCCGAGTTCTGCAGATAATGATGCGCCGCTGCCATAGACAGGCTCTCCGGGTTTCACACCTGTCGTATCTTCATAAACCTGTACAATTGCTCTGTCGTTTTCGAGCTTGACGATTTCGCCGGTCAATTGGTTGCTACCGACTGCCACCAATTCAAGCATCATGGCGTCTGTAATGCCGATCGCCTCAATAACCGGTCCGTTCACGCGGAATACGGATCCGATAATACGTTCTGTTTTTGCGCTGCCATCCGGCGTAGGATTACTCATTGAAAATATCCTTTAATACAATGGCCTGTATGGTGTCTTTATATCTGTCAAGCCGGTTTTCGAGAAGATTATTGTATGCTGTTTTGCCATTTTTAGATTCTAAAATGATACCATGTCCTTTTACCATAGCTTGCGGCGCGAGGGTGAAAGCGATATCTTCGCCGGTGAGCTCTTTATACTGGCGCGCCGCTTTATCGAGAAAAGCAGCATCGATAAAGGGCATGCATGAAGCGGTGACTCTGAGAATGGGATCCCGTTCCGCAAGTCCGAGCGCCGCCTCCACGGTCCATCCGATCAGCACATCCTTAAACTCGGCTTTTGCCAGCAGGGCGCTGACTTTTTCCTTGACGCAGGCGACAACGTGGTCGACAGTCTTTTCCTTAAGGGAGAGCAGTTGCTTTCTTTGCAGAGATTCGATTTTCCGCATGCCATCCTGAGTAATTGCAGCGACCTGCTGCTTTTCTTTTTCTTCACTCTCTTTTTTCAAGTTCGTGATTTGCACATCAGTGCTCTTTTTCCGCTCTTCGACAACCCGACGAGCGGTGTCCAATATTTTCTGAGCCTCGTCATCCGCCTCTTTTTTTATGCTGTCAATGAGAACAGTTTCCTGATTCAATGTGGTCATCTCGATCACCCTGTAAAATTATATTTTTACGCCGATGGCCTGATTGACCATCTGGCGTATGCCGGGTTTACCTTCCATCCTGCCGGTGCGGTCTTGTATTTCAATGATCAGCGGAAAAGTATAGGTAAAAAGGTACGCATCGACAAGCGGACGGATGAGTTCAGCAGTCCTTTCGGTGATGATAATGATGCCGATCTCATTATCCTTGAGCGCCTCTTTAAACGAATTTTCAGCTTCTGCCGCATTTTTCACGGCGAAGCCTTTCACGCCGACCAGGCCGAATCCTAAAACCGTGTCCTCATCACCGATGACAAAATATTTCATGAAAAATATGCCCTTTTATTAAAGCAGAGTCTCCCGGCGGTTGTGATTCGTCTTTCAACTGCCGCATTACATTTTTCCAAGTATCATCAGGGCGGTGATAAAGCCAAAGACGACCAGACCTTCGGCGAGGGCTATAAATATGAGCGCCTGTCCGCCAATTTCAGGTTTTTCAGCAACCGCGCCCATGGCAGCAGCACCTACATGAGAAATGGCAAAACCGGCCGCCAGGGCGCCAGCGGCAAATGCAATGGCCGCAGCGATGAGCGCGATTTTTGATACATCAGCCTGTTCTTTTGACATCTGAATGGTTGGTGATTCCTGGAGTGGCGTCTGGCCCTCGCCTCCATTTATAGCATCGGCGGAAAAAACCGCCCCTGCAATACACAAGAGAGCTGCGAGGACGATCAAACTCGTCTTGATGTTCGTTCTCAATTTCTCCACTGCTGCGTTTGTGCTCATGTTTTTTTTCATCATGTGCTCCTGGTAAAAGGTGTAAACTGGATGATTTATTTCTGACTAGGCATTTTTAATCCTTTGAGGAAAGAGAAATCGGCTTGTAACGATAGCCGGTTTCCTGAAAAAACTTGGAAAAGAATTCATAATAATTCAAACGCAAAGATTGAATGCCGGCGGAAAGTCCCTCCAGCAAAACAACAAGAATATTTCCCAAAACAAGAATTATAAATGACAGCACACCAAATTTTCCATCATTTGACGCCATTGTAGCCATTTGATAAAAGGCGATCATGAGACTCACATGCGCTATACCGAGTCCAGCAACTCGCATGAACGAGAGCGTGTTCGCCAAAAAGCCGCTGAATATTTCCAGCATTTCAACAATCCATTCCATTAAAATATCGATCAAACTGATAAAAGAAAAAGAGTGTTTCTTTTCCCCTCGGTGCGGAAAAATGTGGGAAAAAACCGGCTTGAGAAAAAATAAAAGCGCTGGGAGCGCAATCGTATAAAATAAAAACCGGCTATCCGGCATCGATTTATAGTCACTGGCAGCAAAATAAAAAGCGGTGTAGGCGCCAGCAGCGTAAAGCCAGCCGCCAAGCAGGCCGGTTTTATCAAAAACAAGGCGCAGCCATTTTTTTTTGCGAATCGCGTTGATCCAGCTTAAAAGTACACCGGCGCCGATGATAAAAATACCAAAAAAAATGGTGATTTTCAAAATACTGTAGATATCCGTTATATAGCGGTTGCCAGAGCTATGTCCCGCGACAATGCCATGGTAGTTAAACCAGATCGGTTTAATGACGGCGAATCCAAAGTAAGAGCCGAAAAGGACGCCGAAAAGGACCGCGGAAAATCCGCAGTAGGTGATCAGCTGGAATAATTTATTTATACCCGCTTTTGCTTTTGTCAGTCTATTGCCCAAGATTCCCACCAATATGAGGACAAGACCGTGTCCGGCATCGGAAAACATCAGGCCGAACATCATCAGATAGGACAGAGCGACAAACGGCGTCGGATCAATGGAGCCGTAGGCGGGAATCGCAAAATTTTCCACCAGCATTTCAAATGGAGCGAGAAAATGGGGATTATTCAATTTAACCGGCGCCGCGGGCTGCTCAACCGGCGATAATTCGCCCGGATTTATCCACTCAAGATAAAATTCACCGGATGCGGCGTCATTCATCGCCTTTTCAAAATCTTTTTGCCGTTTTAATGGCAGCCATCCTGAAAAAAGGAGCGCATATTCTGTGCTATTCAAATAGGACTTTACCTTCAGAGACATCTCATGCAAGCGCGCTCGCGTGTAGATGTCCAACAGGACGTCTTTCTTTTCGTCTATGATACCGCCAAACTCTGAGGCAGCTTTTTCCTGTTCCTTTTTAAACGCCGCTATTTTTTCGTCCAATCCGGAGAGCGCGGCCGTTTTAATGTCGTCGCCGTACGATGATATGGCAGAGTCGGTCCAATGATATCGTTCCATGATGGCTTTTACGGTGAGTTCATCACGCTTCATGTTTATGAGAAGAATGAATTTTTCCGTGCCGGCCTTTTCGGCAATTTCAATCACCAATGACGGCAGAGAAGCGCATTCATCTTTTAAGTCCTCGATGAGAGAAGGATCGATGCTTCCCGCATGTATTTGAAGAAATGATAGAGGTGAGCTTTTTCTGATTATATTCTTAAAATCTCCGTAAAGGTCCAGCTGTCTTTTGATGTCTTCGAATTTCAGTATATTTGCCTGTATAGTGCCCTGCCGATTTCTAAGTGTTTCAATTCGTGCTGCCAGAGCGTCAAGCTCTTTTTCCGCCTGCTCACGATTAATGACCGGCTCTATCGTATCGGGAAGAGAAGGATGGGCGAGATCAGAGAAACCGCCCATACGTAAAAAGCTTTCCGCCCGTTTGCGTATTTCCATAAGGGCGGAAGAATCGGTCTTTTCATCTTCGCCGGATGCTGCAAGTGCGCTGTCGGCAGTTTCGATCTTTTCCTTTACAGCCTGATCCACATAATGAATGTTAATGAAATGAACGAGTCCCTGACGTAAGAGCTCATTGGTGACTGTTTCGCTGTGCCGACGCGGCATAATGCCGACGACTTGAATCATTTTTTCAGGAAACATCATAACAGTCCGTGTATCCTCTCCGGCTGGTAGTTGTAATTTTTCGCATTCAAAACAGTCATTATCTTTTTGATTTCATTCTGTTTCAGGATCAGATAAGCAAGAAGAATGCCGATAGTAAAGGGCGGTCCAAAAAGTATTTTACGAGCTTGATAAAGGAGTACGTGCTCGGCAATTTTTTCAACAAATAAAAGCCTTGCCTGCCGCTCGCGCACATCCTGGTTAAAAAATGTCTTCAATGATCTGTCGCTTTTTTCCATTAGCGCGGCAAGAATGCCGGATACATCTTCATTTTCATACATCTTTTTAAAGACATCGATGTTCAAGGGTACGATACCATAGGGGAGGATATACTGGAACACCTTGTCCGCATCCATTGCGTAGAAATGTTTGAAACGCACCATCCGTCCGATGTTTTCAACATCGACATCGAGATTGAAAACCTGCAGGGCAATCGTCTTGTCCTTACCGGGCAAGCATGAAGAAAGCCGGATGAAAACATTATCATAATAAAAGCGATCCAACGCCATTTCAATGGGAAAAACAGTAAAAGTTTCGTTCAATTCATCTGTTGCTGATTTAACAAGATCACGGTAGGGAGTATCTTTCAGCGCCTCGAGGAGCTCTTCCCGCGAAGAGGCATGAATGATACGGTCACAGCTATAGTCATTGACAATTTTTTCATGAATGAGATAAGGTGTCTGCAGGGATATGTCGCGGCCGCGTATAAAGCGGTCGAAAAAGAGACGTATGCAATTTTTCAGATTGCTGATTTCATAGCGCAGCGCCAGCGCCTTGATGTACTCGCCGGTTTTTTCGTCGACGTATCTGAGGAGTTCAATGAACAAGAGGATCTCTTTTTTCAGCAGTTCTTTCTCCGCCGTCAGCATATCACCGGTTTCAGTATAGACGTCGTAGATGGTATCGTAAGGCGTGTCCCGAAGATACTCGATGGATTCGAGAAATGATTTTGCTTTGACCATCTCATCGATGAGGTCATCCGGCAGATTCTTGCTGAGGCGCGCGCGCAGTTTGGCATTTATGAAAGCATATTTTGTTAATGCGCTAGTCATCGATGTTTTTATAGCGAGGATTTTTTATTATGGCTAATATTTTGTCTGCGGCATTGTCAATATCTCGGCTTTTGCTGTCGATGAAATCGGCATGCACGCTATCTTGAGAAAGAACGGTCTGCTGATATTTTTCTTGCCATTCTTTTTTTGTCTCATTGATGCGGGCTGCGAGTGAAGATGCGGCTTGTGCGCGGGCCTTATGCAAGCGTTCCGTGTTTTCGTTTTCAGCAGCTTCTTTTAACTCGCGCGCTTTTTTTTGTGCATCCACGACTTTAGCTTTAGAGTCGTCTTCGATTTTCAGAATAGTGTCGAGAATCTTCATCATATAATGCTCTACCTTAAAGCGGCATGTCTCGGCGTAATATATGGTTTAGGGAGTCTTTGTCATTGGCCAAATGTACACTGGCGAATCTATTTCTCTCTTCAAATATTCTATTAAATTAGCCAATCATTACCTGAAAATCAAGTAAAAATAAAGCATATAGAAGGTGGGCGTGCAGGTTTGGTAAGAGCCTTGCTTTATTGTTCAACGCAAAAGCATCATTTTTTTTGTCCTGTCTCCCAGGTCTGAATGCAGCCGATAGAAATAGACTGCATTCGAAACCTTGGCGCCGGATTCATTGGTGCCATCCCAGTCTAAACTATGAAGGCCGGCCGGCATTATCTGATCGACGAGCGTCTTGATGGTCTGCCCCAACATGTTATGGATTGTCAGTCTCACATGGACATTCTGCGGAATAGAAAAAGGTATTCGAGTCGATGGATTGAATGGATTGGGATAATTCTGATCCAATATATAATCATATGGAATTCTTGTTTGATCATCTTGAACTGACGTTGATATCAATTTGTATATTTCCAGCTCGGCCATCTGGATGATGCCCACGCCGTGCGCCGAACTGATGGCGAGGCGGAATCTGTCGTACATTTCTCCTGAATTGAAAGAGAATTTCTTTTTCTGGAATCTCTGATGCCATTGTGGCTCATCTATCACGCTGTGGAGAGTGATCCATTTTGAGTTCTTTTGATCCCAACCCTGGAATTCCCAGTCGCGCGGATCGCGCTCCGGCACATCATTAGCAGAGATGATGGCATAACCTGTCGCGCGCACGGGTTCAGTGTGTCGATATTCAATCCAGGTGCTCTCGTTGAATGTCAGGTATTTGGTGTAGACGTTGTTATCGATGATATTTTCGATGGCTTCGCCGACGGGTGAATCGTGATGCGGCTCCAGGACAACTCCCATCTCGTCGGTGATGTCGACGAGTTGGAGGGTGATATCGCCAAATATCTGCAGCTCGGCCATCTGGATGATGCTGCCGCTATGCGGGGAATTGATCTTGAGGCGATAGCTCTTGTAGGAACTTTTGTTGGCAAAATAGAATTCCTTTACCTGAAATCTGTACGGCCACTGCGGCTCGTTGGTCACGCTGTGCAAGGTGGTCCAGCGGCCTTCTTCTTCATCCCAGCCCTGGAATTCCCAGTCGCGCGGATCGCGTTCGGGCGCATCATTTGCCGAGACGATCGCATAGCCGACGACGCGGGACGGTTCATCAATAGTGTACTGCACCCAGGTCGTATCATTGAAGGTGAG
>JAFGJB010000320.1 GCA_016929295.1 Candidatus Zhuqueibacterota bacterium | reverse complement strand
TGCGCATGCAGCCAACGGCAATTGATTTCGAGCGCGGTCCGGTCACTGCGCCAGAAGAGAACGTGCTCCCGCTGCCGGGAAAGGCGTGAGCAAAAGCACTCGTCGCACACCATCAAGATGTACGACGAGTGCATAATCTGCATTTATTTTGTAAACAACATTTTTACTGTCGACATGAAGGGACGACTCTCTCCCTGCAGAGGGATCGCCTCGAGCCGACAGAAGTAGATGCCGCTCTCGCCGTTCGGTCGCCAGGTAAAGTGATGAATGCCGGCATCCTGCTCGATGAAGGTCATCTCTTCCACCAGCTGTCCGACCACATTATAAATGGCCAGATTAATCCGACTCTGCACCGGCAGCTCATAATCAATCTGGGTGGAGGGATTGAAGGGATTGGGGTGGTTCTGATGGAGGACAAATTCCTGCGGCATCTGGGTGAATTGCGCAACGGCGCTGCTTATGATTTCAATTGTTAACGAATCAGGCGCTGTCATATTGATGATATTGCCATCCTCATCATTGGCTAAAAACTGTCCAATGTTAAAGTGTATCTGCAGATTTTCTGGAGCTGTCTCAGATATCTTGAATGAGAAACGAACAAGCACGCCGTTACCGCTGTTGCTGCCACTTGTTTTGTAAACCGAGCAGCTTATTTTGCCGTTCTCATCTTCGGGAATCACCTGGCCGGATGAATTTGTCAAAAACAATCCGAGTTCGTAGGCGACATAATCCATATATTTTGTCGTGTCATAGGTCATTTCAAAGCTTAAAATCTTCAGGCGATCAACAGGACTTTGCTCCGAGCCAACGATGACGTCAATCCAGAACTCTTCGTTGGGGGCAACCACTGTCTTGTCGGGGGTCAGTGTCAACGGCGGACCGTCCAGGACCTGGCTCTTGGCAGCGATCTGCTCTACTCCGGCGGTCTTGTTCAACGCGTGCGTTTTATTAAAGTTGATGATGACCGGATTGATATCGAAAATACTGATGACGCCTTCGCCACTGCAATCGGCAAAAGTCGCCGCCACCGGATTCCACGGCGGACAGGATTGCGCCGCCCAATTGTATGACGCATTGGGACGCGCTGGGCCAGTTTTCCCCCAGTAATTGGCGACAATGGGATTGATGTCAAAGATATTCACCCGGCCGCTGTTGTCCGCATCGCCCGGCCATACCAATACGCCGCTCTCGATGGTGACTGTTTTCGGGAGAGGGCTGAGGGGGATGATCTCGTTATTGGCATTTTGCGCCTGCACTTCTTTGAACGTAAAGGTGAATGCCGTACCCTCTGGCGTCTGCGTCAGCGACTTGAATGTCAGGCGTAGAATCACACCGTTCCCTGAATTGCCGCCGCTGGTTTTAAAGACCGATGCGCTCAATTTGCCATTGGCATCCTCTGCTATCACCTGCGCCCCGGCATCTGTTAAGAATGGCCCGATCATGTACGAGACATAGTCGAGATCGCTGGTATTGGTGTAAAGTATTTCCATGGAGACGATTTTCAGATTGCTCACCGGCTTGGCTGCTGAGCCAACCTGAATGTAGAGGGTGAATTCGGCGCCGGCCGCCACTTTATCCGGACCTTCAAAGCTGATCGGCGGCTCATTGGTTGCCCCGCTGGTCATAAAATGCCATACGCTCGACCACGCGCTGGTGCCACCGTCGTTCGTCGCGTTCACGCGCCAGTAATAGGTAGTGCTGTTGTTCAGTCCACTCACCGGATAGGATGTCGACGTGATAGCGCTCTGATCGACCACAAACGAGGTGAATTCAGAGTTTGTCGACACCTGCAGGCCGTAGGACGTTGCGCCGCTCGCCGCGTTCCAGATCACCGACAGGCTCGTGTGGACGTTCGTCGCGCCGTTTGCCGGTGAGCTCAAAGTCGGCGGCAGCGGCGGTGCACTGACAGTGGTGAAATTCCAGGCGCTCGACCACGTGCTGGTGCCGCCGGCGTTCGTCGCGTTCACGCGCCAGTAATAGGTCATGTTGTTGTTCAGTCCACTCACCGGAAAGGATGTCGCCGTGATGGCGCTCTGATCGAACACAACTGAGGTAAAGCCCGAGTTGGTCGACACCTGCAGTTGGTAGGATGCAGCGCCGCTTACAGCGTTCCAGCTCAGCAGCGGACTCGTACTGACGTTCGTCGCGCCATTGGCCGGTGAACTCAAGACTGGTGTCTGCGGCGGTGCGGCGATGGTGAAAAAGTCGTCGCTTTCGTCAACCGGGAAGCCGTCAATGTCCTGAATTCTGACTTTGCATTTTGAAGAATTGACGACTGGCGCTTCCCAGTCAAATTGATTATCCTGGGGTGTACTTGGAATGATGTTCGCCCAGCTGGCGCCGCCGTCTGTTGTATATTCCAGCATCACATTATTAATGACTTTGTCAGCCAGCCAATTGATGGTGCACATTTCTCCGGCTTTAAGCACCTCACCACCATTGGGTGTGCTCAGTGAAATGCTCTCCGGGCCCAAATCTCCTGTGATGCAGATATTATCAAACCAGCCGGGATCATTCAGTGAACCAAAACCGATTTTGCCGGAGGTGAGATAGCTGTCATACTGGTCCATGACGAGTTTATCATCGAAATAGATTTTATAATAGTTGTTAAGCGCAGCAATTTTGACATGATGCCATTCCTGATCGATCAAAAGGGCTTCGGGATACTGGCGAATGGTCGTCACATTATCATTCAGTATACGCAGCCATTTGGTCCCGCCGCTTTGGCGATGGAAGATTGCCGTATAATAGTTTTTCGCATCTATATAGCACCATACGACGGCCAGGTCAGCGTTTGGATTTCCATCGGGCATGGAAATGCTTTTTAGATCAAATTCGAGGGTAAAGTTTTCGGCATCGATATGATCGATGGTGATGATCTCACCCAGGTGATCGGGTTTGGCAGATGCCGGCGATTTGGTTAAATATATAACGTATGTATAATCCCTAAAGGCGCAGTACCAATTCAGAGGATTGAGCGCCGTCCAGCCGTTCAGGTTGTTGTCATTGAAATTTTCATAATAGTCACATGTATTCTCAACTTCTTTGCAGACGACCACCTTGTCAAAATAGGCGGCATCATCCGCAACGCCGACGCCAATTTTGCCGCTTGTAAACGTATTGTTATAGATATGAAAAAGATTATAATCCTCTGTGGAGACTTTGATGACGCCGTCAATGATGGTCACGGCAACCGAGATGTAATCATAGTCCTGAATGATGGGAATATCGGTGCGCGCCAGGACGATATCCTGGCCATTCTTGCGCATGAGCAGGACAGTGGCATTGTCCTCCGAGCTGAAGGATACATAGTAAAAGTTGCTCTCATCCTGATAGCAGAAGATGATGCCGATCTCGGTGTCCGGATTGGCGCTCAAGCTCTCGGCTGTACGAATGTTGACCGCGTACGTCATGTTGGTGAACGTCTTG
>JAFGJB010000319.1 GCA_016929295.1 Candidatus Zhuqueibacterota bacterium | reverse complement strand
CGATTACAGCTCTTGCGACAAGCCGGAGCCGGCACAGATCCGCTCCTCTTGCGCCAGATCGACATCCTGTATCATGCCTATCTGCCCAATCAGATCGATACGACGCTGCTCAGACAGATCGTGGAAAAGACATCTGCAGTTGAACAAAAATTCAGCACCTTCCGTGGCGAGATGAATGGCAAAAAAATGACCAACAATGAAATTGGCCAGATACTGAAAAAAGAAACAAATTCGACGAACAGAAAAAGTGCCTGGCTCGCCGGCAAACAGGTCGGGGCGCTCGTCGCCGCTGATGTGGTCGAGCTGGCGCAGCTGCGAAATGCCGGCGCGCAAAAGCTCGGATTTGCAAATTTTCACGCCATGTCGATCGCTGTATCTGAGCAAAATGCCGAGGAGCTGGATAAAATATTCGCTGATCTGGAAAAACTGTCAACCGAGCCGTTTATCCATCTGAAAACTGAACTGGACGCTCTCCTGGCGGACGCTTATGGCATCCGAGAGAGTGAGCTGATGCCCTGGCATTATCACGATCTGTTCTTTCAGGAGTCGCCGATGGTCTATTCCATTGATCTGGATTCCTATTATGCGGAGCACAATATCGTCGACCTGGCAAAACGGTTCTACGCCGGCATCGATATGGATGTCGAATCGATTCTCGCGCGCAGTGACTTGTACGAGCGCGAGAACAAAAATCCGCACGCATTTTGTACGGATATCGATCGCGAAGGAGACGTGCGCATTCTGTGCAATATCGAAAACAATGAGCGCTGGATGGAAACCTTGCTGCATGAGCTCGGACACGCCGTGCATGACAAATACAATGACCCAGGACTGCCATTCCTGCTGCGCGAGCCGGCAGCTGCTTTCACCACCGAAGCCATCGCCATGTTTTTTGGCCGGCTGAGCTGCAACGCGGACTGGATGCAACGGATGCTCGGTCTCGCTGATTCTCAAAGAGATGAAATAGCACAGGCGGCCGGAAAACACATGCAGCTCAAACAGCTCATCTTTGCGCGCTGGGCGATGGTGATGTATCATTTCGAAAAGCAGCTCTATCAAGATCCGGCTCAGGATCTCAATGCCTTGTGGTGGCAGCTGGTTGAACGATTCCAGATGGTGAGAAAACCTGCCGGCCGCGATGAGCCCGACTGGGCGGCGAAAATTCACGTGGCTTTGTATCCGGCCTATTATCATAACTATATGCTGGGCGAACTGTTTGCCTCCCAGCTGCATCATTATATTGTCCACACTATTTTGAAACTCAATTCGGACGACGGCGTGAGTTACACAGACCGGGTTGAGGTCGGCAATTATCTGAAAGAAAGCGTGTTTCGCCCGGGAAAATCAGCGCCATGGTCTGCTATGATTGAGAACGCCACTGGTGAGCCGCTCACAGCCGCTTATTTTGTTCAGCAATTTGTGAACAGGTGACGAACGGCGGACGAATCGGTCGGAACGCTATGGAACGATGGAATCTTGTTAAAAAGCTCAAGGATGATACTACCATTTATCGGAATCCTTTCACCGGCACAGAATCATGGACCATCCCGGAGCGAAAGCATCGGCCATCCTATGCGAAAATCGCGCCGCCGGAAGAATTGCAGCCTCGGTCGCCGGAAAATTATTGCGCCTTCTGCGCTGCCAATTATGTCAAAACGACGCCGGAGAAGACGCGGATTGAAATCCGCAATGGCCAATGGGTTCTCATCGATGCGCCGGATCCGGATCATGTCTTTTCGAAAACCGCTGAATTCAGACGCATCGGCAATCTGTACGAAATATTCTCGACCACCTACTGGACGTTCAATTATGGCTATCAGTTGTCAGCTGACAACAGAAAAAGAGCGAATGACTATCTCGCGAATCCAAAGGGTCGGGAGCACATAAACTTTTTGATCAGTGCGGCGGCGCAACACGCTGAGGGGCAGAATCACATCGATGCGGAGAAAGCCATTAATGCTTTTTTCGGCGGCGCACACGAATTGATCATTCCGCGTCGTCACTACATTGACGACGCCAGGCGGACGAATCAGCTCTGTTCGACCGGCGCCCTGACACCGGAGGAGCACTTGCACTACATACGGCTCACCTGCTTTGCGGCGGAGGACATTTACGCGCATAATTCCTTCCTGACGTTCATCGGCGTCTACACAAACTGGCGACATGACGCCGGCGCCACTTTCGAACATCTGCATCGCCAGGTCATCGGACTCGATCGCTATGGCCACGCTCTGAAGAATGGCATCAGCATGGCAGGGCGGGACGCCGGTGTTTACCAGGACTATGTCACCTATGTCGCTTTGCAGCAAAACCTTTTTCTGTGCGAGAATGAGCACGCCATCGCATTTACCGATATCGGGCATCCCTTTGCCGCGGTTGCGATCTATTCCAAGTCGCCGCAGGCGTTGCCCTGGGCGCATACTACGGCGGAATTGCGAGGTATGTCCGACGTCATCCATGCTGTGCACGCTGCCTTTGGCGCTGCTGAGGCGGTCAACGAAGAGTGGTATTATCAGCCGCGCGACACCACCATTCGGATACCGTGGCACGTTTTGCTCAAATGGCGCAACCATCGACATGCGGGCATCGAGAGCATCACCAATATCTATCCTGATGATTATGGACCGGTCGAACTGAGGAACATTCTCTCGACGAAACTCTCCCGACTGCGCACCGCCAACGGCTGTGCAGCGCTCTCCTTCGAGCAGCCGAGAGATGTGTCGTTGCGTTATGTCGAATCGGCTCGAGGCCGGGCATAGAAAAGAGAAAAACCACTTGATAAAGGAGTTGATTTCGAATATATTAAAATCGACAAGTGGGCATGCGGAGAATGACAGATAAAAAGTTAACGGCAATCTGGATTATTTTCATACTTTTTCAATATTGCGACAATCCGTTCGCGACGCGCGAACCGGAACCGCCGAAAAAGAGCCAATCGAGCTGGATACAGCCAACGTCTCCAGCCTATGTGCTGATCAATCTGAAAAATGCCATGCAGGAAAAAAATAAATCCAATTATTTGCGCTGCCTGGCAGATACGAGTATTGCGGCAAAAGAGTTCATTTTTTCTCCGGAACCGGCCGTAGCGAACGCCAATCCGGGCGTCTTTGAGCGTTGGGACAAGGAAGCGGAATCCAACTATATCAATCAGCTCTACTCATATCTTCCCAAGGACTCGCTCATAACGGTCACATTCAATCGACTGAAAGAGACGACGTTTCAGGATTCTGTCACATTGCTGCAAAACTATGCTATTAAAATGCAGGATAAATGCGATGAGACAGCCTGTTTTCGCTACCTGACCGGGCAAGCAGAATTCCGCTTGCTGAGAACCTCTGATGATGTCTGGTACATTCATCGCTGGCGCGATGTGGCGACCAGCGATAGCTTGACATGGAGTGATTTGAAGGCCCGGTTTGGCAAATAGTGGGGCATTGATATGAAACGAAAAGCTCGTCAAATCAACAAGCGCAGGTTTGAATTCAAATTGCCGCGTCTTCAATTTCGTCGGCCGGCAATTCCGGCAAAATTGTGGATATTGATCGCCCTGGCCGTCGTGCTCCTCTTTGTCAATATCATTTTCATCCCGACGATAAAAAAACCTTCCACTCGTATGAAGAGTTCTACTGTCGTCGCGGTGTCCAGGACCGTCCGAGATGCCCTGGCGCAATTTGAGATATCTGAAGAAAAGATAACCCTGGATGACAGTCTCACGCGGATTCTGATCCCGAGCGATTTCCCATTCTTTGGCTTTTACGATGTTTTGCGCTCGGAACTGGCGACCATTGGAGCGAGCATCATCGATTGTCGCAAAACAGATGGCGGCACCGTGATGAGTGTCGGCAAGAATAACATCGTCATCGAAAATTTGCTTTTCGTCACGTCGCGTCGTCTCTATTCAACGCAAGGAAGCGCAGCGATCATCATCGATGATTTTGGTTACTCGTTCAACAGTCTGGCGCGTTCTTTTCTGACGATGCAGGTTCCGCTGACGATTTCGATCATCCCCGGTCTCAACTATTCGCAAAAGGTCGCCGAGATTGCCAGCCTGCATGGCAAAGAAGTGCTTGTTCATATGCCGATGGAGCCGGAAAAAGAAAAATACCGCGACGAGGGCTTTACCCTCATAACCGGTCAGGATCCTGGCAAAGTTTCACTGCGCCTGCGCCAGGCGTTCGCGCAAATCCCCATGGCAGCGGGACTTAATAATCATCAGGGATCAAAGGCGACGGCGGATCGCGAGCTCATGGAAATGGTCATGCAATCACTGCAGGGCATGAATAAATTCTTTGTCGACAGCCGCACCAGTCCCGCGAGCGTCGCCTATCAGATAGCCAGGAGTTATAATGTCCCGGCTGGCCAGAATCGCTTTTTTCTGGATGCCGAGGACGACAAGAATTTCATACGCAAGCAGTTGATGCAAATGACGCAAATTGCCAAGCAGCAAGGAAGTGTCATCGCCATCGGCCACGTTCGCAAAAGAACGCTGGCGGTGCTGGAGGAGATGCTTCCGCAGCTGAAATCTTCGGGCATCACTTTTGTGCCTGTCTCGCACGTACTGGACTAGAACATTATGAAAGGGACTGCAATGGCTCGTCTATCATTGTGCTTGAATCAAGTGGCAAAAATAAGAAACATGAAAAAAGGGCGAAATCCCGATCCGCTGTCGATCGCATTTACTGCCGAGATGGCGGGCATTGACGGCATCATCGTGCAGCTCCGCGAAGATCGTTCCGACGTCACCGATCGCGATGTTGGTTTACTCAAAGAGGTCGTGCAGACACATCTCAACCTGGCCATACCCACGAATGATGATATGATAAAAAAAGCGCTGAGCTGGCTGCCGGATATGGTGACGCTGTTGCCGTCGTCCGCCGCCAAAGAACCTGATCGGTCGCTCGATGCCGCAAACACTCTGTCCTATCTGGAGGAAGCTGTCACCACGTTGCGCGCCAACGGCATTGTCGTCACTATGCTCGTCGATCCGGAACCGCAACAAATACGCGCCGCCGCCCGGGTGCAGGCGGACTATATTCAAATCAATACCAGCTCTCTGGCGGCCATCGATGATCTGGGCGCTATGAGCGATGTCATCGAACAGATTCGTTCCGCCGCCATCGCGGCCAACAAAATCGGACTCGGCGTGTCGGCCGGTCGCTCCTTATCCATGCAATCGTTGCGGGAATTGGCGGACATCCAATACATTGAAGAATTTAATGTCGGTTGGGCGATCTGTTCTCGCGCCATGCTCGTTGGTGTCGAAAAAGCGGTGATTGACTTTAAAAAAGTGCTCAGCAGCTAACAGACTGGGAGAAAATATGAAAAAGCTACTAATCTTTGTCCTCCTGGCGACCACCGTATCAGCCGGTAAAAGAGCCATGACGGTAGACGACATGTGGGCTATGCAGCGAATAAGAGAGATTGCCCTGTCGCCTGATGGCAGCCGCATCGCCTACGCCCTCACGGTTTACGATATGGAGGCCAATTCGAGCCACACCGACATCTGGCTCGTGGCTTCTCAAGGCGGCGAATCACGGCAATTGACATCCCACAGTGCCAGCAGTACGTCTCCGCAGTGGCGACCTGACGGAAAATCGATCGCCTTTTTGTCTTCGCGCAACGGCAGCGCGCAAATCTATACGCTGCCGCTGGATGGCGGTGAAGCGCGCCAGCTCACCTTTTTTCCTGTGGATGTGGATGACTATATCTGGTCGCCGGACGGCTCAAGAATCGCTTTTTCAGCCGCGGTGCATCCAGATGCGACCTCGTTGCAGCACAGTGCGGATATGGATGAAGAGAAAGAAAAATCAAAGAGCAGCGCTCGAATCATCGACAGGCTGTTCTTTCGCTCGTGGGATCATTGGACCGACGGCAAACGAACGCACATCTTTGTCTGCGATGCGAATGGCAAAAATGTGCGCGATCTGACCCCCGGCGATTTTGATGCCCCGCCGCTCGACCTGGGCGGTACGCGCGATTATGCATTTTCGCCGGACGGGACGGAACTGGCATTTGTGAGCAACCGCTCGGATATGCCGGCAGCCAATACAAACAACGATATCTTTGTCGTGCCGGTGACCGGCGGACTGGCAACCAATTTGACTGCAGAAAACAACGCCGTTGACAATCAGCCGGTCTATTCTCCGAATGGCGACTATATTGCCTATCGCGCCATGGCGCGGCCCAATTTTGAAGCGGATCAATATGAGATAATCCTCTACGATCGCAAGACAGGTGAAAAGCGTCCATTGACCGCATCGCTGGATCTTTCACCGGCAGAGGTTGTCTGGTCACATGACAGCAAATCGCTCTATTTCAATGCGCTCGAGCGAGGTCGGCAAACCGTTTACAGCATTGATATCAAAAGCACCAGGATGAGCAAGCGGATCCAGGACAATGTGAATACGGATCTTGTGGCGAGTGCGGACGGCAAGACCCTGTTTTTTAAAAAACAGTCCAACGTCATGCCGCATGAAATATTTGCCCATGATCTGGCCAAAGATAAGAGCGCTCAGCTGACTTTTGTCAATAAACAGTTGTTGAGCGAACTGGCTCTCAATCCAACGGAAGAGTTCTGGTTTTCTACAGTCGACGGGCAAAAATGCCACGGCCTCATGGTCAGGCCGCCGTTTTTCAACACGGAGAAAAAATATCCGCTCATTTTTCTCATTCACGGTGGCCCGCAGGGCATGTGGAGCGATGAGTTTCATTATCGCTGGAACACGTCAATGTTTGCGGCGCCCGGATATGTCGTGGTGGCGATCAATCCCCGCGGCTCGAAAGGTTACGGGCAAGCCTGGTGCGATGCTGTCAGCAAAGATTGGGGCGGCGCTCCCTTTAGCGATTTGATGGCCGGGTTGGACTATGTACTGGAGAATTTCGATTACATTGAAAAGGCCAAGATCGTCGCCGCCGGCGCCAGTTATGGCGGCTTTATGGTAAACTGGATCGCCACGCAGACCGATCGTTTCGCCGCGCTCATCAGTCATGCCGGCGTGTTCGATCAGCGCAGCATGTACGGCGCTACAGATGAACTCTGGTTTCCGGAATGGGAGTTTGGCGGCACACCCTATGAAAATCCCGAGCTGTATGCCAAATGGTCTCCCTCTTTTTACGCCGAGAATTTTAAAAAGATCAAGACGCCCATGCTGGTCATTCACGGACAAGGCGACTATCGCGTGCCGGTCACGCAGGCATTCCAGACGTTCACGGCGTTGCAGCGATATGAGGTGCCGTCGCGCCTCATCTATTTTCCGGACGAAACTCATTTTGTCACCAAGCCGCAAAATGCAAAATTGTGGTGGAGCGAGGTGTTCGCCTGGGTGGAAAAATGGATCACTGTAGAGTGAAAAGAGTTTAATATCTGATGATGATATCAACAAGAAATTAGACGATGATGATGAAACGAGTATCGATATTTTTTTTCCTCGCTATTCTTCTCTCCCTGCGCTGCAGCAATCCGCTTAAAAATGAAGAGAAAAAAGAGCTCGTCATTCACTTCATCGATGATGTTCTTGAGCTGAGCGGAAAATATATCTTCTTTTGGGATGGCAAAGACGAAAACAGAAAGCATGTCGAATCCGGCCGCTATATCATCGTGCTCAACATCAAAGATTGGCAAGATCAAGCCTATATTTCGGTTGATCCTGGCGGCAAGCTGGAATCTAACGATGAATCTCGTTTTGAGCCCGGTTACTGGCTGCACCACGAGCTTTTAGCGCCGTATCCTGATCCATTTCAGGTGCAGTCCGGTGTGAACATCCCCATTTTGATCGCCGAGCCGGCGCGGGTGAAAATAAACATCTATAAAGATTAGAGAATTCGCTCATTCTGCGTTCGCTTTGAGAAAATCGACGATGCCGGCATAAACTGCGTCGGCCATTTTTTGAATGAACTCGTCGTTGGCCAGGTTCAACTCCTCAGTCGGATGAGTCAAAAATCCACCCTCTACCAGAGCGACCAAAAACCCCGTCGCGTTGGTCACAAAATATGAATTATAAATCCGACCATAAGGCGCCAGACCGATTTTCAGCATGTGGGGGTAAATAGCCCAGTTGAGATCCTTGTTTTGCTGCAGTGTAAAGTACACGCTCGTCCCCTGCGCGCTCAGTGGATTGCCCGAGGCGGTCGTGCCATTATTATGCAACGAGATGAAAAAATGGGCATTCTCTTCCTCCGCTCGTCGAACGCGTTCCGCAAGTGATACTGTTTCATCCTCTTGGCGAGTGAAAAAAACCGTCGCGCCGTTTTGCGATAGCAATGTGATGAGCTTGTCGGCCCAGATGCGGTTGATATCCTTTTCAAGGACACCGAGAGGACTCGTCGCGCCGGTTTCTTCGCCACCATGTCCGGGATCGATCGCAAAGACGAGATTGCCCACTGGATTGGTGGAATGAATCTGTGGCCGGCGCCGAATCGAAAGATGGACGGCGCCATCTTTGTAATGCACCTTATATCCCCACGAACGCTCCTGGTTCAATTGCACTCTGGTCCTGAAAATATGATCATCGCACTGCTCAAAGGTTAATTGCTCTAGATCCACCGCTGCGTTCGGATAGGTGATCCAGTGCGAGGCTTGTCGCGCGCCCCAGATATCAAGCTCCACGACGAGCGGGTTGAAGGTGACATTTGTTCGAAACGGCAATCGGTCACTGATGGCCATGATCAGATGCAGCCAGTTTTTATCCTGTTGGATGACGGGTGCGCTGATCGTTGCTCGGGGCAACGGCGTGCCGAAAGGCAAAATCTTCATGTCACGGGCATCGATGTAGCCGCTTCTGTTGAGCAAGTCTATTTTGAAGCGCCGATTCTCGCGTCCGATGATATGCATTTTTACAGAGTCGGGAATTCTGCTGATGGGCACATAGCCTTTTGCCGTCCCATAGATGAAGGTTGGCGCTGCGGTCATGCCGATCAGCGGAAGGTGATCGGCTAAAATATGCAGTTTTCCAGGTGCGGCCAGGCGCTTTTTCTCCTTGTCGAGTCCCGTCAATTCAAAATCGATTTCAAGCGGTCGATCATCCGGCGCATTCGCCAGCTTTACCACGCCGACATAGATGCCGGCGATGCCGTTCGTTTGGTCCATCGGCATCTCAATCATGGGGAAATTCTTGCCAAACCGCTCGATGCTGAATCTGGCCTCGCCTCCCGGACTGCCCTTGCATTGCACGGATAAATGATCTCCATTCCGCAGCCAGACATCCTCCGCCGGCTCAATGTAAACCTCTTCCAGCTGCGTTGGCACCGGGTGAAGGCTTTTGGGTTTTTGCGGGCGATATATGGACAAGGTGTCCTGGATTCGCTCATCCCCTTTTTGCGCTGTCACGATTATCCGATTTTTGCCCTCCAGCAGCGCCGTTCGCGTGGCGAATGAGCCTTGCGGAAACAGGCTAATTTGGCGATTGTTGATTTTAAGAACCGCGCTTGGCAGCGTATTGCCGGAGAGCCGTACATAGTCCGCATCAACCGTATCACTCGGTGGTGGGAAAGTGATATTGAGATAAAGCGGTCCTTCCGGGACCTCTGCAGTGACCAGCGACCCGATCAGCAGAATGAGCGGCAGGGTCAGATGCTTCAATTGAACTCCTGTGACGTTATAGTGGATAAACGGGAGATGCATAAAAATTGTTAATAGATCTCTCCAACCAATCGATAGGCAGCCCAGGCCGACGGATGTGCATCATAATAGTCATAAACGGTTCGTTGCGCCAGTCGCAACGCCTCGGCGCGCGGATGTCCTTCCGATAAATTGCGGAAAAATCGTTTGAGCAAAACTGCGGATGCGGTCTCATCGGCCAGCCAGTGCGCTGACAGGATGCATTGCGCGTGCCGATCCAGCATGCCGGCATAAAAACCGGCGAATTCGTTGCCATGCTGAAAAAAATCACTGACGCGCCCAGATGCCAATACGGCCAGCGGAGCGGACAAGCTGGCTAGCCACGGCTGCACGTCAAAGATCAGTTCATTTGCCGGGCCATACATGGCGACGTGCGCATTGAAGGGGAAACGCGAATTGAACTCTATTCTGGCGCCGATATAGAGCGCATCCGGGCGCTGGTTCAAAGCTGGTGTCACATTCTCAAATCCGTCATCAACGGACAATGGCGAGACGCTTTGAAAATAGCGATCAAGACTTTGCGCTATGTTTGGCGACAGCGACAAATCTCTAGCGGTCCTGGCGGCCGTCGTCAGAAAAGCGACGGAACGAACCGGCACCCGCTTCGTCTCCGCGAGAGCCCTCAACGCTTTTGAGGGCAATATAGCATACGAAAGACGCTTTTCCAAACCGAGAGGCATGCTGCCTTCCGATCCGAGCAGCGAAAAAGGCACATAATACAATTTTGCATAAGGGACAATGATGAGGGTTTGATCGCGCGTCAAATCCAGCGGGGAAAGGAATTCGTTGTAAAGCGACTGAGCCGGAGTCACGACCGACTCGCGCGCGATCATCCTCTGATACAACTCTCCAAGAGGCTCATTCAGCCTCTCGGGCGCAAACTGACGCTGATAGGAGGCGATGCTGTCGCTGCGGATGTGCCATAAGAAAAGCTTTGTCGCGGTATAATAAGCGCACAGGATGGCCGCGTCCCCTGGCATCTGCGCCATCAAGACAGAATACTGTTCCGTCAACGCGTCAGAGTCGTCGGTGCCTGTCGATTGCGCGATGCCGAGCTGAATATTTCGCATCGCCTGACGAAGCGTATCATATGTCCCGTCGGCGCCATTTTTTTCAACCATCAGACGAGCGCGGTTGAATGCCGCCTCTTCCAGCAAACTGTCCAGCGTCGCCTGTTTTTGCGCATCTTTATAAAAAGCATTCTGATTCACATAGTCGGTACGGGCGATGGAACGACGCTGCACTGTTTCCAGGACAGCCAAAGCTGCGAGGGGCCCGTTCTCAGTCGATTGAAATTCGATGAACTCGGCAAAAAACTCCTCTTCGGTCATCGAGAAACCGTCGCGCAACTGCTGGAAAGCGGTCGTGGGCGGAGTGCGCAATAGAGCCTTCAAGCCATTTTGAAAGCCGACCCCGGCATCCTCTCGTCTGCCTTCTGCCAGTGCCAATTGCGCTTCCCGCCAGCAGGCGCGCCACTGGATTGGCGCAAGGCCCAACGAATCGGACAAAGAGAGTGCTTTTGCAACAAAGACATGCGCCGCGCTATCGCCGACGGCGCGGCTGAGATGCAGATAGCACCGGGCGCGCGCATGATCATCAAATCGGTGCGCGGTCCGCTCGAGCGCTGTCTGCAGATACTGCATCGCGCCTTCACTCTCGCCAGTATCCAGTAATTGAGCGCCCAGCAGCATGTGCGCTGAGAGGCTCCAGCGGGAGTGCTTGCTCACGGATGCCACAATCCTTTCGCCGGCAGAGATGGCATCCGCATATTTTCCCTGATGCCAGCTCAAAAGGGAGCTATGCAGAAGGCTTTGAACAAGATAGTGCGATTCACGACTTTTCGCCGCCAGATCGATGGCGCGCCTGGCCATGCTTTCGGCCTTTTGCCATGATCCCTGCTCTGCAGCCATCCGGCTCTGAAGCAACAGACGATCAATGACCAAAAGTGCGGTCATGGGTTCAGCCATTCTATCCAGATGGGCAGTGGCTTGAAGCATGTCACCTTGCTCGAACGACAGCAAAGCCAGCTGCATTTCGCATTGATTGAGCAGATCGGGCTCGAGCGCTTGTTGGGCAGCGGCCAAAGCCTGCAGAACATGACTTGTGGCGCTGGCATAGAGTTTATAATGAGAGAGCACCCGACTCTTGTCCAGCAACACTGTGGCATATTGGCGAGCTGACTGCGGCCGAATCAAATCCGTCACCTGCTCGTAGTGACGCAAGGCGCTGGCGAGGTCGAGAATATCATACGCATAGACATCGGCGAGGCGCTGCAGGGCTGTGGTCTGGTTTTGAGTATCATTTTGCTGTTTATATTCAGAAGCAGCGCGAAGGAGAAAATCAACTGCGCGCAGATAATTGCCGCCATCGATGCATATTGAGCCGACATGTTGCCATGCAAAGGCGGTATCATAATCGAGGCCGTATTCGCTCACCAGACGGCGATAGCTCGACCGAGAGTTTTCGGCATTTTGCAGATCGCGTATCTGTTCATAATAGACAGCGAGGTGACGATGAACGTCGGCGACAGCCGGCCAGTCGTTCAGACGTGCGTAGCGATCCGCCATCTCTTTTTGCAGATCAATCGCATGATACCAGTTTTCGTCCAGAATTGCGCAGGCCAGCATACGAGAGTCAATTTCCGGAATTTGACCAGGCTGGAGATTTGATTTTCTGACGAGTGCATAGAGGTCGAATGCTTGTTCCCACTCTCGATCGTTGAACGCCGCATCAGCCAGATTCTGCAGGCTTTTCGCGCTCACCAGAGCTGATTCAGCTCCCTGATCTGCATCGCTTCCGCCAAAGCCGTACAGCTGCAGGCTGAAAGTTTTTCCATGCAGCTGATTTTTTGCATTGAGGCTCGAACAAGCCCGCGAAATGGCGTCATCGACGCTGCGGCGGGAAAGCTCCTGATAGAATTCAGCCAAGAAATTCGCGCTCGAGTCGGTCGTCGGCGAGACCACTAAAAATGAAGAGATATCACCAAAAAAGAGCGCCCGCTCCCAGGCGACAAATTGTTCAGGAGAGATATATGGTGCACCAGCCGGAGCATGAACAAGCGTCAGGTGTGATGCGCCGCCGCTTTTGAGAGTATAGAAATCCTTCACGTTCATGATTGCCGGCTGTGACTCTGGTATCTCATAGGCTATTTCTGCGAGAGCCGGGAAAACGTCATTTGATCCCATTGTTGCATTCAAATGGATGATATCCGCCTGAGCAAAAAGCGCCCGTTGGGCAAAAAAGGCATTACCGGATTGCTGCGGCACCGGGGCTATGATCTGATAATTCGCGAGCGTTGCATTCAAATCCGGATCCGGCGGCGCCAGATAGATATGATTCCCTCCTGGCCGGCTATTTTGTAGCGCCATGGCAAAACTGGTCAAGCTCGAACTGACTGATGAAATGGCCGGCAGCTGGGGAGCCTGCTCGGCGAAGAGCGACCACGGATACGTTAAAAAATCATAGTCCGGGATAAAGACCAACTTGTATCCGGCCAATGAGCCGAGGGATTGGAATATTGTCATAAAAGCATCTGGCATGCTTTGCAGCGAGTCCCCTTGTGTTGCAAGCCATGTCCGCACGACCTGCTTGTCAAAGGGCGTCGAGAAGAAAGAGATGGTGTCCTGGGTTATGATCCAGTTGTAGCTCTCTTTTTCATCGACAATCTGATAGAGCAAAGCAAGGCTGTCGGGCAGCAAGGTCTGCAGCTGTTCGATGTTGACCGGTGTGATCTTTATCAAAGATTCGATCTCGGGCGCTTGCGTCCGGATTTTTTCCAAAGCCTCCGAGTATTCAGCTCTTAATGCTGACAATTTTCGTTGCAGCTCCCGCGGCTCCGAGCTTTGTCGGCTCTGCTGGCTCGGGTGGAGCAATGTGATTTCAAGATCATTCACCGCCTGCATGAGCGAATCCGCTGCAGCATACAGTTCCTGCCGCACGCCGTCACCCAAATCTATTTTTTCATCGCCCAGAATGTCCAGATAGCTTTTCTCGCGCATACGCTCGGCCAGCTGCAGGGCTTGCAGCGTCGAGCCTCGGGCGACGTGCACTTTTATTGCCTCGCGAAAAGGTTCCTGAATTTGTTGCCTGTATCGCGCGGCGGAAATTCCCGGTGTCGCCAGGCGGTTCGCTTCGGATATCTGCATGGCCTGCTGAAAATAATAGAGGGCATCGTTTTTGATCTGCAGCCTGTCCGTCGACTGCATCGCTATATTTTTGCCAATGGCTGTATTCACCTGCCACAGTATGTCCGTCAATTCATTCAGCGCGGCAATTTTTCTGCACTCGATGAGCGCTGCCAGGGCATCGTTATATTCACCCAGCACGTTGTAGAGCCGGCCTCGCTTGAAATGAATGGCGGCTTCTTCGGCGGTCAGTCTGAGTTGTTGAGATAATTCCAGGGCGCTCGCCAGTAGAGTGTCCGCCTCATGCGATTGCCTGATGGTGCGCATTGATGCATTCAAGCGCGCCTCGACATCGGCCCGGGCATTGTACTCGACATTCACCATCACCAAATCCGCTAAAAGCATATAGAGATGCATGCGGCTGGTCGCATAGAGACTTTTCGTCTCCTCGGTCAGTTCGAGCATCTCCCTCATTTTTCCGGTGATCCAGTTGTAATATTTTACAAGATGAATTCTCTTCCTCGCATCAGGCTCTTCAACAATGGTCATGACGACATGGGCTGCGTTGGTTATATTGAGCAACTGTCCGCCGATATTTTTGGCACTGCGGCACATCCAGTAGGAATTTGTGAACCATTTCCACGCATTGTCATAGTCACCTTTGATGAAATAGAGATAGGCCATATTATTTTGAAAGATCGCCTGCGCGTTGTAATCAAAGCGCTGTTCATAAATTTTGAGCTTTTTTTCATAAAAGGCGATGGCATCATCAAACTGACGATCTTGTCGGAAAGTCTCGGCCAATATGGTATAGAGGATGGCTTCTTCCTCGTCCGTTGATAGCTGTAAAATGGATTTGGCGCCGATCTTGCGCAAATCGTACGGGATGGGAAAGTAAATGCCCAGGATGCTGAACTGGGGCCGGATGGGCTTGCCTTTGGAGCGCGCAACCAGGCCTTCATCCAGCAGTGCGAACGCCTTGTTCGTATAGGCGACGGCTTCATCTTTTTGGTTGAGAAGATAATGATGAAAAGCCAGACTCCTGTAACTTCGCAATAGGCCGTCATACAGATTGCGTTGCATTTCAATTTCGGCCGCCTGCTGGTAATAGATGAGCGCCTGCTCGCTCTCTCCGCCGAATTCGTACAGCAGAGCCAGGCGTTTCGTATTGACCAGCACGCGGTCCTGATTATTCATCTCCCCATACAGTGCTATGGTGCGTTTGAGATAATCCGGGCCGTGTTCGAGATCATTGACGACCATCGCACAATGGCCCATTCGTTCTTTGATCAGCGCTTCCTGGCGCGTGTCTGTGAAGGTCGAATCATAGCGCATGCGCAAATGATAAAAATCGTACGCCTTGGCAAAACCATACTCGCCGAGATTGTAGTAATTGTTGGCCATATTGAGAGCCACCAACGCTTCGAGGTCCGGCCGCTGCTCTTCGTCGTTGAGTGCGAGCGCACTCGTCAATATCTGAATTGAACTCTCATAATAACGCGGCGCTTTTGTCTCGTTGTAAAAAGTCACCGTGTGAAAGAGCCAGACGGCAGGAGCAATGAGCGCATCGCCCGCCTTACCCCAAAAGTTCTGCGGTTTATTCTTCTTCCAGATCTGGTGATTCTCCAGCATCTCGAAATTATAGCTGAGAGTCAGATAAGCCTCTATCTGATTATAATCAAAGGCCAACGCTCGCCGGAGCAAGTCGTTGGAGCGCTCCAGATCAGCCGGATTGACATCGCTCGCCAGATAAACACCATCACGGGTGCGGGTGCCGCGATACGAGTAGGCCAGACCGAGGGCATAAAGCAGGATATTGTCATTGGGAAAAGTCTTGTTCAAGCGCTCATATTCCTCGACCACCTCATCGATTCGTGCAAGGTTGAACATACTTTCAATATAACCCTTGTGGGCAAGGAGATTGTTTGGATCCAGATCGAGGACCCTCTGGTAACGAATGGCGGCAATAGCATGGTTGCTCGACGATTTCAAATCTCGCGCCGATTCCAGCAAAAGCTGGACGAGTCGCTCGTTTGCTTCTTTCGCCAACGTCGGCGACTTGAAATAATCATCAGCCATAGCGCCGTAATCGGTGGCGGCCTGAACGAATTCTCCGGTTCGCAGCAACAGTTCGGCGCGTTCTTTTTGTGCCGCAAAAACAATTTCTGGCAGCTCCGCATAGTCGTGTATGATCGAATCATAAATCTCGAAAGCGGCGTCATAGTCTTGCAGTTGGACGGACAGTGCCGCTGCGCGAAAAAGCGGCTCGGCGGAAATTGTCTTGAACTCGCGCAATTGTTCGTGCAGCGACCGATACCTGGCTAGGCGTCCCTGATCATTTTTTTCGCCCTGGAGAGATATGGCGATGAGACGATCTCGAGATTGCACAATCCACTCTTTTTGCTCCGGATATGTTTGAACGAGGGAAACATAAACGTCGACCGCCCTTGATGACGCCCCAAAATGTTCATATAATCTGCCCAGATAGTACTGACTTTCAGCGCAGAATTCCGGGTATGGCGAAAGATTTTTCAAATGCCTCTCGGCGTTAGGCAGGTCTCCTTTTTGACCCCATAACCGGCCCAAAAGAATTTCAGACTGGGCCTGAAATTTCATCAGATCAGGATGTTGGCTTTGCAGAGCCATGACCGCGGCAATCAAGTCATCGGTCAAACCATCGGATGAAGAATTCATGCCTTTGAGCGCGAGCTCGGACCATACGGTTTGCTCGTCGACCTCAGGGAACATGGTTATGACGGTGTCAAAATGGAGTCGCGCCTGATCCGGATAGCCGAGAAGGAGCATACAAACGCCGCCCTCGTAAAGTGACGACGCCTTGAGATGGTGCGCTGTCTTGTCGGCATCGAAAACCTGCTGCAGAGCGGTGAGGCGATCCCACAGACGTCGCTGCTCTTGCACGGACAGAACGCCCTGGACTTTGAACAGGGAATCCAGCTGCTGACTGTGCAGATGATGCGGCAGCGGATATTTTTCGTCAATGAGATCCAGGATGTCGGTCGAATCTCCGAGCGATATGAAATGAAAGATGTTTGCTGACCAGATATCTGTATTGCCACTGAGTGATGAGATGAAATAGCTGTTATTGTCAGATCCATGGTCCGGCTGTTGTGCATCATAATAGAGGGGCGTCAACGGTCGAGCGGCGAGGGCGATGCGGTCATCAAATGACTCGCGACACATTTCAAATGATGGATTGCTGACGCGCACGCTGTCGATGGGGGTGTGCGAAATAGTCACTGACCACAAGGCAGATTTGTCAGCCGGCGTCAGTTGACCGTCGCCGTTCGTGTCGATGGCATGGCGAGTGAAAATGACCTTTTCGGCATTCGCTGTCCATGTCGGGAATCCATCCGCCATGGCGCCTTTGGTGATGGGCCACATGGGGCGTTCCAGACTGTCGGTGGGCGATGTTGTTTCAAACAACTCGAGCGGCGCATAGAGATTCAGGAGCCAGATGTCGCCATTGCTGCCGTCTTGCCGATAGGATGTGAAGGCAAGATAGTCCTGAATGGGGCTCCACGCCGGATGTGTTGCGCCGCCGTGTGTGAGTTGGCGGACATCCAGTCTTCTCTTTGTCTGCAGCCAGATTTCCGGTCGACCCGTTCGATCGGACACCCAGGCGATGTGCTCATCAAATGCGGAGATCGTCGGATAACCGTCAAATCCCAGGTAAAATGTCAATCTTTCCGGCTCACCTTTGGCGATGATTTCACCCCGTACGCTTCTGAGATTGAGCCTGAACAGATCGCCGTGGGCGTCGGTGGATTGACTGACATAGATGAGATAACGCTGCTTCACGTCCCACACCGGATAAAAATCGTCAGCGCGATGCGTCGTCAGTTGTCGCTCAAAACCTGTCCCCATATTTTTGAGCCAGATATCATAGTTGCCGGATCGTTTCGACACAAAAGCCAGCCACTTGCCGTCCGGCGACAGGCGCGGCGCCAGATCGATGTCAGGATGCGTCGTGATCTGGCGCACGTTGGCGGCAAAAGATGGCGTAGCTGACTCAAGATCACCCGGCAGCACAGTGATGAACAAAAGAGAAAAGAGCAGGCGTTTTGCGAGTACGCTGCGACTCATCAGGCGTCGCCGCCAACTCTGTTCGTTTGCCGGAGCGGCTGGAAAAATGTGAGTGTGTGAAAAAGATGGCCTCATTTGCGATTATCACTCTTTTCTAGCCATTGTCCGTCGCGCTGCTGGATCAGCGTGCCTGGCGCGGACTGGTCAATTTGCATATTGGCAAAAATTGCATTGATCTCTTCTTCCTGGGCTACCTCGGTCATCACCAACACGCGTTGGTAAATGACGCGGCGATTGCCATTCTCCTCTTCCACCAGTACATCGACCAGTTTTTTATAGCTCTCATCCTGCTCGTAGCGGGGTGTTGGACGAACTTGCAGATAACCACGATTGTTTTCGCCGATCACTTTTTCGCGCTTGAACTCATCAATCTCATCTTTATTGAATCTCTGATTTTGCACCGCCTGCAAAATCGCCTGTTTTTGCGGAGAGTCAAGCCCTTCTCCATCGCCTCCCGTGCGCATCGACGTCGTCACAATGGCATTATCGGTCAGATGCTGATAACTCCCCAGCACCTGTTGTTCGAGAGCCGTTTTTTGCCCGGTGATGGTGAACTCGGGCGATTTGATGCTGCAATGGCACAAAGTGAGAAAAAGAGTCGTGATTAAAAAATATTTCATGAGACCTCCATCCGCGATCGCTCATTTTTCGACGGTGAAAAAGGATGCAATCGGTATTCTGGCAAACTCGATACTGCCGCCGCTCAACCGGACAGGATTGTACCAGGGCTGGGAAAAATGCACGGCCGGATAACAATAGCCGTTGCCGATATCAAAGGTCAACAAACTTGGCTTGTAGCCATAATTCATCACCAGTTTGGTAAATTTGATGGCCGAATCCTTTCCCTCAGGATCGAGAGACGTGAGCAGGTTATTTGCCACCTTGGACTCGATATTGGTGATATGAAAGTACCCGGCCAGGTCGATGCCGTGAATAATGTCGAACCCCTTGCCCTGCAGTTCCGAGTGGGCTGTCAAGATGCCTTGCGATCGCGACTGCAGCGACGGCAGCAATAATGCCGAGTTGATGCCGGACATGTGCACCGATAATTTATAGCTGGATTCGAGAAGATTGTCCTGATCGCTGATGAGCGAGAAGGCGCCGCCAATATTGCCGCCATAGACGTCAAGGGCAAACGCCGGGATCTCGATCGTTCCGGCGCCGATATACGCCTCGACCTGAATATTTTCAACCAGATAGTCGCCGACGACAGCGCGCCGGATATGAATCTCGCTCGGGCGTTTTTCATCCTGTTGATAGTAATCTCTGTAGAGATGATAATCGACCAGTCCGTCAGATGGCGTGCGCACAATGGCTTGCGGCGACATCAAAAGCTTTCCGTTCTGCATATCAATGTTTTGTGCGATCACAACACGGGAATTGATGCGATCGACGCGAATATTGTTCGGCAGACTCACCGTCAGATCCGACATATTAATGCCGGCAGAGAGATGCGCGACGGTCGAATTGGATCGAATGGAGACTGCAATTTCATTTTTGCCGTGATAGAAGGTATCCTGCATCAAATGAATGGTGTCCGCGGCATTTTGCGCCAAACGAATATGAGAATTGATGACCGGAGAATTATCCACAAAATGAACCCGTCCGCCGATGATCCCGGTCGTCTTGAGGTCGGGAAGACTCAGCAAGCCGGTATCGATCTCAACTGTCTGGAAATCGGGCATGGAAAGCTTGAGCACAATTTTGTTATCACGAAAATTTGCGCGGGTGAATTCACTGCTTTGAATATTATCAATATCAAGAGAGAGCCCGGCGCTCGCCCTCTCGTGCGAATCGATGCTGCATTTTATGTCGAGCGAAATGCCGCTCAGCGCGGCCAGGCCATCCTGATAATCGAGGCTCAAGTCATGCGTCCGCATGTGCAAACCTGCTTGATAGGTTGTATCGTTCATGTTCAGATGTATATTTGACGTGACGGTGGACGTGCCGGTGACCGCCAGGTCCGCAAGCGGCTCTTTGAGTTGTCGCGGCAGCCAGTTCAGCAGCGCCGCGTGATCAATAGACAGAGACAAACGGTTGAGATCAATGATGGATTGAGGCGTCACAGCAGCCGCGCCGGCCAATTCTGCTGTCATAAAGTCGTTCAGCGAGGCGGTCAACGATCGCAGGGTCACATGCTGGAAAAGCGTATCGGTCGCAGCGCGAAATGTCGACGTCAGGGCAAGCGGCCGAACAGCTAGTTCATCAAATTCCTGTTGAACAATGACCGTATCGGTATTGACTGTCAAGGTCGTGGTAATGTCCTGCAAGGAATTGAGCGTCAGTTCGGCGTGCGCTGAAACGCGGGAACGAATCTGTGATTTTGTAAAGGGTGAAATGTCGAATCCCTGGAATGATACAACACCTGTGCCGGAAAACGTGTCGATTGTGCCGCTGCGGTGCAGGTTGATGTCACTATGAATATCGGCCCCCAGGACATTGGTGATGGCGAGCTGGGCGTCGACAAGAGTGGGGAGGAGGTCAGCATCGAGGTCCGCATCTATGTTTATATGAGACCTGCCGGAAAACACCTTTTGCTTGTCCGCGGTGGTGATGAAAACGGAATCGTAACTGACGGCCACTCGCGCAGCCGGATTCAATATCGCATTGTAGCCGAGCAGTGCGGAAAACTCGGAGGTGAAATTAAAATTGCGCAAAAAATGCTCATTGCGGTTCAATGTGACGCCAAAATTCTGCAGGGCGATTCTGGCAATGCAGGTCAATGACTGGCCGTTGGTGCTGTCCGGCAAAACGCCGAATACCCTGGTGCCGGCGAGAGATATATGGGCGCCCGGATTGTGAAGGTATATGGACGGGATAGAATCCACGATAAAGGGCCTGGCCAGTGCGATGAGCTGCTGCACCGGTATGCGGCTATCGACAACAGTGGCGTTGAGATGAGGCGCCCTGAACAGGCTGTCCGCTTGCACCACAAGTGAGAGCCACGGCGCCGTATCGATCGTCAGAGCAATCGGATCAAAATGCGCGGCGCCGCTGCGCGCATCGAGATGCCCTTTGAGTTCTGCCAGCACCGGGGTGTCGAACGCCGGCCTGAATGAGAAAGCGTCATTCATGTCGACGGCAATGTCGTTCAATGCGATTGATCCGCTCACGCCGATATCCGCCAGGCCGGACACCATCATCTCGACGTGCGCGTCCAGAATAGCGGCAAAATGGACCTGCGGTTCGGGCGTCAATTGCTCGTAGCGACATTGTGATTTTTGACAATCGAGCTGAAACCGCCCCTGCAGCAGACTATCCTGCGCCATAACATCGCCGTGAGGCAGGGCCACATCATCCACAAATATGCTGATGTCGTCGAGATAGATGTGCTGACGCCGTAACGAGTCCACGACATCCACAGTGATGGTCGCATCGCGGAGGCGAAACTTGACCAGATTCAGCGATATGAAGGATTCTATCGCGCCGATGCTGTCCGGCGCTGTCGATTTGCGGGAGGTGTCGGCCGCAGCGGTCATCACGAGCCGCACCTGCGGTGAATCGATGACCGCCGAGGTGATCAGCAGTCGTCTTTTCAGAATACCCGCCAGACTGTAGCGCAAAGAGATCTCTTTAGCGGTCGCTGAATGAACGGGTATTATTACGGCGGCGCCGCTGCTGTCCGAAGCTGGCGATAGCACAATATCCTGGAAGACAAAGCCGTTCAAGATGTTAAAATGGGCATTGGTGAAGGAGAGCTCCTGACCCAGCTGCGCCGAAACGGTCTTTTCTGCTAACGATTCAATTTTAGCTGGCGTCAGGTAGAGGACCAGTCCAGCGATCAACAAGATGAAAATCACAAACAACGACAAGGCAGACCACAGCAAAAATCGCATGATGCGATAAAGTCTGGATCGTTGGTGCTTTTTTTGTTTTTTCTCAACCATAGGCAGCTTTAGCCGTCACTCGTCATTTGGTATTTTTCCCACGCGTCCTTTCATGGGCCAAGTATGCATTTTATTCGATAAAAAACTTTTCCAGCAAGTGTTGCATTTTCACATTGAGCTCATCGCATCTTTTTATTCCGGCAAGAATCTCGGCTCGGCTTTGAATGAAGGGCGCCTCGACCAGCTCATCCGAGCAATTTAACAACAGAGCCCTGATGTTTTCTTCCTTGATTTCCAGGTGAAATTGCAGGGCGAGGGCGTGTTCGCCGTATTGAAAAGCCTGACAGGCGCAGGCGCTGCTGCTGGCCAGATGGAGGGCGCCTGCAGGCAAATCGAACGCATCGCCGTGCCAGTGGAATAGAGCGAGTGGTGTCGGCATATGCTGTAGATGCGCGAGCGACCGCGCTGCTTCGCTCCACACAATCGGAAACCAGCCAATCTCTTTATCTTCATTAGGATAGACTTTGGCGCCGAGGCTGTGCGCCAGCAATTGCGCGCCGAGGCAAATGCCGAGCACCTTTTTTTCAGCACGGATGGCCGATTCGATGAGTTTTTTCTCGGCCGCCATCCAGGCGTACAAGTGGTCATCAGAGACGGCCATCGGGCCGCCCATGACGATCAGCGCCTCAAAATCGTCGAGCCGGGGTAATGGTTCACCGCGGTAGAGATGTGAGCCGTTCACGGCAATGGCAGCGTTTTCCGCCCAGTCGAGAATAGAACCGGGATTCTCAAAAGGGACGTGTTGTATGTAGTGGAGTCGCTTATTCCTTTTATTGTATCGCATTATTTCATTTTTCTCATCTCGCGCCAAGTCGCAAAGCCGTACATTTAGATTGTTAATTGTTTTCCTTTGCGTTTCTGCGGCTTCGCGAGTACAAAAAATCATGCAGACGAGATATCACGTAAAGTGAAATCACAAAAATCGCGCTTTGTTTTTTTCAATCTTTCGCCTGAAAAAGCGGCGAGTTCTTGTCGAGCAGCTGGGCAATTTTTTGGCGAATTCTGGCATAGTGACTGCCCTGCCAATAGATGCGCTGACAGCCTGT
>JAFGJB010000318.1 GCA_016929295.1 Candidatus Zhuqueibacterota bacterium | reverse complement strand
GGATCAGTGGCTTAAGCCACTGATCCTCTGGGTGGAGAGGAAAAACTTTTACTACACAAACTTTTTTAACATACAAGGCGCAGAGAATGCAAAGATTCGCGAAGAAATGATATTGATTTTTCATTGCCTCGCTTATCTAGAGAGGTTTACAATATCGCAGCACATCCATTTTTCTCTGTGAACCTCTGCGTTCCTTTGCGCCTTGCGTTTAGCTTTTCGTAATTGCTACATTGTTTGGTTGCGGCCCAAAGCCGCGCCTAGCACTCGGTGGTTCAATTCTTTATCATTCGAAAAACAGTGCCAGTCTCTTACACACGATATCGTCGCTGCAACCTTGGTGCTTGCCAGCAGGATAAATCTCAGGCAATCCCGGCGAGCGCGTGAAGTTTTTGCACCACTCGGACGGCATCGTGATTTTCCAGCACCCAGGCTCGGCCGCGCTCGCCGATGCGTCGCCGCAACGCGGCATCATGGATCAGCGGCGCGAGTTTGTCCGCCAAAGTGGCGGCATCTACCTCGACGAACGGATGCGCCGGATAGCTCTCCGCAAAACCGGGCGCCAAACAGGACGCCGCCGGAATAGCCATGGCCATGGCCTCGAGCGAATTGATGCCATAGCCGAGATCGCCGATCTGATCAACAAAGATGTCACAGCGACGTTTTCGCAACAACGCCTCGCTGTAGGGCAATCCCTCGATGAGTTCGATCTCCACATGATGATTGTGCGCCAGCTGCCGCAGGATCGGAATGATGATATCGCTCCCTTTGGCAGCGCGGTTCGTCGGCGCATGACCGATGACCACCGGTTTCGTATGATCGCGATGTTGCGGCTCAAAACGGCTCGCATCAAAGGGGAAAAAGACATGTTGGATGTTCGGATGTAGTTTCAGATGATCGTACTCGACGGTCACATTGAGGTCCGCGATGTCGTCAATTTGTTTGATGACGCCGCGCGTGCGCAGGTCGCTGCCGGTGTAACAGCAGATTATTTTCCTGCCCCGCGCCTTCATCGCACGGATGAAAGACGCATGTCGATAAAATCCCAGCCCGCCATCGAGCTGATAGACATCGAACTGATCGAGATGATACTGCGCAATCATGCGCTCGATTTTTCGCCGCCAGATACAATCGCGCACGTCGATGAGCACTCTCTCGGATAAAGTGTGCGGCTGCCAGACAATGGGGATCGACGCTGGTTTCGCTGTTCGGTTGACGACGACGAGTTTTTTCGGGTCGGAGACCAGCTTTTTGATCCATTTCGTCGGCGCTATATCGATGAACGGCAGGTCAAAACAAATGTCTGAAAAATAGTTCCTCGGATCCGCAAAGAGCGTCACCAGCCTGCTGTCATACCCCAACTGCCGTTCCGTCTGCACAAACTGACCCGGCACGCCGGAGGTGTTGGCCGGGGCGATGTGAAGGATGCGCGGTTTTTCAGACACAATATGCTTTTGCATTTTCAAGTGCATGTACTAGTTTGACTCATCGGTTTGCCAGTGTAAGGTAGTAAATAGTAGATATAAATGAGCGAATCATTACGATGGTATAATGTAAGGCGCAATTGGCATAAAACACAAATTTAATTTTGCTGTAGCTTGAGATAAAAGACTTTGCTTCAATGATCTTTCAGCTTATATTATCTTGTATGAAACATGACGTCTGCAACTATTTTTCAACTATCTGGAGTGCCGCTCATGCATCTTCACTGCAAGAACAACGAACAATCAGATCCGCTGCCGGCTAAAAAATGGGGTCGGAAATACCTTCTGCCGATCATCGGCTTTCTCTCTCTCGTCTGGTTTCTGCTGCGGGTCATCCCGAAACCGAGTCGCGCCGCTTATCCCTGTCAGCGCGTCGCCTTTCCGCTGGCGTCCGGCTTTGTGTTATGGGTGGCGGGTCTCTATTCCTCTATTTTGATAGGCAAGAAATTAAAAAAGTACATTATGTCGCGTCGATTTGTGCAGGCCATGACTGCGCTTCTGCTCCTGGTCGCCCTCCTTGGCTTCACCTTTTTACCGCCTTCCTTGCCAGCCTTGGCTCAGGACGATCCCTTTGTGCCAATCGATGCGCCCAATTCCCCTATGGGTGTTGCAAAAGGTCTTTTCCCCGGACGAGTCGTCTGGGCGCATGATCCCGATGCGACCAGTTGGGACGGCGCCGGTTATTGGTCGGATGACGCCTACACAAATCAAGCCATCGTCGACGACATGGTGTCGCAATCGCTACGCAATCTCACCGGCACGACGAGCGATGCCGCCGCCTGGGAAGCGCTCTTTCGCTATTTCAACCGCACCCATGGCAATGGCGATATCGGCTATAAAAGCGGTGAAAAAATTGCGATAAAATTAAACCTGAATGCCTGTAACACGCACGGCAGTAATCGCAATAACTATTACAGTTCTCCCCAGGCTACCTTCGCCATGCTGCAGCAATTGGTCGAATGCGCCGGTGTAAAAGCCGAGGACATTACCTTTTTTGACGCAACGCGCTTCATCCCCAGAGAAATATTTGACAAATGCATGGCAGCCTACCCAACCGCCCTCTTTGCTGATTGGGAGGGCGGCGATGGCCGAACCAAGGTGACACGAGATTTGACAGCGCAGATAAAATTCTCGCAACCGCTGACCCTCGAACCGGATGGCGGCAATCCCGCCTATGTCCCGACCTGCGTCAGCGAAGCAAAATATCTCATCAATATGGGACAACTGAAAGGCCACAACCTCGCCGGCATCACCCTG
>JAFGJB010000317.1 GCA_016929295.1 Candidatus Zhuqueibacterota bacterium | reverse complement strand
TTTCGGTCACTTTCCGCTCGAGGACTGCATTAAAATCGCGCAAGCCCTCGATCCCTATAACTTTGCCTGGTACGAAGACATGATCCCCTGGCAGTTCACCGATCAATATGTCAAGTTGCGCCAGTCGTGCCATACTCCCATCCTCACCGGCGAAGACATTTATCTCAAGGAGGGCTTTATCGATCTGTTCGAGAAAAAAGCCATTGCGATCTGTCATCCCGATCCGGCATCAGCCGGCGGATTATTAGAGACAAAAAAGATCGGCGATCTGGCCATGGAACATGGCATTGCCATGGCGCTGCACATGGCCGGCAGTCCCATCACCTTGTTCGCCAGCGTCCATGCAGCGGCGGCGACGGAAAACTTTCTCGTCTGCGAACACCACAACGTCGATGATACCTGGTACGATGAGCTGGTCGACGGCGTCGAAAAACCGTTTCTCAACGACGGCTATGTCACCGTGCCCGATAGCCCGGGGCTCGGTATCGAACTGAATGAAGAGGCCGTCAAAAAGCACCTGAAAGACGGTGAGCACTATTTCGCACCGACGGATGAATGGAACGAGGAACGCTCGTGGGATCGGCTGTGGAGTCGTCGCGCGACCAGGAAAGAGGTGGCCGTTTCCTAGTGTGGAATTTGTTTAGCGCAGCAAAAAATAGAGACAAAATAATCGAGAGTATATTTTTGCCTTATTGACAGGCGTCTGAAAGGAATTACGATGAGAAGGATATGGATCACGTTGCTGTTCTTTTCGCTCACGACACTCAGCTTGGCCCAAGTCGGCGTTTTTTCCACCGAGCAGCTGATTAAATATACACCGCAGTGGAAAGGCGAACGCTTCGATGACGGTCGCCCCAGAGTGTCGGATGATATATTGGAACGCATGAAGGGCGTTTCCATTGAGGAGGCCTGGGCGGTGTGCAACCGACATGGATTTGTCAATCAGTTCGAAAGCAATTGGGTTGTGACCGAAGACGAGCCAGTGCTCGTTGGCCGCGCTGTCACAGCTTATTTTCAGCCCAGGCGTCCGGATGTCGATTCGGTGATCGCAGCGCAAGGAAAAATCGACGGCCGGATCGGCGGCCAAAATTCCTGGATCATCGATACCATTGTCGAAGGGGATGTGATTGTCGTCGATCTCTTTGGCAAGGTCATCGATGGCACCTTTCTCGGCGACAACCTCGCCAACTCTATCTGGGTCAAATCTGGCGGCACCGGCGTGGTGATTGACGGTGGCGCCCGCGATATCGAGGGCGTCATGGAAATCGATGATTTTCCCATTTTCAACCGTGGTTGGGATCCCTCCTATATCAAAGACACCATGCTCATGGGCATCAACACGCCCGTCCGCATTGGACGCGCGACGGTCATGCCCGGGGATGTTGTGCTCGGCAAAAAAGAAGGCGTGATTTTTATCCCGGCGCAGCTCGCTCGCGAAACCGTTGAAACTTCGGAGCTCGTCAGATTGCGGGATCAATTCGGCCATCAGCGTTTACGCGAAAAAAAGTATACTCCCGGTGAAATTGACCGCAGATGGTCAGATGAGATTGAAAAAGACTTTCAACAATGGTTACGGGAAAAGGGTGATGATCTGACGCCCTACCAAAAAGAGAAACTGCTCCAGGGTCGTACGTGGTAACTAGCCGCCTGACTTGATCCGTAAAAGAATCAGGTCATGCGATCTGCTGAAGAAAGACCATTGAACCCACATATGAGCAGTTTTGAATTTTGGTATACGGCGATTCTCATCTTCGCCATGACCGTCGCGCTGATAAAGGAGCTTTTTAAGCCGGAGATCACTGTCTTTTCTGTATTGATTCTCCTGCTGCTCGGCGGCGTGATCGACGAAAAAGAGGCTTTCTCCGGATTTTCCAATAGCGGCATTTTGACGGTGATGTTCCTCTTCATCGTTGCCGGGGCCATGCAACAGACCGGCATCCTGAATCGAATCGGCACTGTTTTATTGGGACGCCAAGGAAGCAGCACCAGCAACACACTCTTGCGACTCATGGTTCCTGTGGCGTCTCTTTAAAAGTAAAAGCGCACGCCAGCGTTGATATCAAATCTATTCAGGCGCTGTCTCGCCGATATGGGTTGAGAATGGCCGCTGACCTGAGGATCTTTGATGCTGCCCAAAAGATAGGAGAGCTCAAATCCGAGCGCGACATTTCGCCTGAGGAGGAAATCGACGCCGCCGCTGAAAACAGCGCTCAGGGAGACGCCTTCTATGTCGACTGTCTCGTCGGCAAGGTGCCGTTCATTGCTATAAAACAATCCGCCAATATCGGCGCCGGCGTGAAAAATGACCATCCGTGATGCCGACTGGTGAAAACCAACGTCGAACATAAAATTTTGTATGATGATGTCATCTTTTATAATATCAGGATCAGGATCCGTATCGGCCTTGAGACTGAAAATCTCCGCTGTTGTGCGATGATGAATATACTTGAGGCCAACGCTGTAATGTGGCGACAAAAAAAGGCCAACCTGTCCAACGATATTCACTCCACTATGCAAATTCTGGATATAATTCTCCTCGTCGGGAACGAGCGGTGAGAACGTGTACGAGTTGGGATGCTGCCCGATGCCGTAC
Source organism: Candidatus Zhuqueibacterota bacterium (assembly GCA_016929295.1). Lineage (GTDB taxonomy): Bacteria > Zhuqueibacterota > Zhuqueibacteria > Residuimicrobiales > Krinioviventaceae > Kriniovivens. Next base: position 27,752 of record JAFGJB010000317.1, on the reverse strand, counting down.
TGAAGGCCAATCTTTGTCTGGTATTTGCGTATTTTGAGAAAATCAAACGTTTTTGTCACCGACATATCCCCCCAGAGCGGATCACCTGCCTCATTGACAAAAGCCCTTATCTCTCTGATGGGTATATACTGCGGCCGCGGGCTGTAAAATGGTCCCTGTTTGAAGCGCTTGAAAATGATGCCTTTGTGGCGAAAAGCAAGAATCCGTCCGTACATGAGTTCGTCCTGGCGTTTGAGGACAATACCGCGGACTTGCCTTTTATAATAATCAGCTGCCGCCTGATTTTTAGTCTCCGCTTTTGTCGCTTGCGTTTGAGCGAGAGTCGAGAAACCAAGCACCAGCAGGGCGACGAAAAATCTCAACCTCAAATGCACCTCCTCAGTCTGTTGCAGTGAATTCCCTGACGTCAATAAAGCCATGTTCGATATTCACATAGGGTGTACCATTTTTTATGCCAAATGTACCAAAACCGGTTTCAGTGCTTAAAAAGCATGTGAATTCATCGGATTGCGGGCGGTAGTAGAGCGCCTTGCGAACCGCATCATAGCGCACACCGCTCAAGGCTTGTATAAGCCCATAGCTCGCCAGTGCGCGCGCATACCAATGACCGCATTCATATTCGTTAAACGGATTACGAATACGTCCATCATAGCGTTGGCGACAGGTGCGGACGATTTCCAGTCCTTCCTCGACGAAACCCTCCAGCATCAGATGCGACGCGACTTGATATTCGATGCCGGTCCACACCTCATTGCTGTAGACAAAGGGCAGAGACGGCTGATCATTTTTTGGCCATGTGCAAAGGAGCAATCCCCCCTCCTTGCCGCCAGCAAATGCCGGACGCTGTGGATTGACATGGTTTGACAGATCGTGCTTGAGGTTGTACCTGTATACAGATGACAAATGGTTGCGCACCTTTTCTCGATCAACAGGCGTCTCAAGGCCGCACATCCGAGCAAGCCAGAATCCGACCATACCATCAGAAAGGCAGCCATTTCCGTATTGATACTTTGGCCCTTCAAGCTTTAAAAGGGCAAGCGCTTCGGGTGAATAGTCGACTGTCCATGAATTCCTCGACAGCTCGACCGGATCTTGCGCCACAAGCCCTTCGGTGCGGATGATTTGAATAAAGTATTCGCCATTATACAGTTGTTCTTGCATAAAGAGACGGCCTTTGTTCAGCAACTTTTGATAATCGCTCACATTCTCGCCAAGCGCATTCCCCATGCTGCAAATTGCGGACAGCGCCCCGAGGTAAAAACTGGTGCACATAGCATCCGGTCCCCAGAACTCAATATCGTAGGTGTTGTGGTGCGGTTCCTCGATGACGCCCTTGCGCTTTGGGTCCCAGGTGTTGATGCAAAAATTCATGCTGGCCTGAATGCGGGGATAGAGCCGGCGCAGCCATTCCGTATCTCCGGAGATGCGCCATTCCCGATGCGCCTTCATAATACCACCCAGCTGGCCGTCCACAGCGGCGTAAAAGTTATGCTCCGGCGCTGTTATGGGAAGATTGGTGCGAAACGTCTGATGCCCGAGCGCATTTTGACTGACGGTGAATTCTGTTTCGCGCAGCGTCCTCTCCAGGGAAGGAAAGAGATGCGGAATCGCCTGAGCATAATTCCACACATGCGTGCATGAGCCATAGCAACAGCCGCCCAGATCGTGACATCCCTCCCACGCCCACAGACGGCCATCGTGCTGGCGCATCACCGTCGGCGACTTGAGGATGGTGAGGTTGGCCGCCACCGCCTCGAGGACTTCCGGCGGCAGCGTTGATGCATAAAAAGCATCGCGAAAGAGCTCGCTCTTTTTATAAAGATCATTATAATTCATCCGCCAGTATTTCGCTACTTCCTGGACATTGGCAAATTTTTTCGCATACCATGGCACATAGGTTCGCGGGCAACAGGCAGCGCTGTCTACACAGCAAGTCGACTCACCTTGCGGGGCACTTCCTGCCTTTATGTTCGATAGCGGCACATACCAGGCGAAGGACAGGCGGATCGTTTTGCTCTCATTCGGCGCAAGCCGAAAGGGGACATAAATCGATGCGCCCGGACTGGCGTCGCTCGGCGGATTCTCTCTGACCTCGCCATTTTCGATCGTTCGCCACGTCATGGTGACGGAATCAAACCAGCCGCCGCGAAACCAGCAGTGATCAATGACGGCGGCGTGGTCATCGACGAACACGGCGCAGTCGCCGGCATAATGTGGCTTGTCTGCATGCGCATTCTGATGCATGATAAAGCCGTTATCGATTGATTTGATCTGATCTCCGGCTTCGTATTGGCCGCCCCACTCGCTGGGGCGTTCGATGCGCATAAAATTTCTGGCATTGAAAGAAAAAACTGCATCGACGACATTCTGCCGCGGATTGGTGAATGTGTATTCCAAAGCCATCACTGGCATGCTGGAATGATCGGCATCTGTCGGGATGAATGGGCTCCAGCCCGTCAGCGTTATCTGCAGAGGCACATCCTCATCGTGCAAAGTGATCGTGGCAAATGGAAATCGAGCCAGAAACGTCGCTCGATCGAAGCGCGGCAAACCGTAGGACGTCCCACCGGCGCCATTGCCGGTGTTGGGCGCGCCGAAGAATTTCCACGACGGCACGGCTCCTTCAAGAACTCGGGCGCACCCTCCTTTTATCGACAGCGCGGCAAAGGTGAATGGCTCGTTGAAAATATCCGGCTCGTGGCGCAATGAAAAATGGGACAGCGCTCCTGTGCCTTCGAGACAAATCATGCCCGCGCCCATGCCGCCAAGGGGGAAGGCGATGCGATTGAGATAGTCGTTTTCATAGGTGCTGTTGAACTCGTGGTTGTGACTGATAGACGAAAACAACAGCAAAAAAATGCAAAGCTGGTACAAATAGCGGTTATACGACATGTTCACGGCAGCTCTCCTTTTAAGTGAAAATGGTGGGTCCCTCTTTTCCCCAACGCCCGCCTTCACATGCCAAGATCCGCCCTTGCTAGCGGGCAGGGAACGTGACAACAGCACGAAACCTCACTAGAAGAACCAACGTAAAATTTGCCAGCGGGTATTGGTTAGGTGCAAGGCGATTGTTATGTGCAACCAACCGACAAATTATCAAACACATTACAGTAAGTGCCCTACAACTTGAGTTAATACAATCTTCTCATGTTCCTTCAATTTCATGAGTGTATGCAATTTTTCTCTATCCACTAAAGACAAAGCAACTGTTCCTAAGTTTGATGCAGCACAATACAACTACACGTTTTGACTGATATATCCTGTATCAACCCACGCACTCAATCGTTGTGCGTCCTTGCTTCTTAAAATTGGACTCGTCATTCTCGATATATCAGCAACAAAAACGAGACCCATTGGTACAGACTTTATCATTTTTTGAGTACCACTATGTTCTCGAATATCCTTTGGGAGAATTTCTATTCATTCATGATGTACTTCGTTATATAAACACTACGCTATCTGATCAATAATATCTTGGCAGTTTCTAAAAAACTTTTCGATCTCATCCGACAAAAATAAATACCGGATGGCAGTGGTTCCCCATACTCATTCGTGCCGTTCCACACAAAAAAGTGTTGTCCTTGCCCAAATACCTCATTAGTCAGCGACACGATTTTTTGGCCTGTTGCATTAAAAATATCCATTTGTAACTCGGAGGATTCGACTTGTTCCCATTTTATCTTGATGGATGAATTAAATGGATTGGGATACGGTGAATCAAAAACAAAATTCTGCGCCAAATTTACCGATGTTTGTGGGGCATTAACGAATGTAGAAAACGAATCAGACGTAAAAATGTCCGAGATATAAGCATATTTTCCATCCTTACGATTTTTTCTACTTCTTACAAGATCATCAATACCATCACCCGTCGCATCGCCCACACTAACCATCACTTCATAATGAGTATGCTTCACCCATTTGATCTCATAATAATCATCTCCCGTACTCTCGAGCACAACAATTGAACCGCCGTAGCTGAGCACGGCTTCCTTTTGGCCGTCGCCATCAATATCGCATTGCGTCAAATTTGCCGCATTCAATCCACCCAAACCAGCGAGCATTACAACAACGCTGATGTCAAACTGGTTATCCCCGCTGGTCTCAAAAAAAGTCAGAACGGAGCCCCACTTGCCGTCCATCTGACCATCACCGCCAATAATACATTCCGGGCGACCGTCACCGTCCAAATCATCACCTTCGGTGTGAAAATAGGCATTGCTCAGCGGCAGCTTTATCTGCTGAATTTCGTGATAATCATTATCAATGCCGGTGTGCTCCATCCAATAGACCGTGCCGTTGTTTTCCGCAGTGACAAACTCCATTTTGCCGTCCAGATCAAAGTCATGCACAGCAAAATCACCCGAAACACCGACACCATCATCATTATGTAAGACGCTAAAAACCCGCCGCAAGGTTTGCAAAGAGTCACTATACTCGGCGACATAGATTTTTAAAATAGCTCTTGTCGAATCAATATATTCAGAGCCTTTGTACAAAACCTCTTGATTTCCATCACGATCGAGATCAAGTTCTCGGGGAAAGCCGTGAATAGAAAGTAATTCAAAGGTTCTATGCGCAATAACTAAATTATCGGCTATCTGATTAGGCGTAGGACTTTCGTAAAATAGTAGTTTTCGACCAAGGGGATTTTGGGCAGCAGTACTAAATACAAATTCTTTGTTGTCATTCCGATTTATATCACTAACAAACCTCACCGACGAAGTTGTTTCAGAAATTTGATCTAAAATATTTACATAATAATTTTCATTTATAGAAGCCTGTTCAAACACCTTATTAAAAGTGAGAGATTTTTGTTCGAATGCTTTATATCTACCGACAATTTCCATTAATGAATCCTCATCTGTATCGGCTATTAAAACTCCCGCTCCAGCATGCCCAACCGGCACCGAAGCAAAATACTTTAGCCGATGATCTACCAAGCTTGTATCAAAAGAAAACATGTCAAAGATAATAGTTTTGGCTGTCAAGTTTTTATTAAATTCTTTGCGTTGTAGGTTCCGTGTCCAACTCTGGCCGAGTTCGTCGGTTACCCTTACCATATCATTGGAGGGCATTTCAAATTTCAGTGTTGTGTTGGGGAAAGTTAGATGTTTGAGTTGTTCCGGTATGTCGGCGAAAATCGTTGCGGTGAGAAACAGATTGCTATAAAGTAATGTGAATAATATTTTCATGCGTGCCGTCACTCATTTAGAAAATTGAATTGTCACGTTTTAGACGATTCTACTCTGCCTTGTTGAATCAACACCATCTTACGGACAACAGATTCACCACTACTATATGGATGCACAAAATACACCTCTGTACTCACTTTTTCACCCAGACTATTTGTCCCATCCCAGAACAGCCGATGCTGACTAGGAGGCTGAATACCGACACCGAGTTTCCTCACCTTATTTCCTGCTAGTGAGCAAATTTGCAGCCGCACTTCCCTGTTTTCATAGGCTTGTATCCCTGAGGTGGTAAAATCAAATCAAAACCCACGTTGACTCGGTTCGTATCCCAAAGCTCCAATTATTTTGTGAAATATTCAGTTTCCTTTACTGAAGACAATGTAACAACATTTTTTTTATTTCAGGCCACTGCCACCGCTATGGAATATTGATATTTACTGACATATTTTCTGAGCAAGTCAAGTAATTATTTTCTTCAATAGGGGGTCGGTTTCATTACTATCACAAGTCTGCCAAAAGAAATAAAGAACTTAAACATTAGCGAATTTCCAGCTCATCCTTGCTCGGCAGTGGCGGAAATTTCGCGTGCGGCTCCGCCTGGTACCAGAACGCCACGGACGACACATCATCCTGCAGGGGCTGATAGCGCCCGCCGCTGCGCCAGCCGAGCGCCTGTATGGTGACTTTCAAATCTCGGGCGAAGCGAATGGGATCGACAATATGCCAGCGGTAGAGGCCGAAACGGGTTTGTGATTTGGTGAGCAAATCCGCGCTGGGGCGGACGACGTAAAAGCCGGCATACGGCGTCGTATAGTCGACGTAATTTGGTTCACCGGTGGGGATGTCAGAGGCGAAACCATACGAACCGCAAAAATAGTCCTCGGTGCCGGTGCCGCAGATTGTCGGAAAATCGGCATCACCGTCCATGAAGAATTTTATCTCGCCTTCGCCCCACCAGCCGTTATTGTTGCTCTGCCAGTTCATATAGGTGCCGACATAGTGCCCTTTGCCTCTGATTCCATCGACAATCACATGATCCTGTTTTATCTTTGTGGGATTGGTGCGGCGGAATTGGGCGTGAAAATAGCCGGCGTCTTCGGGCACATTCGTGAGGGTGTAATTGATCTGGTAATAGAGTCGCATATCATTTTCGGCAATGTTTTCCATGGTGATGAGGCATTTTTTTCGAAACGGCATGCTCCAGTAACAATTGAGCGCGCTGCCGGGATTGACGCAGACGGCGAGCGAAGAGACCTGATGAAATTCGTTCCAGCCGCAGGCGAAAAAATCACCCACCGGGACTTCAACAGATGGGGATGTCTCGCCGTCCCAGTAAAAGCGCAGGATATTGTAGCGATAGTGGCCGGTCGGCGTCATCCAGATCTGCTGCAGGGCGCCCGGGCCATCGATCTCCGCCAGCGTAAAGGTCTCTCCGGCTCTGATGATGATGAAAGGATTGACCTTCCAGCCCTGACCAAGATCGCGAGCGGCATCGCTTGCGGTTCCTTCTCCCAGCTTTGCCATGCCGCCCTGGCCTTTTGCGCCGGAAAAATTTTCCGGACTGATGGAACGGGTCACGGCATTGGATAAAAGATAAAGATTGTCCATACTGGTATTGAGTCCATTGAAAGGGTGATCTGATGCGATAATCAAAGAGGAAAAACAGATGCTGAGGAAAAATATAACCTTTTTCATGATGCCCTCCATCGAGCTGGGTGGTGAAGAATTACGATAGGAATTGCAAACAACTCTGATCTACAAAGAACCTGCAGCCAAATTATCCAAACCGCCGAGACCGCCGAAGCGCAGAGAACGCAAAGAAGCACGAAGAAATGATATTGATTTTTCATTGCCTCGCTTATCTCGAGAGGTTTACAATTACGCAGTACATCCATTTTTCTCTGCGAACCTCTGCGGTCCTTTGCGCCTTTGCGTTTAGCTTTTCGTAATCGTTACATGCTTTGGTTGCGACCAAAGGCCGCGCCAAGATCTCTGTGGTGAATCATCCAGGCTAAACTTGCCCGTAATAGGCGGCCGGGCCATGCTTTCGCTGATAATGTTTTTGGATCAGACTCTCCTTCAGACGCGCCACATTCGGATCAATCAGCTCTGTCAGCAACGCCATTTTGGCCAGCGCTTCGAGAACGACGGCGTTGTAAACGGCTTTCTCCGGCGTTTCACCCCAGGTGAAGGGACCATGACCGGCAACAAGCACCATTTGAACTTGTTCATAAGACAATGTGGCAAAGGTTTTGACGATTTGATGTCCGGTCTCTTCTTCATAGTCACCGCGAATCATTTCGTCGGACATGAAAGCAGTGCACGGGATATCGAGATGGGTTTGGTCCGCATGGGTGGTGCCATAAACCGGTAGAGAGCGCGCCGCTTGCGACCATGAGACGGCGTACGTTGAATGGGTGTGAACAATGCCGCCAATCGTGGGGAATTTGTCATACAACACCAGATGCGTCTTTGTATCAGAGGAGGGTTTGAGATCACCTTCAATGATGTTGCCGGCCAAATCAAGGACGACCATATCTTCAGCTTTCAATAGATCATACATGACGCCGCTCGGTTTGATCGCCACGATTCCCTCATCGCGATCGATCGCGCTGACATTGCCGAAATTATAGATCACAACATTCTGCCGGGGCAGCTCCATGTTGGCGTCGTAAACGCGCTGTTTTATCTCGTCATATCTGCTCATGATCCTCACACCATCTTTCATCTCCTGGTCGCCATGTCTCATCGGGTGCACCAGGCATGATCCGTGCGGCAAGTAAATCGTCGCACCTCAAAATGTGAACTCTTTCTCGATGAAATCGCACAACCTGGAATATTTGGCATAAATCGCCTTGTATTTGGCGGCATTTTCGGCTATCGGCTCGTAGACTTTTTCGAATCCGCTGCCCATGGCGCGCTGCGCGTCCTCCATGGCAGGATAGAGGCCGGCGACGGTTGCAGCGGCCATCGCCGAACCAAGAGCACAGGCTTGTTCCGAAGCGGCAACTTTGATTGGCATATCCAGCACATCCGCCGTGACCTGCATGACAAATGGAGATTTTTTGGCGATGCCGCCGATGGCGATGACGCCGTTAATAGCAACACCTTCCTCGACAAAACGATCGACGATCTTTTTGGCCCCGAAAGCCGTCGCTTCGACGAGACCGCGAAAGAGCCGCGGGGCATCGGAACCAAGATTCAAGCCGGTGATGCCGCCCTTGAGGGCCTGATTGGCATCGGGCGTCCGGCGGCCGTTCATCCAGTCAACGGCCACAATGCTCGACTCATCGATGGAAATTTTTGCCGCTTCCCGCGACAATTCCGGGATGATGGTGTCGCCAATCTCGTCGATCAACAGTTGTTTCACTTTATCGTCGACCTTGTTCATGCCGGCCAGCAGATGCTCAACCGGCCACATGAGCAATTTTTTGAACCAGGCATAAATATCGCCGAACGCTGATTGTCCGGCCTCCATGCCGAGTTTGCCGGGGATGATGGATCCGTCGACCTGGCCGCAGATTCCTTTGACAAGATGTTCGCCGCCCGCCGGCATGTCGGTGATGATCATATCGCACGTCGACGTGCCCATGACTTTGACGAGCATATGTGGTTCGATCTCGGCGCCGACGCCGCCAAAGTGGGCATCAAAGGCGCCGACGCCCACCATGACATCGGTTGTCAGTCCCAGTCTCTTCGCCCATTCTGCTGTCAGGGCGCCCGCCGCGACATCGCCGGTGCAGGTTTCAGCGAAGAGGCGGACGCGCAAGCCGGTCAGCAGCGGATCGATCGTGGCCAAAAACTCATCCGACGGCAAACCGTCCCACGAGGAATGCCACATGGCCTTGTGACCCGCGGCCGTACGACTGCGTTTCATAATGAGGGGATCGGTCTTTCCCGTCAGCAGCGCCGGAATCCAGTCGCAGTGTTCAACCCAGGAAAAGGCGGCCCGGCGTACGGCATCGTCGCTTCGCAACACATGCAGAATTTTCGCCCAGAACCATTCGGACGAATAGATGCCGCCCACATATTTGGTGAAATCCTCGCCGCCCCATGTGTGCGCGACGGTGTTGATTTCTTCCGCCTCCTTGACAGCCGTATGATCTTTCCACAGCACAAACATGGCGTTCGGATTCTCTTCGAATCCGGGCGTCAGTGCAAGGGGTGTGCCCGCTTTATCAACAGCACAGGGTGTGGAACCGGTCGTGTCCACAGCAAGACCCTTGATTTTCGCCGCCGTCCCGGCCGGAGATTTTGCCAGCGCGCCCCTGATCGATGCTTCCAGCCCCTCGATATAATCCAGAGGATGCTGGCGGAACTGATTATTCGGCGGATCGCAGTACAATCCATCCTTCCAACGCGGATAATAAAAGACATCAGTGCCGATTTGCTCGCCGTCAGCGGCATCCACGATGATAGTGCGGACAGAGTCCGTGCCATAGTCCACGCCGATGACGTAATGTTCATTCTTTCTCATGAGAGACTCCCGTTTTCACATTCTGCATCAATCGATAAAAAATTCATGCACGGTGATATGATGATAGGTTTCGCCCGGCGTCAAAATAATCGAAGGAAAATTTGGCTGGTTCACAGCATTGGGGAAATATTGTGTCTCCAGACAAAGGGCGTCGTGCTTGTTAAAAGTTCCACCGGCGCCTTTGATGCCATTGAGAAAATTTCCGGTGTAGAGTTGCACACCCGGTTTTGTGGTGAATAGGCGCATGCCGCGGCCGCTGACCGGATCGACGACTTGTGCTGCTTTCACCAGGTCGTCATCATCCGCACTGCGATTGATGACAAAGCAGTCATCGTAACCGCCGATCGCCTCAATGTCCTGGCCAACGGCTTTTACCTTGCGAAAATCATAGGGCGTATCGGCGACATTCTTGATAGCGCCAGTGGGAATGAGTTGATCATCGACAGCCAAAATCCTGTCGCAGTTTAATTTGAGCAAATGTCCAAGAATCTTGCCAGAGCCGGCGCCGGCAAAATTCCAGTAGGCGTGATTGGTCAAATTCACCGGCGTCGGCGCATCGGTCTCCGCTTTGTAATTGATGGTCAGCTCATCCTCTTCGTTCAAGCTATAGACAACGGTGACATCCAGCAAACCGGGATAGCCTTCTTCACCATCTTCACTCGTATATTTCAAGGTCACGCCGCACACATCTTCCGTCTCGAACGGCTCCGCTTCCCACACCACCTTGTCGAAACCGACCGCGCCGCCATGCAGATGGTTGATGCCATTATCATTTTTGGCCAATTTATATTTTATGCCGCCCAGTTGAAAAGCGGCGCCGCCTATTCGATTGGCGACGCGCCCGACGATGCAGCCAAAGTAGGGATGACCGGCCAGATAGTCATTCAGATTATCAAAACCCAGACAGACATTCGAAATGTCACCCTCCTTGTCCGGCAGATTCACGGCGGTGATGATGCCGCCGTAATTAATGATGTGAATGCTAATGTTGTTCAAATTAGAAAGAACGAATTTAGTTATCTCTGAACCATCCGGCAGAGCACCAAAAACTTCTTGTCTGATGGGCATTGCTTTCTCCTTATAGGTTATGACAGATGGGAATTCACCAGAAAGATGCAAATATTTTTTCTGAAAATCTACCAATTTTTGACATTTGAAACCGAAAATAATTATGTAATCGGAGCGGGCGGAACTATTCATGTCTTGATGATGCCGTGTTCTAAAACTTTACACTTTAACATATATTTCTATTTTTGCATGCACCAATTTCACACATCTTTATTCAAATGGTGCTGAGCAACGGCAATGCCATTCATGTCCATTAATCTATAAATTGTAATAACAAGCAAATCGTGCAAGAAGAATTGTCCTGCGGATCAAAGCCAGCAAATTTTTAAGGATATTACCGTCGCATTGCCCGGAAGTCTCATTCTCTTTTTCACCGAACCGGAAGATATAGAGATGGCCGGCTTGACGTTTTTCGAATATTCTTGCCGCCGCTGCGGCAACGCTATGGTGACATCCCGCTGCTCATATCGGAATTTATCAGGACGCTTTCGGACGAATATGGCACATCCGTCAGCAAAGTTTCACCGGATGTGCTGAACGTTTTCCAGACATATGACTGGCCGGGGAATATCAGAGAATTGAAAAATATACTGAATCGCGCTGTTCTCATGTGTGACAGCGACACTATAAAAATGGAGCATCTTCCCCAGCGATTCAGCAAATGGTCAGGAGTGCAGCCGACAATTTCCTTCAAAATTGGGACATCACTTGAAGAGATTGAACACCAGATGATTTTGCGAGCTCTTGAGGTCACAAACAATAATCGAACGGCCGCTGCAGAGCTCATCGGCACAAGTCGAAGAGCAATCTACAACAAGCTGAAAAAGCATCATATTGTTTGACAATTTTCAACGTTCAAGTAATCGATATACTTTATTTCACCAGACTCTCCAATTCCTCAATTGACACCCGCCAGTTGTTTTTACAGCTCGTGCATCGCAACCAATAGACACCTAAATGTTTGACGGGACCTGAAATCCTCATTTTCGTGACAGCCTTACAGTATTTGCAGTAATAATTAATCATTGTTTTCATGATTAATCCTCTATTAATTTGTACCGTATCATCGACCAATTCCGCTATTTCTTGTTGTTTAGATGTAAACACGACTATTTATTCTCCATTTTTTAGCTGGTATTATTATCCTTCTCGCCTCAATTTTCAATTCACGCACATTACCGGGCCAGGAGTACTTTATGAATTTTGTAACATTTCAGCCTATTATACAATAACAATTTTTCGCACAATACCAATGCACAAATAAATCATCAATGAAAAAACATCAATTATCCGCCCGTTCAAAATTAATCGCCCAAAATGGAATATCAAGTGACTTGTAAGCATTTTATATTATTGGACTATCCTCGTGTCAGGCACAATCATTGTCAGCTCTTGAATCAGTAAGAATTGATCAGGAAAAAATTGCAGAGTAACACGAAAATAAAGCTGTTCTCCACCGACCTGGACGGCACTTTCCTGGATAGAATCGAAAACATGACCACGTTTCGCCAATTATGGTCAGCACTCGATCGGCAAGATCGCCCGCTCCTGTGCTACAACAGCGGACGTTTAGTGGACGATGTCAACCAGCTCATTTCTGCGCGTATTTTGGCAGAACCCGATTATATCATCGGCGGCGTTGGCACCAGCATCTTCGATTACAACAAAGAGACGATGCTGCGTGAATTTGCCGAAATTATGGAGGAAGGATGGGATCATCACCTGATTGACAAGGTGTTCTCGGAACTTGATTCAGACATTGTCAAGCAACCGGCGCACTATCAAAATGAATACAAATCCAGTTGGTATTTAAAGGATGCGACGGCCGCAGCGCTGCGCGAAATCGAGCTCAAGCTGAAATCCACAGGACTCGACATTCATCTCGTCTACTCTTCATCATTGTATCTGGACGTATTGCCCAAATGGGCAAACAAGGGCAACGCCTTGAGTTGGCTATTGAAACACCTGGATATTCAACCGGCTGAAACAATTGTCGCCGGCGACACCGGCAACGACATCGCCATGTTTCAGATCGATGGCGTCAAAGGGATTATCGTCGGCAATGCACAGCCTGAATTGCGCGCGAGCGCGAGCCAGATCACCTGTTATGTGGCGCCGGAAGAAGAAAAAGCCATGCGCGCCGTCATCTGTGGGCTGCACTATTTTGACGTGTTCCCGTCCCTCGACATCTCGGCTTTGGCCAGCTGGTCCACCGCCGACCTCTACGCGGTGATCCGTTACGGTGACGAGGATATCCTGAAAAAAATCAGCGCCTCTGAATTGAATACAATCCGCACGGGTTATGAAAAGGCCATTGAGGCACTGAACAGATCTATCACGGAAATGGGATTCCTGGCCTGTTCCCCAAGCGACAATGACGGCAACTCTACAGACGATAATTATAACAGCGTATGGGCACGCGACGGCGCCATAACCATCCTGGGCTCTTTGCCGCTGTCACTAAAGGATGAAAAGATTCGTAACTGTCAGAGACAAACCTTCCTCACCTTGCTGATCCACACATCACCAAACGGCCAACTCCCGGCAAATGTCCGACTGGCAAGCAGAATTCCGGACTACTCGGGCGTGGGCGGCATCTCTTCCATTGACAGCGGCTTGTGGCTCATCATTGCTTTTTATGGTTTTATACACAAAACGCAAGAATTTCGTCTGCTGCGCGAGCAATTCGAAACTCTTCAGAATATCATGAATTGGCTGAGCGCACATGACAGTAATAATGACGGGCTCATCGAAATCCCTGAAGCCGGCGATTGGACTGATCTGTTCGGCCGAAGCTACAATGTACTGTATGATGAAGTGTTATGGTATCGGGCAAATGTCTGCTTTGGCAGGCTTTTGCAAATGCTCGGCGATGAGCAGCGCGCCGGTGATTATTTGCGCTGGGCACGCATCATCAAAAAGCAAATTCAAACCTATTTTTGGCCATCCACGGATAACAGCAGTGGACGTCCAGCCGCCTCGTTTGCGGATACCCAGTACTTTTTGGGAAACGCTCGTTACCTCATCGCCCAGGTGACGCCTTTTGATTTCAGCTGGCGATGCGATACGTTCGCCAACGCGTTGGCATTCTTGTACGATGTCATTGATCGTCGGCATGCAGCTCAAAGCTTTCGTTTCATGTGGGGCGTGGGAGTGAATGATCCATATCCCGTCGCCAATTTGTATCCCGTGGTCACGGCCGGTGACAAAGAATGGCGCGATTACTATACGGTCAACCTGCTGAATTTGCCGGATCACTATCACAATGGCGGCATATGGCCTTTCATCGGAGCACATTGGGTGCGGTTCATCAACAAGCTTGGCATGTCTGACATTGCCCTGCAGGAACTGTACCGACTCGCCAACCTGTGCAAACGTGGCATCTCGAACGAATGGGAATTCAATGAATGGGCGCACGGTCGCACCGGCCGGCCAATGGGTAAAACCTATCAAGCCTGGTCTGCTGCCCAGTATATTTTGGCCTGCCACGATCTAAAAATTATTCAAGATTAAAGATCCAGGGAGGACAGCATGCAAGTAGTAAGTAATTCTCCGACGCATAACGTTTTAATGATGTCGTTGCATGGATATGTCGCCGCCGAACCTGATCTGGGCATCCCGGATACCGGCGGCCAGGTCGTCTATGTGTTGGAGCTGGCGAAACGTTTCGCTCGTCTGGGACGAAAAGTCGACCTGGTCACACGACAGTTTGAGAATCAAGCGGAATACGATGAAGTGAACGAAAATTTCCGCGTTTGGCGAATACCGTTCGGCGGGAAAAAATTCATTCGCAAGGAGGATATGCATGACCATCTCAACGATTTCGTCACCAACTTTCTCTCCGCCATCCGCACCCGGCGCTACAGTTATGACATAGTGTACTCGCATTATTGGGATGCCGGCTGGGCCGGCCAAAAAATAGCCGAGGAACTGCAGATTCCCCACGTCCACACGCCGCATTCGCTGGGCGCCTGGAAAAAGCATAACATGACGCAAGAGTCAGGAAAAAGCCCTCAAGAGCTTGAAAAAATATACCGTTTTCGCGAACGCGTTCGCAAAGAATATCTTGTCTATCAGTTATGCGATCACATCATCGCCACCACAGAACTGCAGGAAGAGCTTTTAAAGGAAGAGTACGGCGCTTTGCCGCGTCGCATCACGATTATACCGCCCGGCATGGATGAAAACCGCTTTTCACCCGTGCCGCCTACTGAAAGAAAAATGCTCCGCCAAAAATTCAAAATGCAAGCGCACGATATTTTAGCGCTCGGACGAATGGCCGCCAACAAGGGATATGATCTGCTGCTGCACTCGCTGCCTACAACAATTCGCCTGATACCGGATGCGCGTTTGATCGCAGCCATCGGCGGTGAAAATTCCGAGCTTGACAAGAAAAAAATTGCCGAGCTCATCAAGTTGGCAAATGAGCTGGGCATCGATAAAAATATCGTCTGGGAGCAGTATATTCGCGATGAAGATTTGGCTGACTATTATCGAGCTGCCAGTGTCTTTTCACTCTCCTCGCGATACGAGCCATTCGGCATGGTGGCTGCCGAAGCGATGGCGTGCGGCACGCCATCAGTCATTACGGTGCATGGCGGATTGTACGAGCTGATCAGATTCGGCCATCACGCCCTTTTCGCTGATCCGAATCATGCGGAAGAGTTTGGAACGATGCTCTCTCTTCCATTGCTCTATGATAAACTCGCGCATGAGTTGTCAGTCAACGGCGCGCGGTTTTCGCGGCGACAGTTCGGCTGGACCGGCATTGCCAAACGCACTCTGCAGATATTTGATTCGCTGCGGACAAGTCTCACCAGCGATCTGCCACTTTAATCCAGGCGAGAAAAAAACAAAAAGCCTGCTCAGCAACTCACCGAGCAGGCTTTTGGTCTTCAGAGGAGACCGTGAAATCACTTTACGGCGCTCTTGTATCGATCATTGATCCGTTGCCAGTGCAGATGAGCGATAAAATTATCAATATAGTTTGCCCGCCCGGGGCCGTCTTTATGATAATAAGCGTGCTCAAACACATCACAGGCGATCAGCGGGATGCCGCCCCAGATGGCGCCGTACTGGTGCTCATCGACAAGCACATTTAACAGACGTCGCGAATATAAAGAATCATAGACGAGGAGACCCCAGCCGCTCAATTTAGCCGCAAAGGCCGTCGCTTTAAAATCTTCAAGCCACGCGGCAAAGGAACCGTACTCTTTTTCAATAGCTTTTTTTATATCAGGCCCCTTGGACGGATCACCATCTCCGCCCAGAACGTCCCAGTAAATATCGTGCAGGAGGGCGCCGGAATGATTCCACGTCAGTCGCCTTTTCAGCTCGCCGATTTGCGAATAATTTCCGTTCGCCTTGCTGCGATCAGCGGTTTGCAGCTCTTTTTCAATCGCATTCAGCGCGGCGACGTAACCCTTGTGATGTTTATTGTAATGCCAGTCAGAGGTTTCCGGACTCATGACCGGAGATAGTATCGTTTTTGCTTCATCATCCGTGTAAGGACGATCAACAACTTTCCATTCATATGCCATTTTTTTCTCCATTTTTTTGTTCATTCACTTTTTAACAGGAGAATTGTAACAGAAACCACGCCCCACTTATTCCATGTGCTTTGCAGAAATGCGCTTGCAATATTTCAGAATTAATTGTAACATTTGGAAAAATCGTGTCTTGCGGAACCTCAAGGGCTATTTGACGTTTATAAGATAATTTGCAACCACAATTCGGTAAAAAAACTGATGATAAGACAATCTCCAATTTGTGCCAGGTGTCTCGTCCTTCTCCTTGCCATTCTTTTGTCTTTTTCTTCTGTAAGGGGACAAACCGACGAAGAAAAAGCCGAACAGGCCTTTTTCACGGCCAAAGGTATGTTCGCCGATCAGCTCTATGATCTGGCAGCCGATCAGTTGCGAGATTTTTTGCGGCGATACAGATCGAGTGCTTTGGCGGAAGAAGCACAATTTTTACTGGCCGAGTGTTATTTTCAAAAGCAGGACTATAGTCGCGCGGTTGCGGCGTATCGTGAGCTCCTGTCCAGCTATCCGGCCATTGGACTGCGTGACAAGGCAGCCTTTCGCATCGGCGAGGCGCTCGTCAACGCTGGGCAGTATAAAGAGGCCATGGCAACGCTCAAGCTGTTCGAGGAACAGTATCCCAACAGCCCCCTCTCCGTCAATGCGCTCTATTGGCTCGGCGAAGCGGCATACCGCTCCGGCGATCAACAGAATGCGCTCAGGTACTATGCTCGAGTCTATGAGAAAGATCCGGATGGCAATCTGGCCGATTATGCATTTTATTCCGCAGCTTACATATATGAAGAGATGGGCCGATGGGATGAAGCCATGAAAGCCTACACGCGACTGATGGAAACGCACCCGTCCAGTACGCTCGCGTCGCAGGCAGCTTTTCGCATCGGCTTTACCTATTATGGCATGGGACAATACGGTGATGCCATCTCTTCCCTTTCTGATGCGATAAAAAAGCATCCGGACAGCCCGCTGCTTGGCGAAGCGCAATTCTTCATTGGTGAATCTTTGTATCGCCAGGGTGAATATGAAAAGGCCATCGCCGCCTACGCATCGATTGCCAAATTATCCAACGATTTTGCAGACGATGCGCAATATAGTCTGGGATGGGCCTATCATGAATTAAAAAAATATTCGGATGCGGCATCCGCCTTTGCCCGGGTGCCCAATGTGAGCCAGGATGATGCGCTCGAGTCCTCCAGCTATTTTCAGGCAGGTCGAAATTACCTCCTCGCCGGCAGTGATGACCAGGCTCGTTTGGCATTCAAGCAGGTGATTGATCATTATGCCAGTGGCACGGATTACCCGCAAGCGCTGTTCGAGTTGGCCTCGATTGAATTTCGTCAGGGACAGTACGAATTGGCGCAGAGTAAATTTATCCGCATCAGCCAAAATCACAAGGATGCCAAAGTGGCGCCTGAGGCGTCACTCATGGTTGGCGAGTGTTTTTTAGCCATGAACAATCTGGCAGAGGCAGAAAAGGCATTTCAGTTGACCTCCTCCTGGGTCAGAAATGCTCCGGAGGTGCAAGCGACAGCGCTGCATAAAATCGGCTGGATCAAATTTAAAAATCAAGACTATGCGGGCGCCATCGTTCAATTTGACGCCGTCCTGTCGCAGTATGCGTCAACCGCCATTGCGGAGAATGCGCTCTTTTGGAAGGCAGAGGCACATTACAAATTATCTGATTTCACCAAGGCCTATGCGCACTATCAAAAATTCATCGACTCTTATCCGCAATCCGAGCGCCGTGCCGAAGCGTATTACGGCCTCGGATACTCGGCGCAAGAGTTAGGTCGCTTCACCGAAGCGTCGCAAGCATTTGCCAAGGCCGCAGGACAAACGGCGAACACATCTGTTGCCGTTGATGCGACGATACGAGAGGCTGACGCGCTGTTCAATGCGCGCGCTTATGCCCGCGCCCGATCGGCTTATGAAAAAGTATTGGCACAGACCGGCAGCAATAGTCTGCGAGCAGAAGCGCAGTATCAAATCGGCATGTGCCATTACCGCCAGGAGCAATTTGCCGCAGCACGGACGGCATTCACCCTCGTCCATACAAATTATCCGACCACGCCGTTCTCGTCCCAGGCGCTGGATATGAGCGGACGCGCCGCTTTTCGCATGAACAACTTTGATGCGGCCATTGCAGATTTTTCCAGCCTGATCGCTCGCTACCCGGGCAGTGAGCTGGTGGACGATGCCACCTATTTCATTGGCGACAGCTACTACAATCTCGGCAAATATGACGAGGCCATCGTCTATTATAAAAAAGTGATCGACAATTATCCGCACAGCGATCTCGTCGACGATGCGGTGACCGGCATGCAACAAGCCATGATGCAAAAAGGCGATTCCCAGGGCGCCATGGATGCCATTGATCAGCTCGTGCAAAATCTGGATGATAAGGACAAAGCCGCCGAGATCCTGATGAGAAGAGCCGAGTTCGCGCAAAACATGCAGCAGTTTGACGAAGCCATAAGCCAGTATAATCAAATCCTGACTGAATATCCGCAGAGCGAATCGGCAAAAAATGTCAATTTTTACATCGGCACAACCTATTTGAGCATGAATGACCGCGAAGCGGCCATGGCAGCTTTCGCCAAACAGTGGACAGCCTATCCCGAGGCGTCGGCAACGTCGGATGCGCTTTTAAAAGCCGGCGACATCATGCTCGAGCAAAAAGCCTTCAAGCCGGCGATCGATTTCTATCAGCGCATTGTCAAGGATTATCCAAAAAGTCCCAATAAAGGCGAAGCATCTTACAAAATCGGCATCGCACACCTGGAAGCCGGCGACTATGAAAACGCTCAAACCTATTTCGTCAACGTGATGAACAGTGACGCCAATCCGCGCAATCAGCACAAGGCAAAAATCGGTCTTGCGCGCGTTCTGCTGCAACTTGAACGCTTTCCAACGGCAATGGAGCATCTCAGTGAAGTGCTTGATGAGGCTGATAAAGACATTGCCGCTGAAGCGCAATTTCTCATTGGCGAGGGCTATGAAGGGCAAAATGATCTCAAATCAGCTGTTGTCGCCTATCTCAAAGTAAAATATCTCTATGGCAGCGAAACGACATGGGCCGCGCGCAGCGTTTATGCAGCAGCACAGTGCAACGAACAGCTGGAGCGCATCGATGATGCGCGTCGTTTGTATAACTCGATTCTTCGCGACTATCCGGGGGAGAGCGAATATGTCGAAAAGGCCAAAGCTCGGCTCAGTGCACTTGCCGGCCGATAAAAGGATCCTGTGAACAAGGCCTGCTGATGAAGGACGATATGAAGAAGAGAACCATCACCGTCATAATGATTTTACATTTGTCTCTTGCCGCTCTCGCACAAAAATCGACGCCCCGGACCGACATAACGGTCCCGTCCGACACAGCCAGGGTGCAATTGCCGGAAAAGAAACCGGATGCAAGAGATCCCCGGTTGCAGCTGCCCGATGTGTTGATTTTGGGCAAAGACCAGTATCATCGTACCGTCAAAAACAAGAAAGAGCTGACGCCCGAATCACCTACATTGATTCGGCAGCAGGCTGCCTATGAGGCAATGTCCACGTGGTTCAAACGCCAGGATGATAAACCGACTCTTGCCGGCATGGACAGCCTGTCAATCAGACAGACATGGCTCAAACTGCAAGGCGGTTCGTTTTTGACGTTCGCCGGGGATGCCGGCTACTGGCAACGCCTCAAACAGGGTGATGCCGCCGCTTACGCCTGGTTCGATCGTAGCGAGGGACAGTTTCACAACTCAAAATATGGAGAAGGGGGACTGGTCGGCAAATTCAAGTACGCCGCGGCACCCAATGCCATGGCCATTTTTCATGGAGAGTACATCCGCTACGGTCGAGGTTTGCACACCGCGGGATTCGGCGTTGACAATGCTGCGCGGCAAGGCGGCGCCGGGCTGTTCGCGGCCGATCTGCAATATGACGTCAACAAGCTGTCCGATGGCAACCTCGGCGTCGAATTCGGCGGCATCGCAATGACATCTGACACCAGCGGAGCACGCATCGATAAATCCGATGATTTTTATTACGATATCCATTTCGACTATACGACCCAGTATAAAAAAACCCAGCTCAAAGGCAAAGGGCAATACATACGCGAAACCCTGGAAACTTTGTCAGACAGCTCGCGTATCCAGAGCGGCTTTGGTGCGATCGGATTCGAAATTCAACAGCCGCTGTCGAGCTATTTCTCAGCCGCCATCGGCGTTGACGCGCAGCTATTCAGCCGTGATTCAACGGCAACAAAGTCCCGACTGTCACCCTACGGCCGACTCAATTTCATCCCCAGTGCGCACGTCGGTCTGAGCCTGGAAGTGACGACCGGCTTTAAAAGCAGCACGTTCAGAGAATTCTGGCAAGACAATCCCTATATAGCACATCGGTTGCCGCAGCAGCCGGTGGATGAAAATTTTGCCTTCCGGTTGCGAGGCGACATCGAAATCACCAAGCACATTAAATTTAGAGGTGGCTTTGGCCGCCAATGGATGAGGCAATTATTTTATTGGCAATCTGATACGCAGACGGGATTGTTTCGTCTGGATCCAGTCGCTGATACAAAACTGTCTGAAATCGAGTTGGGCCTCGTCGCCGAAATAAATGAAAAAACACGTCTGCAGGCGTCATTCATCGATTATTCGGATAGAATACCAGCTGCGGCGGATTCTGCAAGCAGTGATGCCAATCTGAACAGGGTACCCTATCGTCCGGATTTTCGCATTCCGATTCGTGCGTCCATTCAATTGCTGCCGCAGATGAATTTAACTCTGGCGGCGGATGTCGTCGGTGCAAGAAAAAAGAATATATCCACTGATGATACGCTGCCGACATACGCCCTCTTTCATGCTGACCTGAGTTATGAGGTACTTAAAAATCTAAGTGCCTTGCTGTCCGTACGCAATTTGCTGGACGCCAAGTATGCCGTATGGGACGGCTATCCGGAAACGGGCATTATCCTGCTTGGCGGAATTCGAACGCGTTTTTAAATGACAATCAATCGATTTAATCAGGAGAACTCGCATGTCCATTTTTCAGATTCTCATCAAAGGCGGCTTCATGATGATACCCCTGGCTCTCTGTTCGTTCATCGCCATCGCCATTCTGTTTGAACGCCTGTTGTCGTTGCGCAAAATTCAAATTAACGCGCGCACCTTTGTGTTGCAGGTGAAAAATATGCTGCTGCGCGGACACGTTGATGAAGCCATCAATCTGGCCAAAAACACACCTGGCCCCATTGCCAAAATTACCGCAGCCGGCCTAGCCAAACACAACCGTCCGCGCGATGAGATCAAAGACGCCATTGAAGCGGCTGCCCAATCCGAAGTCTATCATCTCGAAAAAAATCTCGGCATACTCGGTACGGTTGCTGCCATCGCACCGCTCCTCGGCTTTCTCGGAACGGTCACCGGCATGATCCGCGCCTTCATGCAGGTGCAAAATCTGGGCGGCAGCGTCGATGCCAGTGTGCTCGCCGGCGGCATTTGGGAAGCGCTCATCACCACTGCTGCCGGACTGGCCGTCGGCATCCCGGCGCTGATTTTCTATAATTGGCTGCAAAGCAAGGTGGAGCATCACGTCTTTGAAATGCAGGAGAGCTCCAATGAATTCATGGACACCTTACTTGACAGGGAGTACAGGAATGAAAATCGAAACCTCGCGTAAACGAATGGTGGCATTCTCCACAATATCGTTGACGGACATTGTTTTACTCCTGCTGATATTCTTTTTGCTGACCTCTTCGTTTGTCGTGCAGCCCGGCATCAAGGTAAAGTTGCCCAAAGCCGCCAGCGGTGCACAGGACGAATC
The DNA here is from genome assembly GCA_016929295.1 of Candidatus Zhuqueibacterota bacterium. Classification (GTDB taxonomy): domain Bacteria; phylum Zhuqueibacterota; class Zhuqueibacteria; order Residuimicrobiales; family Krinioviventaceae; genus Kriniovivens. The sequence continues at coordinate 5,664 of JAFGJB010000317.1, read as the reverse complement.
TGATAAAGTCTATATCACGGTCACGCAAAACGAACGGCTTTATCTCAACCAGAAACAAGTGTCGCGCGACGAGCTGGCGACGCAACTTCGCCAGTTGCTCAAAGATGAAGCCAAGTTGGTCGTCATCCGCGCCGACAAGGACCTGTCGCTCGAAGCGACCATCCGAATCATCGATATTGCCAAGCTGGCCGGCGCCGATCGGTTTATGATCGCAACGGATTCCAGCCTGTAATCCGTTTGCATGAAAGCAATGTCAGAAATGAAAAAGTATCTCGAACAATTATCAGAGCAAAACAAGTCAGTGCTGTTATCGACGCTCTTTCACGCCATTCTTCTTTTGCTGTTCTTGTTGTGCCGCTCCGGAGTCGACTTCCCGGACCAGGAATTTGCTGAAATTGGATTTGTCGCCGCGACAACCCGCACCAGGAGCGCGCCGACGCAACCGTCCGCGTCAGCCAAAAGGGAGACTGATACAGCCGATGAGCAAACGGCGCCCGCAGCGCCACCAGCCCGGCAAGAAGAAGCAGCCAAAGCGCCGCCGGTCAATCTGCCAACGCGTCGAATGCTGGAGGAGGAAGAGCCGGATCTGACCAAGCGGCAATCAGGCAAATTGACGCCGTCACAGGACAATTCCAGATTGTCGCCGCGAGAGGATGTGTACGATTCTGATTCCATGCAAAAAGAAGTAGCGGCGCGCGCCGAGGGCAAGAGTTTTTCCGCAAACGCTTCAGACGATGCGGGAAAAGAGAGTTCGCCGGCAAGTGACATAGGCGCCGGCACAACTGATCAGCCCTATACGCTCGAAGGCGACGCCTCCAGACGCACCATTCTGAGCCAGATCTTGCCGGAATATCCGCCGGGTCTGCAGCGCGAAGCAGTGGTCCGCATTCGCTTCTGGGTGCTGCCTGACGGCCGCATCGGCGCCATGATTCCCGTCCGCAAGGGCGATCCCACTCTTGAAGAGATCACCATGAAAGCGATGCGTCAATGGCGTTTCAATGCTCTGCCGGCCGGCGAAGAGCAAAAAAATGTTGAGGGAATTATCACCTTCGTCTACAAATTGCGATAAAATATCATCTGCCTCACCCTGTCATTTTTCCGAAACTCTGATGCGAAAAATGCCGTAATAGGACGTTGTCGTATCATGAGGAGGAAAACATGAAAAATCTAATTTGTCTTTTCGTTGCCTTGTGCGCGCTCCCTCTTCTGGCATCAGAACAAACCCTGATCACAGGTGAGGTGGATCATGGCGGCTATGGCGGCCCGGTGCTGCAATATGCGCAGATTGGCCCTGAGAAAGCTGACGGCATTCTCGTTGGCGGGCAGGGCGGCTGGATTATTGACCATAAACTTGTCATCGGTGGCGGCGGCTACGGCCTGGCGAGCAAAGTTGCGGCGGATTGGTATGACGCCGGCACACATGGTGATGAGCCAGGCGCCTATATCCTCAACTTTGGTTACGGTGGCCTGCTTGTGGAATATATCAGCCAGTCGGATGACCTCATTCACTTTGAGCTCTTTGGCATCATTGGTGGTGGCGGCGTCGATTATCAGCTGGAGGACTATATCGAGCATGACAACGCCACAAGTGATGCCATTTTTGTCGCCCAGCCCGGCGCTAACATTGTTCTGAACGTCACCCCATTCTTTCGCATTGCTCTTGGCGTCACCTATCGATATGTCTCGGGAGTCGATCTCGACGGCCTGACAAATGGCGATCTCTCCGGTTTTGGCGGACAGATTGTCTTTAAATTTGGCGCTTTTTAGCAAACGCCTCAGCACTATTTCCTCCCAGAACGGAATGACATTGAAAATGTCATTCCGTTCTCTATTTGCATCTGCAATATCTCGCCCTTGATGTACATTTGAGTATTATAACGATCTTTTCGTTTGCAGACCAGTAATTGCATTTATGGCGCATTCTGAGGTATTTATGAAAAAATTACTGCCCTCGATCATCATCATTTTTTCGTTCTCAACACAATCAGTTGTCGCAGCGACAAATGATTCTGGCAAGGCGCGGCAATCGTCAGCAGCGCCATCCTCGACTCTGCTGAAAGAGCCGGTCCACCATGGCATCTATGGCGCAGCGGTGATGAAATTTTCACCTGTCGGCCCCGAGGGGGTGAACAGCCTGCTCATTGGCGGGGAGCTTTATTGGGTGCTGAACAAAAAATATCTCCTGGGATTGGGATTGAACGGTCTTTCCACGGTCGTAAAAGCGCCGGCCGTATTTCCGGTTGAAGGCCTGGTGCTGGTCACCAACTATGGCGGACTTGTGCTCGGTTACGTACACAACTCGCACAAGCTCATTCACCTGGAAGCGCACTGTCTGGGCGGAATTGGCCAGGCTTTTTATCGCGACCAGGAATACAATGCAACATACAATCAAAACGATGCCTATCTGATTTTCGAACCCGCGCTCAATGTTGTCCTCAATGTGACATCCGCTTTTCGCATTGGCGCGGGCTTGTCTTATCGAGCTGCGCGAAGGGTCAACTTGATTGGCCTGGATAACAAAGATCTTTCCGGCCTGACCCTCAATTTGTCATTCAGGGTCGGTCGTTTTTAGCGCCAGTGCTGCGCTCTCTGCTGAAAATCGTTTCATCTTTTCTTCGAATTGATTAACTTTCCCCTGGCTGGAGATCATTTTTTGCGCGGCTTCGGCAGCAAGCAAAAATATCCAAACCACCGAGAACACCGAGTACAGGAACTTTTTATGGATCGATTTGTCATTCAGGGTGGCGGCAAACTGGCCGGCACGGTAAAAATTCAGGGAAATAAAAACGAAGCGTTGCCGGCATTGGCCGCTTCTCTGCTCACCGACGATCCCGTCATCCTTCGCAATGTTCCGCGCATTGGCGATGTGCAAGCCATGCTCGATATCCTCCGCAGTCTGGGGGCATCTGTGAAAGAGCTCTCTCACAACGATTTTGAAATATGTTGTGCGAACATTCGCGCCGCCGAGATCGCGGTTGAAAAGGCCAGAATGTTGCGAGCGGCCATTTTACTCGCCGGTCCGTTGATCACACGATTTGACCATGTGTCAATGCCGCCGCCCGGAGGCGATGTCATCGGGCGACGACGGCTCGATGACCATTTTTTAGCCTTCACCTCTCTGGGCGCCGAGGTCAGCGAGATCGACCGCACCTATGTCTTTGACAGAAAAGTTCTCCATGGCGCCGATATTTTTTTTGCAGAACAGTCTGTGACCGCGACAGAAAACGCGCTCATGGCAGCCGTGCTCTCGCAGGGGAGAACGACGCTGCGCAATGCAGCCTGCGAGCCGCACGTCGTCGGTCTGTCGAACATGTTGAACGCCATGGGCGCATCCATCTCCGGCATCGGTGCGAATATACTGACCATTGACGGCGTGGAAAAACTGAGCGGCGTTGATCACACGATCGGCCCGGACCTGTTGGAGATCGGCGGCTATATCGTCCTTGCTGCGGTCACTCATTCCACACTGACGATCGATGGAGTGAATCCGGACGAGATAGCTGTCATTCGGCCAACCTATGCCAAGCTGGGCATTGAATTCGAACTCGCGGAAGACAGGCTTTTCGTACCAGCAGGACAAAAAATGGACATCCGACCGGATTTCGCCGGCGATATCCCCAAGATCGATGATGCCGCCTGGCCGGCCTTCCCGACGGATTTGATGAGCATCGTCATCGTCGCAGCGACGCAGGCCAATGGCACCGCGCTGTTTTTCGAGAAAATGTATGATGGGCGCATGTTCTTTGTCGACCACCTGATCGGCATGGGCGCGCGCATCGTTTTATGCGATCCGCACCGCGTCGTCGTCGTCGGACCGGCGCAATTGTATGGCACGCAGGTGACTTCACCCGATATAAGAGCCGGCATGGCGCTCGTCATCGCTGCCCTCTGCGCTACGGGTGAGACAATCATTTATAATATCCGCCAAATCGACCGCGGTTATGAGAACCTGGAAGGCAAGCTGCAAGGCCTCGGCGCGCAGATAGAGCGATTTGCAAATGAGTGATTAAAATGCGAATGCAAGCCTCCGATTTCCCGCCAAACTATAAAATAGAAGAAAACGTTCCGCTTTCCGGCTATACCAACATTAAAATCGGCGGTCCGGCGGATTATTTAGCCGTCGTCAGCGATCAGAACATTTTTATTGAATTGTATCGTCTGTGCCGCCGCCTCGGCCTGCATTTCCTGGCGCTGGGCGATGGGACAAATGTCTTTTTTGCGGAACAAGGTTTTCGCGGCCTCGTCGCGGTCATCAATTTTGACAACGTCAATGTCGTCGCAAAAAATGCCGTCGTCGCCGAGGCCGGAGCGCGACTCGAGCAGATCGTCGAGACGTGCATAAAAAATGGCCTGACAGGGTTCGAGTTCGCCGCCGGCATCCCAGGAACGATCGGCGGCGCCATATACGGCAATGCCGGAGCTTACGGTAGCAATATCGGTGAGATTTTGACGCGCGCGAAAATTCTGACCATGGCCGGTGAGATAAAATTCGTCAGCCACGACTATTTCAAATTCTCCTATCGCCACTCGGATCTCAAGCTGAATCCCGCCATTGTTTTGCAGGCCGAGCTGCAATTGGCAAAAGGCGACAGAGCAAAAATCAAATCCAGATGCGACGAGATCGTCACTGTTCGCCGGATGAAATTACCTCCGCCCGACACATGCACCGCCGGCTCCTGGTTCAAAAATATCAAGGATGAACAGGGCAACGGCATCGCCGCGGCCAAATATCTCGACGCCATTGGCGCCAGAAGCACGAGCGTCGGTGACGCGGCCGTGCACGAAAAACACGCCAATATTTTTTATAATAAGGGGAATGCCACAGCGACGGATATGCTGACGTTGCAGCGGATTCTGCAGGAACGCGTTCATCGGCAATTTGGGATTTTGCTGGAACGTGAGGTGATCTATGTGGAATGATCCGCCCTCAGTGCTCCGAGAGAGTGGAGTCTGGCGGAGAAACTGGCGCCACCACCCCTGCACATGAACAACACTTTTCACACCTTGATGATATCTTGCAACTTTACGAAAAACTCCTCGGCGGTCTCACAGTCATTCGCCAGCTTTTCCATCGGGCACATGCCTGTATTGTCTCTATTGACTATGTAAGGGATGATCTTTTCAGCACAGAGTTGAATTCCCGCAGATTCCAATACATGGCGAGCCGTCTCGCTGGCCAGCGGGGTGAACACGTCCCTGACCTGGCCGATGGTCATGAGCAACGCTGCCGCCCGTCCGACAATTTTATCCACGACGGTCGCTCCGGCGAGTTCCGCGCGCCTTTCAACAAGACAGACATAGAGAGGCTTGAGCATGGCATCATAGGATTCGAAAATCATCTCGCCATCCTTTTCAATGTAAATGGAGAGATTTTTCTCGCGCAAATAGTTTACTTTACGTCGCCAGTCCATTCTTTTCCTTCCTTGATGAATAAATCAAAATATAGCTGAAAAATCACCATCTCGCAATCTCTTTTTGCTTTTATTGCACCTGCGTAAAACCTCAGTTACGGGTGGCAAAGTATGCACTTTTCAGAAAAACAAACCGCAAAGCCCTTGGCGCGGCCTTCGGCCGCAACCAAAAAAGAGAACACGAATTCTCACGAATGATACACGAATGACCACGAATGGTCATGAAGGACCATAAATTAGAAAATCAATCATT
>JAFGJB010000316.1 GCA_016929295.1 Candidatus Zhuqueibacterota bacterium | reverse complement strand
GAATTCGGCCACAAATTCTATCATGTGCATGCCAAAGACGCGCGACTGGACATGGATCGACTATATGAAGTCGGTTTCCTCGCCAACCCGAGCGAGTATCACACACCCAAGCTGCCGGGACTGGGCGATGTGGATTGGAGCGAGTTCTTCTCCGCCCTCACCGATGTCGGTTACAACGGCCCGGTCTGCGTGGAGGTCGAAGATCGCGCCTATGAGGGTGACCTGGAACGACGGAAAGCATCGCTGGTGCAGAGCTATAATTATCTCAAGCAGTTTATCGCATAGTAGTAATGGGCGGTTTTTTTAGATTGGCTAAATTGATAAAAGGAACATTGTGATGAGCCCCTTATTAGAGAGAATTTCAGTGAATCCAAAAGTATGCTTCGGCAAACCATGCATCAAAGGAACGAGAATCTGGGTTTCACTTATCCTTGATTTTTTGGCGAGCGGCAATTCGATTGAAGAAATTTTACATGAATATCCATCCCTCCAGCGTGAGGATATATTGGCGGCGATCGCTTATGGTGCAGAAATGTCTCGCCAACGATTCGTGGATATTCATATGGATGCGGCATGAAATTCAAACTTGATGAAAATTTTGGGCGCCGCACGATTTCTCTATTTAAACGAGGTGGACATGACGTTCACACTGTCCATTATGAAAATCAAAGTGGCAGCGATGATCTGGCAATATTCGAACGCTGCGTCGCAGAAAATCGCTGCTTGGTTACTCTTGATCTGGATTTTGCCGACATTCTGCAATTTCCTCCCTCTCAATCATGTGGCATTATTGTTGTCAGGCTTCCCCTAAATCCTTCATTAACTATGCTAGAGAATTTGATTCAAAGGGCGCTGGATTATCTCGAAAAGAATCCGATTGAAAATAATTTATGGATTGTTGAACCGGGCCGTATTCGAATTCATCAAAAACCGGATTAGAGCGAACGAGATATCACGACAGCTTGAGCGAAGGGCATTTTTTGGATAAGGAAGTGATATGTATCCCATTCGCGTTTCCACCAAGGCCATCATCTATCGGGACGAAACGATTCTCTGCTCACACTACAGGACCGACAATCTGGACTATTACATTCTCCCGGGCGGCGGCGTGAATGGCGAAGAGATGGCTGCTGAAGCTATTGTCCGCGAAGTGCTGGAAGAGACGGGCTATGCCATTCAGGTGGACGAGCTGGCCTTTGTGCGGGAATTCATCCCCGCGCGCCTCGGCAGCCAGCGCTTTCGCGAGAAATTCCATCAGCTCGAACTTTTCTTCATCTGTTCGCTCGTCAAGCAGGCGCCGCAACAGCCGACCGAACATGATGTGAATCAGGTGGGATGCAATTGGCTGCCGCTGGCAAATCTGGCCGACTATAAATTCTACCCGACGACGATGATAGAGAGCATTCGCAGGCGCGATTTCTCCAGACGCTATGTGGGAAACGCGCGCTGAGCCACCTGGGTGAGCGTGACGCACGTGCGGATCGTGCGTCACGCTCACCCGTCAACCTGTCACAATTCGCTTCTGGCGCTCTTTGCGCAGCGGATTCTTTTCGACGAAAATCTTTTCGCCGCTGAAAGGATCCATCTCTGTGTAATACATCACGCTCGCCCAGGTACCGGGTGTGGGGGTGAAAATCTGCACCTGTTCAGGTCTGATTTTCAGCTCGCGACTGACGTGCTGTTTGAGCCGCACCATGTCGCGTTCCGTACAGCCCGGGTAAGCGGCGATGAGGTAATAGGTGAGGAACTGCTTCTTGCCCGCTCTTTTTGATTTCTGGTCAAAGCGCTTTTTGAATTCGAGCAGTGACGCGATGCCCGGTTTGCCCATTAATTTCAGGACATGCTCCTCGCTGTGCTCGGGCGCAACCTTGAGCTGACCGGAGACATGATAGTCGACCAGCTCCTGCAAATAAGCATCGCCGTGTTTTTCATCCGTCAGTATCAGATCGTAGCGTACGCCGGACGTGACGAACACTTTTTTTACACCATCCAGTTTGCGTAGCTGCATCAGCAGATCGATTTGCTCTTTGTGATCGGGCTTGAGAATGCGGCAGGAATGGAACGCCAGGCACCGCTTGTCGGTGCACGCCCCTTTTGTGGCTTTGCGCGCGCAGTCAGAGCCGTACATATTGGCCGTTGGCCCACCGACATCGCTGATGACGCCCTTAAAGGCGGGATGCCAGGTCATTCGCCGGGCTTCTGCGATGATTGATTCTGTGCTGCGCGACTGAATCGTCCGCCCCTGATGGGCGGTGATGGCGCAAAAGTTACAGTCGCCATAGCAGCCGCGATGCGTGGTGATGGAAAAACGGATTGTATCGAGAGCGCGGATGGCTCCCTGCCGGCTGTAATATGGATGCGCTTCGAGTTCGTATTCCAGGCTGTACAGGTCATCCATCTCGGCAGTGCTCAAATATGGGGCCGGGGGATGCTGTACGAGCCAACGATCGCCGTGCCTCTGACAGAGACCGCGCGCCGTGAGCGGATCACTGTTTTCGTGAAAGAGACGATAGCTGATGATGAACGCACTTTTGTCCGTCGCGACGCGGTCATAGTCCGGCAGCTCGATATAGCCGGGCGCCGGCTCTCCGGCAATCCGGCAGGTGCCGCGAAGATCGTCGTGGTCTTTCCCGTCCCTGAGGCGGTGCGCCACCTCCAGAATGGCTCTCTCTGCCATGCCATAGACCAGCAGATCCGCCTTGGCGTCAAACAGGATGGATCGCCGGATTTTGTCGGACCAGAAATCGTAATGGGCTATACGGCGCAGGCTGGCTTCGATGCCGCCGATGACAATGGGGACGGTATTCTTAAAGGCGCGTCGAATGAGATTAGCGTAGACGATGACGGCGCGATCGGGTCGACGGTCATTTTTCGCGCCAGGGGTGTAGTCATCGATGCGGCGTCGCTTTTTGAGCGCCGTATAGTTTGCCACCATGGAATCGACGCTGCCGCCGGTGACGCCCCAGAACAGCGCCGGCTCGCCGAGTCGCGCAATATCGGCGTCGCTGTGAACATCCGGCTGCGCGATGATGCCGACGCGGAATCCGTGCCGATGCAGCCATTTGCCGATGACCGCGGCGCCGATGGTGGGGCTGTCGATGTAGCTGTCACCGGTGACGATGATGACATCGCATTGCTCCCAGCCGAGTTTGCGCATATCGTTTTCAGTTGTGGGCAAGAACATCTTTCGCCAACACCTTTTATCAGCAGACGAAACAATAGTAAAATGCTTGGCCGTCTTTTGCCAAAGATAGACAAAATTTAGCCCCCGATCCACAATATATTTCTTGTCTTAGCAGGTCATTCAGTACACGATCATTGGGTTTATGATTTTTTAGCACATCCATTTTTCTCTGCGAACCTCTGCGGTTCTTTGCGCCTTGCGTTTAGCTTTTCGTAATTGTTACATTGCTTGGTTGCGGCCAAAAGCCGCGCCAAGATTCTAGGCGGCCTCTACGGTTTAGATGTTTTTGGCTACAACCTATGGCCGTGCGATGTCCCTCCCCTCCATGTTTTATATCTTGATGTCGATCTCCACAAAGTCTGTCTCACCATTCATCTTTTATTGGGATTTACCGCCGCTTTATCTTATATTCACCCGTCTGTTTCACAGCTCACCGGATAAATTTTCGAGGAGTCATATCATGAACTGGAAAACCATTCCAATCTTTCTAGCGTTTTTGTGCATGGGTTTTGCGGATGCCGTGGGACCCTTTGTCGGTCTTGCGAAAGAGTCCTTCAACCTCTCCAATGCGATGGCGCAGCTGCTGCCGTTCATGGGATTCATCATGTTCGGCATTCTCTCCATTCCCACCGGCATATTGCAGGACAAAGTGGGCAAAAAGAAAATTCTTATTCTCGGCCTGTTCGTCGCGTTGCTAGGACTGATTTTCCCGACGTTTTTCGGCATGAATTCTTACCCGGTCTTTTTGTCCACGGTCATGTTCATTGGCGCCGGCGCGTCGATCCTGCAAGTGGCCGGCAATCCCATCATGCGCGATGTCTCGCTCGAGGGTAAATACTCCCGCAACCTTTCTATCGCCCAATTTGTCAAAGCGATCGGCTCGCTCTCCGGTCCGGCGATCCCGGCGGCCGCCGCCTATATCTGGAAAGGCGACTGGCGCATCGTCTTTCCAATTTACGCGGCATCGTTGCTGTTGACGCTGTTGACCGTGGCGTTTCTCAAGGTGAGGGAGGAGGAGAGCACATCACAGGCCGCAACATTTGCCAGCTGCTTCACCCTGCTGAAGAACAGGTTCGTCCTGATGATGGTGTTCGGCATCTTTTTCTATGTTGGAGCCGAGGTGTGCATGAGCTCGCAAATACCGCTCTATCTGAAGGACAAATTTGGCATCGATATTCAGACGATGGGCATGTTGGGCACCGGCCTCTTTTTCATCGCTTTGACGGTCGGCCGCTTTCTTGGCGGCGTCATTCTCAACTGGATGGCGCCGAAAAGGTTCTTCATCCTCACCTGCATCGTCTCCATCATCGGCATCGCGCTGCTGTTTTTCAGTCTGAAGACGATGGCCGTCCCGGCCGTGCTCTTGACCGGCTTTGGCTTTGCCAACATTTTCCCGCTGGTCTTTTCCATCACGGTTGACGCCATGCCGACGCGCTCCAATGAGCTGTCCGGTTTAATGGTGACCGCCATCTGCGGCGGCGCGCTCGTGCCGCTGCTCATGGGCGTTGTGACCGACTTGACGACAAGCCTGCTCGGATTTCTCGTTCCCATGGCGGCCATTCTGTACATCAGCTGGACCGCGTTAGTCGTTCGGCAAAAGTAGGAGAGGATGACATGGCTTATCAAGATGATGACAGAATTGTTCTGACTCTGGATGCGGGCGGGACGAACTTTGTCTTTTCCGCTATTCAGGGCAATAAAGAGGTCGGCAGCCCCATTCGGCTGCCTTCGAACGCCGATCATTTGCAAAAGTGTCTGCAAACGATCATCAGCGGCTTTTCCCTGCTCATGGAAAAGACATCGGCTGAGCCGGTGGCTATCAGTTTTGCTTTTCCTGGTCCGGCTGATTATCCCAACGGCGTCATCGGCGATCTCGCCAATTTGCCCTCTTTTCGCGGCGGCATCCCGCTGGGCCCCATGCTGGAACGGCAATTCAACCTTCCCGTCTATATCAACAATGACGGCGATCTGTTCGCCTATGGTGAGGCCATCGCCGGTTTTCTGCCATGGGTGAACGAGCAGCTCGAAAGAGCGGCGAGTCCAAAGCGTTACAAGAATCTATTGGGTTTGACCTTTGGCACCGGTTTTGGCGCCGGCATTGTCAGTGATGGCGAGCTGTTTCTCGGCGACAATTCAGCGGCTGCTGAAATATGGTCGATGCGCAATAAACTCAGACCGGAATCGTTCGTCGAGGAGGGCGTCAGCATTCGCGGTGTGCAAAAAGCCTATGCGGCGCGGACCGGCGCCAAATGGGATGAATTGACGCCAAAAGACATTTTTAATATTGCCTCAGGTCAGCGCCGCGGTGATGCGGCGGCTGCCAAAGCGGCATTCGCAGAATTCGGCGAGATCGCCGGCGATGCTATTGCCAACGCGTCCATTCTGATCGACGGGCTGGTGGTGATCGGCGGCGGACTGGTCGGCGCGTGCGACTATTTTCTCGCCGCCCTGGTGGACGAGATGAACGCACCGCTGCACTCGTACGAGGGCGCCGCGGTCAAGCGCATGGAATCGAGAGCATACAATCTCGAAGATGGCGCCGAGTTGTCGGTTTTCCTGCAAGGGGAAGCGACCATGGTGGCCATTCCTGGCATCGATCAGACTGTGCCTTACGATCCTCTGAAGCGCATCGGCGTCGGCATCTCCAGGCTTGGAACGAGCGAGGCCATTTCGATCGGCGCCTACGCGTTCGCGCTGCATGCGCTGGATAAAAAGGAGTGAAACGCCTTTATGCGTTTCAGGTGCATCGCATAAAGGCGATGCACTCCGTTAAAAAGCTCACAAACTAAAAAATATGAGCTTTCATTTTAAATCAGACTTTACATTAGGACTCATCCAGACTAGATGAGTTCGGTCACGCCCGGCATCGCCACCGAAGTGTCCGGCACTGGCCCGTCAGGCGTGTCTTGTGGCGTCAGATCTAGTGCAGACGCCTGCATCGCCCAGTCCCATTTGAGCTCGCGGCCCGTATAGGCGCTCATGCG
>JAFGJB010000315.1 GCA_016929295.1 Candidatus Zhuqueibacterota bacterium | reverse complement strand
TGTCCTGGGTGAAGGGCTGGATCGCGCAGTGCGATGAATGGCTGCATGACGGCACCTGGGCTGACGGCGAGATGGGGATGCATGTGAGGGATGTGATTCTTGATACGAGCGCGACCCTGGAGGAGTCAGGCGCGCTTTATCGCAGTCTTTACACGAATAATCCTGAGTTTCAAGGATATCTGTTCCACGTGACGCCCGTTCCAACTTCGACTGACGCAGCATTGGATGAGTCTCGATTCAACACCTTCCTCCCGGTCCGGGATGCCCTACACATTAGGGGGAGGGGGACTGTCCCCTACAACACTACCATGGGCACCAAGGTCGCAGAGATGCTCGCATTGTGGGGGGGGGAGGAGAGGTCAGGAAGCTTCCTGAACTGCGACAGAATTTTCGCAACACCCCCTGGTGGGGTGGAGGGGGCGCAGAGCCGGACTCGATCAACCTGGATGTGGTCAGCTACCAGGGAGAGCAAGTCCGTTCGATGCGCGCCATCCTCGCGCCCCTGCTCAAGCTCTACAAGGCAGTAGAGCAGGGCGGCCCTATCAGGCTGCAGGGAGAGGGCTATGGCGAGGCCATCATCCACTACCTCCCCCGACAGGCGCAGTCGATGAGCAAGGGCGGCATCATCCTGCCCTTCGGCGACCCAAGAGAGACGATCACCAATGATGGCGACCTCTACGCTGCCAATGATAAAGGAATTTTTGTCCGCCAGCAACCAGAGATCTACGTGCGGTCAAGAGAAGAGCTCATCGCAGAAGCGCTCAGGCGCGTAAACTGATTCTGATTGGTTCAGAAAAACAAACAGAGAAGTCTTGATCACCAGATGACGCTGACACCGTCCGAGCCAGACACCCACGAGCCGCCGCTCAACCCGGTGATGCCCTGCATAGAATACGGACAGCAAGCCTTGTTCTGCGAGACGTCAATGCAGAAATTGTTCCAGCAGAGCTGATAATAGCCTCCTTCAGTGCAGTCTGCGGAGGTCTGGCAGGTCGCTGAGTAAGAATCACAATACGGATCCCCCGCATTGCCACTATAGTCACAGCAATCAGTATTCTTCGTGCACGAGTCTCCTTCTTCCCCGCAGCAGCCTGTGTCTGCCCAGTCAGTCATGCCGTCGCAGTCATTGTCAATGCCGTCTGTGCAGCGGGGCGTGTTCGTCGCGGCAGAAGGGTTGCCCTCTGCGCAATTAGGGTCGTTGTAGTTGTCCAGGCCGTCGCAGTCATCATCTCTTGTGCAGTCGCCGTTGCCGCAGACCTCTGTCGGGACATAGTTACGCCAGCCATCCACGCCCCAGCAGTACCAGGTAACGCTTCTCGTGACTTTCTTACAGCGGTCGGCTTCATCAAAGCAAGACTTAATAGTGCCGTCGTCGCAGATGAAGTCCCCGCCCTGCCAGGTCGAGAGATCGGCGTGCACATAGGGGCTAAGCCCGTCGACGCAGTCAGAATCAGACACCGCGCATCGATATGCTAGCTCACCTGTCGTCCAGTCCCTGATCATGTCCTGGCAGAATAGGCCTGAGCAGCATGCGGGGTTCGTAGCTGCGGGAGCGTCGCAGAGCTCTCCGCTATTGGCGCAGGTCACTACAGCACCCGCATCCTGCCATCCCCCGTCGAAGCACTCCTCGTACCTGCCGTCGCTGTCAAGGTCCTGCTTGTAGCCCTCCGGATGACAATTGCCGTTCCAGACGCAGGAGGAACCCGAGATGCAGCAGCGTCGGTCCGTCGGCTCAGAGGTGCAGGCCAGGGAGGTGTAGCAATAGCGCGATACACCGACTTCGCTGCTGTCGTCGCCGCAGCATTGGGCCACGGTGGTCCCTGTATATTCGCCGACGCTGCTTTCTCCTGACTGAATATACGCGATGCTGCCGTATCCGCAGCCGCTTTCGCAGATGGTCTCGGAGTAGTCGCAGTCCTTCCAGTTGCCCCCGTCGCAATAGATATTCTCTGATGAGACATAGTACTTGCTGCCCGAGGTATAGCATGTGCCGCTCCTCACGCAGTCAGATGACGCGCTGCAGCAGTAGTACTGCGTCGTGTCGTCAACAAACTTGACAGCGCTGTTGTAGGCGTCCTGGAAGCGTTTATGCTCGTTGTCGTCGTCGCCGCAGCATTCCGTGACGCCTAGACCATCATACTCTCCAACCCCTGTCTCGCCTGAAGAGATCCAGACATGGCCTCCGCCTGAACATGTGCCAGCTGTAGGATCATCTGGATCAACCCATTCTCCCATATCATTACAGTATATTGAATTGGAGTCACTCCCTGATCCAGGACTGTGGTACTGCGCCTGATGATAACATTTCCCGCTGTAAACACAATCGTAAGTTCCATCATCAGGACAACATGCGATATCTGAAAGAACGTTGCCGGATCCGAACTGCTCATCGCCGCTTCCACTGCAAAGGTAACAATCCCGCAAATAGTTTTTTTGCTCTTCACTATCATCGCCGCAGCAGGATGCATGGCCAATGGTCCCTGCATATGTTGGATAGCCACCGTTGCCCCCGGGAATCCAATACCCACGGTGGCAATACGTCGTGCATGCCGTAGAATCACTGTCACAAGGAGTCGGTTCACAAACGCATCCACTGTTGTCATCGCCAACAGATAGGGCGCTGACCGAGAAAAGGATGACAAGCAAGCACCAGAAGACCAGTTTCAGCAACGTATGTCGTGACGATGTGGATACATCCATGCCGTTCTTTTTGTGACGCATCCTTATAAAACTTTCTAAAACTTTCGCTGCAGCATCATCCCTCGACGAATGCTTCAGGGTAATAGTGCGGCGTCAATGTATGGTATTTCTCCATGCAGACCTGCCGCTCCAGGGCCGTGACATAGCTGTCGCATTCCTCCCTGTTGCGGGGGACCGGCATGGTCGCCTGCAGGTGCTTGATCTCAAGCGTGGGTATCTCGCTTTGGGTAAATGCTGGTTCGATGTCTCCTCCCAGCCGTCCTGAGATCGCGACAAGGCCCACAGCCATGACGATGACCGTCGCCACAAGGAGCGCGTGATGGTGCAGCCTGCGCCGCATGGCGTGATCTACTGCCTCCTCCACCTGCTCGACCTCATGCCCTGCCGCGCGCAGGGACGTCCTGATGCGGCTGAGGGAAAACCCCTTGCGGTACTGCTCTATAATATAGTCAACAAGAGCGTCCATGCATTCACCTCCCTATCCAGTAACAGTCTACCTATAAAAATATGTCGGACACCTGCATTTGACCACGTCACATGGAAAGGCTTGGCGCGGCCTTCGGCCGCAACCAAAAATATCCAAACCACCGAGATACTATGTTAATGAAACATTCCTATCATCGCAGCTACCAGAAACTGACCTTTTACTTTCAAAAGTCTATCCTATGAATTGGCGAAAATAATGAACAAAAATCCATTCGCCGGAAATATTTACGCCCACTTGACGAGTTATTAAAAGCGAAGCAATGTATAGAGAACGGACTGTCAACCGACGAACGGAGGATTTGCATGAAAGTGGCCATTGACGATATAGTCATTCGAGATCGTATTCGCATGGACGAAGGAGATATTGAAGAGCTGGCTCAATCGATCAATCAGATTGGGCTCATTCAGCCCATTGTCATTTCCGAGGAGTATGAGCTCTTGAGCGGCTATCGTCGTCTGCACGCCTGCAAGACGCTGGGCTGGGAAACGATCGAGGTGAAAATAGTGACGGTTGGTGAAAATCCGTTGAAGAAAATAGAGTGGGAATACCACGAGAATATCGGTCGCAAGGAACTGACCGAGGAAGAAAAGCAGTCCTATTTGCAAAAAAGAGAGCGTCTGATCAAGCCGACGCCAAAGGGATTCTGGCTAAAGATCAAGGCGTTTCTCATCCGGCTGTTTTCTTCATTCAAAAGAAAAAAGGCGCCTGTCGACTGAGCTGCGCCCTTCATGACGGCAAGACGATCGTCTGATTTCTATCCGGTCCAACAGAGATGATGCTGATTTTTACGCCGGTGAGCTCGCTGATGCGGAGCAGGTATTTTTGCGCATTCCCTGGCAGTTCATCCCATGTTTTCGCTTGTTTTGTTGATGAGAGCCACCCTGGATGCGATTCCAGGATGGGAAGGACTTTTTCTTGCGTCGACAAGTCCGCCGGATAATGTTCATAGATTTTACCGTTATAGTCATAACCCACGCAAATTTTTATTTCTGCAAGCGAGTCCAAAACATCCAGTTTGGTGATGACCAGGCTGGTCAGGCCGTTGATGCGCACAGCATTTTCGACGACGATCGTGTCAAACCAGCCGCAGCGGCGCGGGCGTCCGGTCGTCGCGCCGAATTCGCCGCCGAGCTGTCGTATGTGCTCGCTGAATTTTTCATCAAACTCTGTGGGAAAGGGCCCCATGCCGACTCTGGTAGTGTAGGCTTTGACGACGCCGATGACATGGTCAATTTTTTTCGGACTCAGACCGAGACCGACGCACGCGCCGCCGGAAGAGGGATTGGAGGACGTCACGAACGGATAGGTGCCATAGTCAATATCGAGCATTGTACCCTGAGCTCCTTCGAGCAGAATTTCTTTTCCGGCCCGGATCGCCCGATCGAGGTAAACGGATGTATCCGTGATACAATCCCCTATTTTTTCGGCGAAATGCAAGCATTGCTGCACCATGTCATCGGCATTCAGCGGCTCAACGTGATAGATGGATTCGAGCACTCGATTATGCTCGCCGAGAGTGTCGCCAATGCGCGCTGCGAGCGCCCGGGCGTCCAGCAGATCGCATACGCGCACGCCGACTCGCGCGATTTTATCGACATAGGATGGACCAATGCCGCGGCCGGTCGTGCCTATTTTTTTCAGGCCTTGGGATTTTTCCCTGACCCTGTCCAGAGAGCGATGGTAGGGCAAGATTAAATGGGCGCGATCGCTGATGAGTAGTCTGTTGTCTATCGCTATGCCGCGATTTTGTACGAAGGCCATTTCGTGCAAAAAAACCTCCGGATCGATGACGACGCCATTGCCGATGATGCACATCGTGTGCGGCCATAGGATGCCGGATGGAATCTGATGCAGAATGATCTCCTTCTCATCGACCACGACTGTGTGGCCGGCATTCGGACCTCCCTGATAGCGGGCGACCACATCCATCTTTTCGCTCAAAAGATCGACGATTTTGCCCTTTCCCTCATCACCCCATTGAGCGCCAACAATGACAGAGACAGCCATTTGGACTCCTTTACACATAAAAGCTCCGAACCTCGAAAAAGATCCGGAGCTGAATATTTTCAACGTACGACGATTGCAGATTAAAAATCGGCTACGGCTTCGTCAACAGTATCATACAATTTGACGACGTTCGTCAACTTGGTGATCGTCAACAGATTCCTGATTTTATCAGTTGCAGCGGCCAGTCTCAGTTCCCCGCCGGCATTGCGAATGGTAGTCAAGGCGCTGATCAAAATGCCTAGCCCTGAGCTGTTCATCCAGCTCACCCGTGACAGATCTGCGACAATTTTGGTCTTGCCGCGCTCGGCCAGTTCGTGCAGCTTGTCATTCACCTTGCTCGCGTCCGGCCCGGCGATGACGTCGCCGGAGAGCCCCAGTACAATGATATCATTCTGTTCGCGTTGTTCAACATCCATAATTTGTTCCTCGTCGCTTCGTTAGCGAGATTTGTGCAACAGCACACCTTTACCTTTTTTCTCATCCATCCGGCTTTGCCACTCCAGAACAATCGGGCTGGCGATGAAAACGGAGGAATAGGTCCCGATAATGATGCCAACGATCAGAGCGAAGGAGAAATTATGAATCACCTCGCCGCCAAGCAGAAACAGCACGACGACCACGATCAATGTAGTCAGTGACGTGATGATCGTGCGGCTGATTGTCTGATTCAGGCTCGTATTGATGATAGTCGGCAATGCCTCACGCCGCATAACTTTGAGATTCTCGCGAATCCGGTCAAACACAACGACTGTGTCGTTGATCGAATAGCCGACGATCGTCAAAAAGGCCGCCACAACGGCGAGCGAAATTTCCAGGTTGAGCAAGGAAAAAATGCCCAGCGTGATGATGACATCGTGGAAAAGCGCAATGACTGCTCCGGTGGCGAACTTGAATTCAAAACGCCAGCTGATATAAATGAGAATGCCAAGCAGCGAAATCAGTACGGCCAATATGGCGGCGCGTCCGAGCTCGCCGCCGATCTTGGGGCCCACCTCTAATACCGATTTGATTTCATATTTATTGTCAGGAAAATCCTTGGCCAATTCCGCTTCGATCACCTGCCCGGCTTCGGTGCCTTCTTCCATCTTTTCAACGCGGATGATGAATTCATTCGCCTCTTTCAAGCCGACCTGTTTGATTTCCGCGCCACCAAAGCCAATGTCACTGAGAGAATTGCGCAACTCGCTCGCGCTCACATCCTTTTCAAACGCCAAATCTAAAGACGTTCCACCGGTAAAATCGATTCCCATGCGGGGACCGCCGTGTATGACAAGTGAGACAAGTCCGACCACAATCAAGATGGCCGAAAAAATGTATCCAATCTTTCGAATACCGACAAAATCTATATGAGTATTTTGGAAGAACTGCATTCTGTGTCCATCTCCTCAGAAAAAAGATCGGTTGTTATTAAATGCTCAGTTTTTTAATCGCATAACGTGAGGTGATAATGTCAAATATCAAGCGCGTGACGACGATGGCGGTGAACATGCTGGCGATGATGCCAATCGACAGGGTGAGCGCAAAACCTTTTATCGGGCCGGTGCCAAAGCTGTAAAGCACAATCGCCGTGATCAGGGTGGTGATATTGGCATCGAGGATGGTGGTGAAGGCGCGACCGTAACCCGCGTCAATGGCCGCTCGAATCGTCTTGCCGGATTTTAGCTCTTCGCGAATGCGTTCAAAAATGAGCACATTCGCATCCACCGCCATGCCCACGGTCAAGATGATGCCGGCGATGCCGGGCATCGTCAGCGTCGCATGAAAACCGGCCATCACCGCAAAGATGAAAATTATATTCAATATCAATGCAAAATCAGCGACGATGCCCGCTGCCTTGTAATAAATGATCATGAACAGGACGACGAGCGCCAATCCGATGACGGCAGAATTTGTGCCTCTTTTGACAGAATCCAATCCCAGTGAAGGGCCGACGGTGTTTTCGGTGATGGAATAGAGCGGCGCGGGCAGAGCGCCGGCGCGCAGGATGAGCGCCAGATCTTGCGCCTCTTCCATGGTGAAGGTGCCCTCGATCATCGCGCTGCCGGCGGTGATTTTGGTCTGAATGACCGGCGCCGAAGCGACTTTGCCGTCGAGCACAATGGCCAACTGGCGGTCAATATTCATGCCTGTGACTTTGGAAAAAATCTTGGCGCCTTCGTTGTTCAGCTCCATGCTGACATAGGGTGCGCCCGCAGCCAGCGACTGCGTGCCACTGGAAATTTGCACGCTGGCATCCGAGAGCATTTCTCCCAACAACTCGGGCTCTTTTTTGGTCAAGTATAATTTTTCAAACCGATCTTCACCGTAGACAAAGGGCTCTGTGCCGAAGAGGAATTGCACATCGCTGGGAACGACAGCCTGAACCTCGGGGAGGTTGATGATGCGTTGCACCGCCCGAACGTTTTGCAGCGGTATGGCAATATAACCGCCTCCCGGGATCTGCCGCAGGAGCGCCGTGAAAGGTTTTTCGGAAAATGTGTTTTGATCGACGAGGAGCGTCGTGTCTTCTTTCACCTCTTCTGTCTTTTCACCAAAGAGGTCGTCTAATGACACCTCTTCTTCCTGCGCTGTCTTGCCATCTGCAAATTGTATGGTATCCGATTTGGCCGTCGTCGTCGCGCTATCTGCGAGCGCGTCGCCCTTTTGCTTCACGCGCATCACCCGATCAATGTCATCGAGAATGGACCAGATGAGCTCGGGTTCCTGCACCAGCTTGAACTCGAGCTGCGCCGTTGAACTGATGACATTTTTCGCGCGCTGGATGCTCGTCACTCCGGCTAACTCGACAATGATGCGATTGGCGCCTTGTTTGGTGATGGATGGTTCCGAGACGCCAAACTGGTCGATGCGATTTCGTAACACCTCGAGCGTGCGATTGACCGCATCCTGGGATTCATCATCGAGCTCTCGAATGATATCCTGATTTGTCTCCCCCTTGCGACCAAAATATCGGTTCATTTCAATATTGCGCGATTTGAAATTTTGTTCCAGAACCGTAAAAAAGTCAGCGCCTTCTTCCTCGACGCTATTTTTTGTCGCGTTTATAATATCCTCAAGACGGTCATCTTTGTTCTTGGCCAGGTTTCGCAGCAATTGCGGCAAGTCAGCTTCATAGACGAGATAGGTTCCGCCCTGCAAATCCAGACCTTGTTTGATGGCCCGCTTTTCGATTTTTTCGATTCTAGCGCTCAAATCCAAGAGTTCGACAGCGCTCGCCAGGGCCTCACCTAAACTATCACCACTCACAGCTTGACGAATATTGGCCTCCAGATCGCCAGCAGTCAGACCTGCATCAATATCGATCTTGTTGAGTCCGGTCAGACTTTCGATCTTGCCAAAGAGTTCACTCTCTTTTCTGTGCAATCCGGAGAGTTGGAATGTAGGATAGAGCGAAAACCCGGCAGCGATGAGTAAAACGAGTACGAGAACAATCTTCGCCATGTGACTTTTTTGCATAGATTATTTTCCTCCGCGCAGTATGAAATCGTAAAAGACACAACCTCAAAATATAGCGTATTATAGGCAAAATGTCAAATGAAAATTCCCGTGAGTCTGGTCGGTAAACAATATAAAACAAATAATTAAAAGTACTTTTTCTTTTCTGTCGAATTCATTAGTATAAAAGATGACAACATAAAAGGGCCATGAATGAAAAAATCCCCTCGGCAACCAACTCTCCTGCAAGCGGTTCTACCGGTTTTTAGCATCATTTTGTTCCTTGCATTGAACATCAAGTTCGGCGGCACTCCGCATATTCCGCTCATTGGCGGGAGCGTCGTCGCTTCGCTCGTTGGCCTGTATCTTGGCCACACCTGGAAGAGCATTGAAGACGGCCTGGTGCAGGGCATCGCTATTGCCCTGAAGGCGTGCCTGATCCTGCTGGTCATCGGCATCCTCATCGGTGCCTGGCTGATCAGCGGCATCGTGCCGACCATGATCTACTACGGTCTGCATATTTTGTCGCCATCGATATTTCTGCTGGCATCATGCGTGATTTGTGCTCTTGTTTCCCTGGCGACGGGAAGCTCGTGGTCGACCGCCGGCACGGTCGGCATTGCTCTCATCGGCGTTGGCCAGGGACTCGGCATTCCCGCGCCAATGGTGGCCGGCGCGATTGTCTCCGGCTCATACTTTGGCGACAAGATGTCGCCCCTGTCGGATACGACAAATTTGGCGCCCGCTATTGCCGGAGCCGATCTCTTCAGCCACATCCGCCACATGCTCTATACGACCGGCCCCAGCACGATCATTGCGCTCTCGCTCTATGCTGTGCTGGGGCTGCGCTACAGCAGCGATCAACTGCAGCGCCAGAGCATCGATCAAATTTTGACGACAATTGATGCACACTATAACATCCATCCGCTTTTACTTCTGCCGGCCGCGCTTGTCATCGCCATGGTCATATTGCGAATTCCGGCGCTGCCGGCGCTGCTCGGCGGCGCTTTTCTCGGCGGGCTTTGTGCGGTCATTTTTCAACACATCGGCCTGGCCGAAGTGATGACGGCTGCCCAAAATGGCTATGTGTCGACTACCGGCGTGACATCCGTTGATGCGCTGCTCAGTCGCGGCGGTATGCAAAGCATGATGTCGACCGTCGCCCTCATCATGTGCGCCCTCGCATTCGGCGGCGTCATGGAAAAAACCGGCATGCTCACAGCCATTGCGCGCCGGATATTAAAGATGGCGAAAAGAACCGGCGGACTGGTGGCGTCAACCGTTTTGACCTGCATTGGCATGAACATCATTGCGCCGGATCAATACCTGGCCATCGTTGTGCCGGGCCGCATGTATCGCGAAGCGTATAAAAAAGCAGGACTCAAAGCGAAGAATTTGTCGCGGGCGCTAGAAGATGGCGGCACCCTCAGCTCAGCGCTGGTGCCATGGAACACCTGCGGCGCCTATATGTGGGCGACGCTGGGCGTCCATCCCTTTGCTTATCTTCCCTGGGCTTTTTTGAATCTGTTGAATCCGATCATTTCGATTATTCTGGGATACACCGGCTGGACAATGGAAAAGGAGATGCCGGATTCATCATCTAGAGATGAGCGTGAACGAGTGATGAAGAGCAGCGAGGAACTCGAAGATGCCGGGGAATAAATGTCATCTTGCAGCAGGATTGAAAAAATGCTTGTGCTTTGCTGGGAAATTTACTATTTATAATCAAACTTTGGAGGTTCACCATGAAGCTGAACAGAATAGCGCCGCTGTTTTTTGCTCTTTTTATCATTATTATCGTTTTCGGTCAACAGTCGGACGAGAGCCTCTCTCGCCAGGCGATTCAAACTCAACTGCAGCAACTTGAACGAGAAATTGCCAACAGGAACTATTCTTTTACGGTGGGCTACAATTCGGCTCACAACTTTACTCTGTCCGAGCTCTGCGGCCTGCGAGTTCCGGCTGATTGGTTGTCAACCGCCAAGGACAGAAACATCAAATCGATACGTCCGACAATGCTCAGAGCAGAATCCATGTCACTGCCGGTAAAGTGGGACTGGCGCGAGCAGAATGGCGTGTCGGATGTTCGAGATCAGGAAGGCTGCGGCGCTTGCTGGGCTTTTGCGACGATTGGCACCTTCGAATCTCTGCTCATGATCAAACAGAATACAGTAGAAGATTTGTCAGAACAGCATCTGGTCTCTTGTAACGAGTGGGACTGGGGTTGTAACGGAGGATTTTGGGCGCATGATATGCTCATGAATCCGGGCACTGTGCTGGAGGCAGATTTTGGCTATGTAGCATCCGATGTCCCCTGCGGCGGGCCATATAATTATCCGTTTCAATTAGGCGGCTGGAGTTATATTGATGGCGAGAACACAATTCCAAGCGTCGAAGATATAAAGGATGCCATCTTTAATTATGGGCCGGTATGCTCGGCGGTTTACGTGGGAACGGCCTTTCAGTCCTATACCGGTGGCGTCTTCGACAAAGACGAAGCCAAAACTGGCGGCTTTTTCAATTGCGACGGCCAGAAAGAGCCGAATCACGGGGTTATCCTCGTTGGCTGGGATGACTCGAAGGGCACCTGGATTTTAAAGAACAGTTGGGGGACCGATTGGGGAGAGAGCGGCTATATGTGGATTAAATATGGGAAAAGTCTGATTGGCTACGCAGCCGCTATCGTCTTTCAATGAGCTTGCCATGTAAATGCCAGCGTCCCCTGGCGATGCGGCGCCATTAAAGCGATCGCGAATGTCACATGGTCGCGGTAAAATGGCTCTTTGATGGCCTCGACGTGAGCATTTGCGGTCGCTTGGCGAGAGGCTGTAATGACAAGCTATATTTCTGGAAAAATTGGCAGCTCAATCCCGTCCGCTTTTTGGCGCAATTGTTCAATATCACTTTCGGACAACTCGGACACATTGGCGGCGATGCGAAAAGCGTGATCCCAGAACATCGGCTCTCCGGGCGGAATCGCCGCTGTGACGCCTTGTGCATAGGTCCACGACAAGGCTTTCTGCGCCAGCTCTGTGTCGTTGATATCGATCGGCACGTACCATGCTTTGGGATA
>JAFGJB010000028.1 GCA_016929295.1 Candidatus Zhuqueibacterota bacterium | reverse complement strand
TCGACTTTGGTGCCGGTCTTGTCTTTTTCGATGAGGAAGACGCGGTCCGGATGATTTCGGTCAATGAGAAAAGGGGAGTGCGTTGTATATATGAGCTGGTTTTTGATCGACAGATCTTCGAGGACATGAATCAGATCTTTTTGTCCGGCCGGATGCAGGTGGATGCCCGGTTCATCGATGAGAAAGATATATTCGTTCGATCGTCCTTCGAAGGTCTGTGAAATAAAGTTCACATAGAAAGAAAGATACCAGCGAAAGCCCAGGCTGCGCGATTCGGGCGTATCGAGGACAGTCGTTGCGTCGGCAAAGTCGATGTAGAGCACGCGTCCGTTGACATTGAGTTTGATTTCAATCGTGTCCTCCTGCGACCAGACGCGACGAATCTGTTCGCTGATGATCCGGCTGGCCTCCTCTGCTGCGCGCCGCCCGCGCGAGCTGTCCTCGAAAAGCAGCTCATAGTCTTCAATGCCGCCGATTTTCAAAAGATTCTTTTCGGTTAAAAATGCCGAGCTGTTAGAGATCAGGCTGTCATAGTCCACTTTATTTTTCAGCAATGGGATATTGCTAAAGTAAATGATTTTGGGCAATATTTTCAGCAGCTGATTCATGTTGATGTTTTCAATTTCTCGATCGCCGATGACCAAATGATAATCGGTGAGCTCCGGCGCATCGCGGCGGATTTGAAAACTTTCCACATCTTTGAATACGTCCGAGATGTGCACCAGTTTTTGCCGGTTCTCTTTGGTGATGCCGGAAAATTCGATGGCAATTTCCGGGCATTTTCCCATATAGTAGTTGTTGGAGTATTGACAGGTGAGGCTGTTATCAAATGGCACATCAGGACGAAACGCCTCTATTGCCTTGAGGACGTTTGTTTTGCCGCTCTCATTGGCGCCGATCATGACGTTTATTTTTTGATTCATGTTCAATGTCATCTCATAGATCGACTTGAACGCTCGCACATAGACACTTTTTATGACCATGAATAAGCCCTTTTCAAAATATCACCGGGGATGCTCGCCGGAAGGTGAATGGATGAACAGCCATGTCATGACATCTGGTGACAACTGCAGCAAATATATTAACAACAGAAAACGAATGCAAGAAATAAAAATCTCTTTTTGCGTGCCGGCAAAAAGCTGGAATATTTTCATTTTTTTCATATTTCATCTTGCTATTACATTCTTCTTTGCTAAATTTAAGTAGCAGAGTGGATAAATAGGAACTTGTGGATAACCCCATAAACTCTGCCGAGAAAAAACAGCTATTTTTCGTGTTGAAATATTTGCTGTGGATAACTCGAATAATTAATTTGCTCTAATTTTTTAAAAAATAATTACTTGTCTTTTCTCGACGAGGGATGTTGTTTATGTGGAAAAGTATGATATTTTGTGGATAACTTGAAATTTCTCTATTTTTAGTGATTCTCGAAGCAGGTATACAAGATGTTGATAGTATATTAAAGCTGTTAAAATTATTTGGTTTAAAGCGGCTTTGACACAAGCGCAGTGAAAGAATGAGGAAGGTAATGAGTCGACAGATTGATCAACTGTGGTCGGGTATCCTGGAAAATATTAAAAAAGAAGTGAATGGCAACAGCTTCGCCACATGGTTCAAGCCCATCAAACCGGCAAAATTGGAAGGCGCCACTTTGACCATTCAGGTCCCCAGTCAATTTTTTTATGAATGGCTGGAAGGTCATTACAGCGTCGTCTTGAATAGCGCCATCACTAAAGTGCTCGGACCAGCCGCCAAATTGCTGTACTCGGTCATCATAGATTCATCCATTCAATCCATGCAGCTGCCATCAATGAAGAAAGTATCCCCGAAAGCCAAAGTTCAATCGAATATTAATGAACGCTTCACCTTTGACAGCTTTGTCGAGGGAGATTGCAATAAATTTGCCAAGGCCGCGTCCATGACGGTGGCGAAATCTCCGGGCGGCACGACCTTTAATCCGTTGTTGGTTTATGGCGGCGTCGGATTGGGCAAGACCCATCTCATTCAGGCGATCGGCAATCTGGCGATACAGAACGGCGTGGTCAATCGCGTCCTGTATGTTGACAGCGAGCGATTCACCATGGATTTTATCGATTCCATTCAGAAGAACAAAACCACCGAGTTCAGCAGCTATTATCGCAATGCCGATCTACTGGTTGTTGATGATATTCAATTTTTCAGCAACAAAGAGAGGACGCAGGACGAATTTTTTCATACTTTTAACGCATTGCACAACAAAGGAAAACAGATTGTTCTCTCTTCGGATCGACCGCCAAAAGAGTTGAACGGCATCGAGGAGAGACTGATCTCCCGCTTTCAATGGGGATTGGTTGTCGATATCCAGTTGCCGGATTTGGAAACGCGCCAGGCGATTTTGCAGAAAAAAGCCGAGGAAAACGGCCTCGAGTTGCCGGGTGAAATTTTCCAGTTCATCGCCACGAACATCACCTCGAACATCCGCGAGCTGGAAGGCGCCCTCATCCGGCTCCTGGCTTACTCTTCTCTGAAAGGTGTGGACATCACGCTCGATTTAGCCAAGCGACTGCTCAAGGATGTCTGTTTGCCGCAGATGAGAGCCATCAGCATCGAGTTCATCCAAAAAACCACGGCCGACTATTTCGGCATTCCGGATGACATGATGCGCGCAAAAACCAGGAAAAAAGAAATTGCTCAGGCGCGCCAGCTCGCCATGTATTTGTGTAAAAGATTGACCGACAGCTCTCTCAAAACAATCGGATTGCATTTCGGCGGACGTGATCATACCACGGTCATTCATGCCATAGCCGTTGTCGAGCACATGATGGAGAAAAACCAGCTCCGCGAACAGGTGGAGGCAATCAAAAACAAGATAGAAATCGCCCAGCTCTGAAAGTCCCGAACAGGGATCATCCGCAACTGGTTATTTTTAATCCAATTCGACTTTAAAAAAACTTGAAAATGGTATAATATTTACCTAACTTGATCTATCAGAAATTGGCTTAAAGTTAGGAGGCTTGCATGAATTTCACCATCTCCAAATCAGAGCTTTATGAAGCCCTTCATAAAGTTGTCGGTGTTGTCCCGCAAAAAACCACGATATCGATATTGACATGCATCCTCATGGAGTTGCAGGAGGGTCAGCTTCGCTTGACCGGCACGGATCTGGAGATATCCGTCACCCATTCGCTGAACGTTGACAGCACAGACCAGGGCGCCGTCGCGGTGCCGGCTAAATTACTCGTCGAGATTGTGCGCGAGCTTCCTGATGTTCCCATTCATATCATCTCTGATACAGACGACAGACTGGTGCTAAAGACAGAAAAAGGTGAATACAAGATCGCCACACAACCGCGCGAAGATTTTCCGAATATCACAGTTGAAGAGAGCGAGCACAATTTCTGGATCGACAGCGCGCAGCTGGCCGAGATGACAAATAAAACAATCTTTGCGGTGTCAAATGATGAACTTCGTCCGGCTCTCACCGGCATCAATGTGGAGCTGATCGATGCCAACCTGATTTTCGTCGGCACCGATGGCCACCGCCTGGCAAAGGTCGTCTATAAAGATTTTCGCGCCCAGGCGGTTGAACAGCGGGTGAAGATGATCGTTCCGACCAAAGCACTTTATTTGATGCTGCGAAATATTGAAAACGCCGATCAGGTGAATATTCAAATCGGTGAGGATCACGTGGTCTTCCGCCTCGAAAAAGCGGTCATCTATTCCAAGCTTGTCAGCGGAACCTATCCGAACTATGAACGCGTATTACCGGACAATAATGATAAAACGCTGCGTGTGAATCGGGAATTGTTGATCTCGACGCTGCGGCGAGTCTCCATTTTTTCGAGCTCCTTGACAAACCAGGTGAGGCTGGTGCTGTCGCCGGAGGAGATAACTATTCATTCTGAAGATATTGAATTTGGCGCCGAAGCCAAGGAATCCATTCCCGGGACCTTCTCGAACGAGTGGCTGCAGATCGGCTACAACTCGACCTATTTGCTCGACATTCTGCGTCACATTGATACCGAAGAGGTCATCTTTGATCTCAAGGACAGCGGCAGCGCGGCCATCATTCGTCCGGCCGAGCAACCGGATCGTGAAGAAATAACAATGTTGCTGATGCCCATTCGTATTAGTGAGGAAGAACCTCGAAACGATTAAAAGACGCGCCGTCGAAAGCAGATCATGTTCCTCAATCGTTTGGAGATTCAAAAGTTTAGAAATTTACAGCCGGCAACAGTTGAATATAGCCCGCATCGAAATTACATTTTCGGGGATAATGCCCAGGGAAAGACGAATCTCATCGAAGCCATCTATCTCCTTTGTTTAGCCAGAAGCTTCCGGACTCGCGACGAGATTGATTTGGTCCCATTTTCGCAAGAGTACTATCTGATCGAAGGTGAATTTTTAGATGAGCGTATTTCTCATCACGTTGGCATTACATATGACGTGACACACGGCAAGCAAATCAAGATCGATGGCAAACGACTCACGCAGTTTTCCAGGCTCATCGGGCTTTTCCCGATCATCGTCTTATCGGCGGACGATTATGAAATCACCAGCGGCCCGCCTGCTCAGCGTCGTCGCTTTTTTAATGTACTATTATCGCAAAGCTCGAGCCGGTACCTGGATGATCTGAAACAGTATGACCAGGTATTGAAACAGCGTAACGCAATTCTGGCAGGCGCGGCTGAAAACAGCACGCTTGATGTGTGGGATGAGCAGCTCGTCCAGTCGGGCGCGCGATTGATGGTGTCGCGCTCGGTCATGGTCGATGAGTTGAATGGTTATCTGGCAGATTTTTATTCGGCAATGACCAGCAAACGATGGACGTTCCGGATTGCCTATCATCCCAGTGTCAAATTTCAGCACCGTGAGCATGTGGCAGATCATTTGCAGGCGGCTCTGAAACGCGCCGCCTCTGTCGAAAGGAGACAGGGCAAGACAGTTGTCGGACCGCACCGCGACGAGTTTTTATTTTACATCAGTGATAACGAGCTGAGAAAATTTGGCTCGCGCGGCGAACACAAAAGCGCCCTCGTCAGTTTGAAAGCTGCAGAGGCTCAGGTTCTCTACAAACGAACCGAAAATCGCCCGATACTCTTGCTGGACGATCTCTACGCAGAATTGGATAACCAGCGAAGTCTGCAGGCGCTTGGTCTTTTCGATCGCGCCAGCCAAATATTCATCACCGGCACGTCGCTGGACTATGCCGGGATGTTGAATGCGGGTTCTCTCGGTGACCAGACAACTTTTATGGTCGAAAATGGCAAAATAAATCGAGTTTGATCATGGGACGTCCGCCAAAGCATATCAGCGAATCACTTCGCTTTTTGATCAAAGATTTGGGTTTTGAAAAACGCATCGATCAGGTCAAGGTGGTCAAAATGTGGCCCGCTATTGTGGGTGAAAATATTGCCAGAATATCACAGGCCGAACGAGTCTTTGAAGGAATTCTTTATGTCAAAGTGAACAGCATGACGTGGCGCACCGAATTGCTTTTTCAGAAACAAAAAATTCTCGAACGCATCGCCCGCCAGGTGGGCGAAAATATAATCACAGATATACGATTCATCTAATTCTCGAACAGTGCATATGGAACAAACTGAAAGCTATGATGCCAGAAATATTCAGGTTCTGAAAGGCCTGGATGCTGTGCGGCAACGCCCGGCAATGTACATTGGCGATGTCTCATCCAGAGGATTGCACCATCTGGTCTATGAAGTCGTCGATAACAGTATTGACGAGGCGCTCGCCGGCTATTGTACTGAAATTGAAGTGACAATGTGCGGGGACGGCAGCGTCCTCGTCACGGATAATGGTCGCGGCATTCCGGTGGATATTCATCCCGGTGAGAATAAATCGGCCCTTGAAATTGTCATGACTATGCTGCATGCCGGTGGCAAATTTGATAAAAAGTCATACAAAGTGTCCGGTGGTCTGCATGGTGTGGGCGTATCAGTAGTGAACGCTCTTTCTGAATGGCTGCAGGTGGAGGTGACTCGCGATGGCAAGGTCTGGGGTCAGAGCTATGAACGCGGCGTCCCGGTCATGCCGGTGCGGGTGATCGGTCGACGAAAGACGACCGGCACCAAAACGCGTTTTATGCCGGACAGTCAGATTTTTAAAAAGCGTACGTTTAGTTTTGAAATTTTGTCTGAAAGGTTGCGCGAGCTGGCGTTTTTGAACAGAGAACTGAAAATCACCATCAAAGATGAAATTAAAAAGAAGGAAAAGACTTTTCGCTACAAAGGTGGCCTGGTTCAGTTCGTCGAGTATCTCGATCAAAATCGCGTCAGCATCACCAAAAAGCCGTTTTACATTGAAGATGAGAGAGACGGAATTCCGGTTGAAATAGCCCTTTCCTACACCGATTCTTACAGCGAGAGCACCTATTCGTACGTCAATAATATACATACGATCGAGGGTGGTACTCATCTTGTTGGCTTCAAAACCGGTCTCACCCGCTCATTGAATAATTTCGCGATCAAGAACAAACTGTTGAAGAACAACGAAGCCACACTCACTGGTGATGATGTGCGCGAAGGCATCACAGCGGTTATCAGTATCAAACATCCGGCACCGCAATTCGAAGGGCAAACAAAAACCAAGCTGGGCAACAGCGAAATCAAGGGCATTGTAGAATCGGTTGTCAATGAGGGTCTCACCCGTGAGCTCGAGAACAACATGTCGCAGGCTCGCAAGATCATTGAAAAGTGCAAGCAAGCGTCGAGGTCGCGTGAGGCGGCGCGAAAGGCGCGCGAACTCACCCGCCGCAAAACGACCCTTGAAAGCGAAGGGTTGCCCGGCAAGTTGGCAGATTGCTCACTCAGAGAAGCCGCCAAGACCGAGCTCTACATCGTGGAAGGCGATTCTGCCGGTGGCAGCGCCAAGCAGGGCCGGGACCGGCGATTCCAGGCCATTCTGCCCTTGCGCGGTAAAATTCTCAACGTTGAAAAAGCCCGCGTCGACAAGATGTTGGCCAATGAAGAAATCAGGACCATTGTCGCCGCCCTCGGCTGCGGCATCGGCCGTGACGATTTTTCGTTAGAGCGCTTGCGTTATGAAAAAATCATCATCATGACGGACGCCGATGTCGACGGCAGCCACATACGCACGCTGTTGCTGACGTTCTTTTTTCGCCATATGCGCGAGTTGATCGACAAAGGTCACCTCTATATCGCCCAGCCGCCTCTCTATCGATACAAAAAAGGATCGCAGGAGATCTATTTATACGACGAAGAGGAGCGCGAAGAACTCGCAAAAAAGCAGGCGAAAAGCGACAAGGAAAAATTCACCCTGCAGCGCTACAAGGGTTTGGGAGAAATGAATCCGGGGCAGCTGTGGAAGACCACCATGGATCCGGAAAATCGAACATTGTTGCAGGTGACGATTGATGAAGCATTTGAAGCGGATATGATCTTTTCAAAACTCATGGGCGATCAGGTCGAGCCGCGGCGACAGTTCATCGAGGAAAATGCAAAATATGTTCGTAATCTCGATATTTAGATGTTGAAAGGTTTACTATAGATGACAAATGGCAATGGCAGAATTATTCCTGTGCTCATCGAAGAGGAGATGAAAAATTCCTACATCGACTATTCGATGTCGGTGATCGTCGCCCGAGCCCTTCCTGATGTGCGAGATGGCCTCAAGCCTGTGCATCGACGAGTGCTTTTCGGCATGCTCGAATTGGGATTACGACCCAATCAGGCTTATAAAAAAAGCGCCAGGATCGTCGGTGAAGTGCTGGGCAAATATCATCCGCACGGAGACACGGCGGTTTACGATACCATGGTTCGCATGGTGCAGAACTTTTCTCTGCGCTACCCTCTGGTCGACGGCCAGGGTAATTTTGGTTCCGTCGATGGCGACTCTGCTGCTGCCATGCGTTATACAGAGGCGCGCCTGGAGGCAATAGCAGAGGAAGTATTACGCGACATCGATAAAGACACTGTCGATTTTGTGCCCAATTTTGATGAATCGCTCAAGGAACCGTCCGTGCTGCCCTCTCTGCTGCCAACGTTGCTGGTGAATGGCGCCGCCGGCATCGCCGTTGGCATGGCGACCAATATCCCGCCCCATAATCTCGGCGAGGTCGTTGATGCACTGGTGGCCTTGATTGTGCGTCCGTCGCTCAAGCCGGAATCGCTGCGCAAATACATACTCGGTCCAGATTTTCCCACCGGCGCCATGATTATGGATGAAGACGGCATCAAAGAATATTTCGAAACCGGTCGCGGCAAAATCACCGTCCGCGCCAAAGCTCATTTCGAGGAGATCCGGGGTGGCAGAGAGCGAATCGTTGTGACCGAGATTCCCTATCAGGTCAACAAGGCGACGCTGCAGGAAAAGGTGGCGGCGCTGGTGCGCGAGAAAAAACTGGATGGGATCTCGGAAGTCCGGGATGAATCGGATCGCGAGGGCATGCGCATCATATTCGAACTGCGAAAAGACATATCTGCCGAAAAGGTGCTCAAAGAGCTTTATCAGCATACACAAATGTCCACGACTTTTGGCGTCATCATGCTCGCCCTGGTTGACGGTCAGCCTAAAATCCTTTGCATGAAAGATGTCCTGCTCGAATTCCTCACATTCCGGCACGACGTCGTCCTGCGTCGGACAAAGTTCGAACTCGAAAAAGCGGAAAAACGCGCCCACATTTTGGAAGGCTATATCATTGCGCTGGACAATATTGATGAAGTCATAGCCATCATAAAAAAATCCCGCACAGTTGATACGGCTCGCGCCAACCTTATGAAACGCTTCAAGCTCTCCGAGAGCCAGGCGCAGGCGATTCTCGATATGCGCCTGCAGCGCCTGACCGGCCTGGAGCGCAAAAAAATTGAGCAGGAATATCGCGATCTCATCAAACTCATCGAGCAGTACAAGGCTATTCTCGGCAGCAAGGCGCTGCGCATGCAGGTCGTGAAACAAGAGCTGCTCGAATTGAAGGAGAAATATGCAGATCCGCGCCGAACGCAGATCATCGGCAAAAATGTCAAAAGCAGCAGCCTTAAAGAATTGATGCAGGAAGAAGAATGCGTGGTGACGCTGTCACATGACAATGTGATCAGACGTTTTTCACGCGCCGATTATGAGAATGACAAATCGGGCGTCAGAGCCGCCAGCAGCAGAGATTTTGCATTGTTTTCGTCCCTGTCAACGAACGGTCAATTCCTGTTATTTTTCACCAACAAGGGAACCTGTCATCCGTTGCGCACAAGCTTTGTGCCCGCTGCCAACGGTGAAGCAGATGGTGCTCCGCTTCCTCGCCTGATTGAGCTGAAAAATGATGAGACCATCATCAACATGATCCCTGTAAAATTTGACGACAGCCAATACGTCATGTTCTGTACTCGCGACGGCCAGGTGAAACGCATTTTGCTATCCAGTCTGTCCAGAACGAAGGAAGGCGGGATCGAGGTCATATCGCTGAAGGGCGCTGATGAGGTCGTGAGCGCCTTGCTGACGGATGGCAATCGTCAGGTGATCATCGCGACAGCGCGCGGCATGGCGATTCGTTTTTCCGAGCAGGATGTGCGCGATATGGGATTGTCAGCCGGTGGCGTGCGCGGTGTCACCCTTGTCGCAGGCGATCGAGTGGTGTCAATGGCGCCACTGATGAAGAAAAAATCGACAATCTTCACGGTCACCAGTCTCGGTTTTGGCAAGAGAAGCGACTTGTCAGAATATGGCGTCATCAAGCGAGGCGGCAAAGGCATCATCACCTACAAGCTGTCGGAAAAAGTGGGGGAGCTGGTCGGACTGCTGGAAGTCGAGGATAAGGATCAAATACTCTTTATTACCAAAAAAGGCAAGGTTAAACGCGTGCGGGCCAGGTCGGTTAAAATTGCCGGGCGCGCCACCCAGGGTATGGTGGTGGTCGCCATTCCGCAGCGCGATGAGGTCGCCTCGGTTCACGTAAAGCCGCAGGAATCATTTGTCTGATAGGGCCTAAAGCTAAAAATCGAAACCGGCCGAAAAATAGAATTGTCGCTGCCCTCTCGTCGTCTCGCCGTAGGCGAACGAGAACGGACCGGCCGGCGTTTTTATTCCGAGAGTAGCCCCATACCCGCCGATGAAGTCAGTCACTTTTATTTCTTCCATCTTTTTCCACATGGCGCCCAGATCGAAACGTGCCGAGACGTAGGTGTTAAATGACCAAAATCTGGGCAGCAGCAATCGATACTCCAGACTGGTGAGGATCATGTGTTTTCCCCATAGCTGTCCTTCCCGCAAGCCATGAAATGAATCCTGACCACCCAGGCGAAACTGTTCCGAATACGGCGTCGTGGCATCCGAGGTCCCCCAGATCAGCTTTGGACAAATTGTGTGGCGGCCGCCGTAGGTGGTCCAGGTTGCCAGTTGATTCATCACTTTGAAAAATGATGCGTCAGCACCAAGGACAAGTCCGGATGAGATTTCGTAAAAAAAGATGTGATGCTTGCCGGTTGTCGGAAATGGCACATTGTCCCTCGTGTCAATGACTGTTTTCATGCCGAAAGTGTTGATATTCAGACTTCCCGTATCAAAGCCGTAGCCGGAGACAGCGTTGAGATTGATCTCCTCGAATCGTAAATGTCCTGACAGGGTGCCAAAACGACTCATTTGCTGGCCCAAATCGATATTGAGGCCAGTGGCATGACGTATATATTCGCCGGACAGATTCAGATCCGTGTAAGCATAATGAGCGGTTTCAAATCGATGCACGTCAAATCGACTCGTCAGATAGCTTTTAAAAAGTCGGTCCGCGCGATGAGCGATGTAGGCTTTGAAATCACGACCGCCGTATTGCAGATGAAAGGTCAAGTCATTACCCGTTCCCAGAATGTTTTCATCCGCATATTCCATAAAAATTTTTGCCGTTCGTTCAGCATCGTAACGCGTCCCCAGGCGCACGACATGCGACGGCTTTTCGACAAAGTGCAAATGGAGATTGTGATGGATCGATTGACGCTCGATGCTCAGATTGACGGCGCTGAAGAGATCCGTCGCAAGAATATTGCTCATGCCGTCCTGAGCGCGCTTGAGCCTGAAGAGCTCACCTTCTTTCATCTCAAATTCGCGCGCAATGACGAATTCTTGCGTCTTGCGCAAACCGCTCACACGTATCTCCCTGACGAGACCCTCAAAGACGAAAACATGAGCGGATTGATCGTGATGATTGTAACTGATTCTATCGATCCTGGCTAACGACAAACCCCGGCGCCTGTACATCTTGATCACCTCCTTCATCGCCGAATTCATCCTGCGAGGATTGAGCGGCTTTTCAAGGAGAGCGGAAAAATGTTGCGCCAGAGAGTCCGTCGGAAACTGCGAATTACCGTAAAAGAACATCGATTTCAGCAGTGGATTGAAGGTGATATCAAGTTCAAGAGTGAGCACGTTCGTTTTGATGATTTTTGCTGAAATGTTTTCGATATCCCCTGCAGCATAGATCGACCTCAAGAGATCATGGATGGCGGCTGTCGAAAAATCTTTTCTGTCGAAATTGACAAAGGAAGAAACATACTGCTCCTCAGCACCGTGCACGACGATGCGATCAATGCGAAAAGCCTCATCGACTACCTGCTGATTTTGCCGGCGCCCAATGGCATCGACAATCTGCGCGAGCTGCAATTCGGTGCGACGAATGCCTTCATTATATAAAAAATCCAGCGACGCAACATCCGTCGACACAATATCCAGATCGTTAAATGTGATGGCAAAATCTGCGGCCGCGAGCTGATTGGTGTTATTTTCCTGTTGCATGATCGTCGTGATCTGATCAGCAATTTCCCAGGGGGCGTTCAAACGGCCGGCAGATCGCAGCGGCGAGGTTGTATCAACAGCGATGACAATGTCGACGCCCGCTGCCCTTGTTTCCATTACGGGAAGATTGTCCGTCACACCGCCGTCAATGAGAGTAAAAGCATCATATTCGACCGGACTGAAAAGAAGTGGAATGCCAACGGTCGCCCGCATGGCCTGTGCGAGATCTCCGTGATCCAGGATGACCTTTGCTCCGGATTTTATGTCTGTGGCAACAATTTTCAGCGGGATTTCCAAGCGGCTAAAATCAGACGAGTGGCAACAGGCATTCAGTATCAGTTCTGTAAAGGTTGTGTGCAGTTTTTGGCCGGGACTATAGGCTTCCGGCACAATTGGTTTGAAATGGTCCATCCTGAACTGCAGCAAGGCGCGCCCGCGTTTTTGTTTTTCACCTAAAAAAAGTGATGATCGTTGAGGTGCGTCCGACAATACGGATCCCCAATCCGTCATTCTCGCCAGCTCGATGATTTCATCCGCCGAATAGCCGGAGGCATATAACGCGCCGATGACGCCGCCGATGCTGGTGCCGACGATCAGGTCGATGGGGATATTCTTCTCTTGCAGAACTTTCAGCACTCCCACTTGCGCCACACCGCGAATGCCGCCGCCGCTCAATGCCAGACCGATTTTCGGATGTGACAGGTTTTTATGAGCTATCATTTGCATGGGCGCGTCGTCTTGAGGAAAATCGAGGTGAAATTCCTTGATGATGTCGCCATCCACCATTTCAGCATGAACTGACAAACGCCACAGCAACAGAAAAGAAAGAAGCGGATGAAAATAGCGAATGCGTTTTCTGAAATATTGTTTTATTTTATGCCGTTGTGATTGAATATTATGCATAACATGAAAATTACCAAAGGGTCATCAGAAAAGCAAGGTCAAATAAATCGCGTGAGCTCTCAGAATGAAATAGACATCAGGCTTTTATTGACGTCTGCGCTGTTGACAGCTCTCACCGCTGCCGGGGCTTTTGTCAAGATACCGTTTTACCCCGTCCCTTTTACATTGCAAACATTTTTCACTGCTCTGGCAGGTTTGATGCTGCCGCCTCGCTGGGCGGCGTTGAGTCAGGCGGCTTATTTGTCAATTGGCTTGATGGGACTTCCCGTCTTCGCCTACGGTGGCGGTTTGGGCTATATCATGCAGCCGACTTTCGGCTATCTGCTGCTTTTGCCGCTCTCCGCACTGATCATCTCTCTGCTGAAATCGCGCGCCGGCAGCATCACGCTGAGGAAGGCTGTCATTTTCGTGTCGATCGGCATGCTGATGGTTTTATGTGGCGGAGCGATCTGGTTATATTTGAGCTTTGTGATTCTCTTGCAGAGAGATGTTTCATTCTGGGGGACGATCTATTCGGGAGTGGTGATTTTCCTTCCGTCGATGATTTTAAAAGCAATCAGTGCCGGATTTTTATGGAAAAAGCTGCAGGATGCAAGAGGAGAAAAGCCTCTTTTTTGAAATTTTCGATTGCATTTAAATATTTATATAAATAAATTTACATTTATGCCTGAGGGCGTAGCTCAGCTAGGTAGAGCAGCGGCCTTTTAAGCCGTCGGTCCTGGGTTCGATTCCCGGCGCCCTCACATTCAAGTCGAAAAGGCCGCTGATACGCCTTGGTACTTTGCGCCCATAGCTCAATTGGCAGAGCAGCTGACTCTTAATCAGGAGGTTCGGGGTTCGATTCCCTGTGGGCGCACGTGGTTGAAGACAAAAAGGGGTTAACCTCGTTCGTCCTTTTATGCTGCGCGCAAATTTTCGTTGCATTTTTTTTGCCTGCGTATCTATTATTTCGCACAATCGCCAGTTGGATTGTAAGTTAGTAGAAAAAATTATCACGGAAGAGATATGCAAGAGAATTCCATATTGGCGACGGTGATCATCCCGTCATACAACCAAAAGCACGTCATTTTTGATGCTCTCGATTCGGTTTTGCGGCAAAAAACAGATTTTGCCTACGAAGTGATCGTCGTTGAATCGACAGGAGATGACACGGCGGAGCTCATTCGGCAGCGTTACACATCTGTCAAAGTCATTGAATTGAACGAAAGAGCATTCCCCGGCACAGCCCGCAACAAAGCCATTCGTGTGGCGCGCGGGGACTATCTGGCGTTCACTGACACGGATTGTATCGTCAGGGAAGACTGGCTGCAGGAATTGGTGAACTCGCATCGCCGCGGCTTTCGGGCTGTCGGCGGTGCTGTTCGAAACGGGACGCCATGGAGCCTCACCGGGACAATGGACTATCTGCTTGAATTCAGCGAGTTCGTCAAATCTCACGAAACAACTGACAATACTCACTTTGGAACCTGCAACCTTTCAATTGAGAAGGAGGTGTTTGAAAAGCATGGTCTTTTCATCGATCAGGTGAAGGGGAGTGACAGCCTCTATTGTCGGCGAGTGAAGGAAAAGGGAGTTGAACTGTTCTATCAACCCACTGCGGTGATCTGGCATCGGAACCGGACGAGCCTGAAAAAAATTATAAAAAATCAACGCGAATTAGGCTATGGTGCAGCGATCAATCGCCATAAATATAAACTCAAGGGCGTTATGTTTGTCAAGTATCCCGCCCTGCTGCCCTTATTGCCTTTGGTGCGCCTTCTCGCCATTGGCCATCGGCTTTTGAGATACAGTGCACCCGATTTCATCAAGTTTGTTTTCTTGTCGCCGATGTTATTTTTTATTCTGCTGCATTATACCGACGGTTTTGTAAAAGGGCGCCGCGTCGCGCTTGGACAGTCGCCGGCTCTGGCATAAAAAGAGAAAGCTGAAATTTCCGGCGGGCTTGTGAAATTTCAGCTTTTCATGTTTGGAAGGGTAAAATCAGATTAGCCTTGTAAAGGCTGATTGATTATAATGATTCAAATTCAAAAAGTCAAGTCTTTTTTATCCCTTTGTAGTGATTTGTGATCGGCATACGTCTGTCCTTGCCAAATGCCACCTGGGTAATTTTGATGCCGGGCGCCGCTTGACGCCGTTTGTATTCGCTTGAATCGACCAGCTGGGCGACGCGCTCTACGGTCTCGGGAGCGTGCCCCTGGGCAATGATGCGGTCGATCCCCTGCATCTTTTCGATATAGAGCTCGAGTATAGTGTCCAGCTCATCATACGGCGGCAGGCTGTCCTGATCTCTCTGCCCAGGACGCAGTTCGGCTGATGGCGCTTTTTCGATGATGCTCCGGGGAATCGGAGCACTTGCGGATGTGTCATTGCGATAATCGACGAGTCTGTAAACCATCGTCTTGGTGACATCTTTCAATGGCGCAAAGCCTCCGACCATATCGCCATAAAGTGTACAATAACCGACGCTCACTTCACTCTTGTTCCCGGTTGCCAGCGGAAGCCAGCCAAATTTATTGGACAATGCCATGACGATAGTGCCACGGATGCGCGCTTGCAGATTTTCTTCGCTCACATCCGGTTGGCGGTCGGCAAATAGGTCGCGCAAGAGTTCAAGATATCGATCATAAATATCTACAATGCTCAATTCCAACAGGTTGATGCCCAGATTCTCCGCGAGCTCTAGCGAATCATCGACGCTGCCACGGCTGCTGTAAATTGAGGGCATGGTGATGCAGTTGACATTCTGTGGTCGCAGCGCATCGGCTGCCAAAGTGGCCACCAGGGCGGAGTCGATGCCGCCGCTGAGGCCGAAAACGACTTGTTCAAAGCTGTTTTTATGAACATAATCGCGC
The DNA here is from genome assembly GCA_016929295.1 of Candidatus Zhuqueibacterota bacterium. Lineage (GTDB taxonomy): Bacteria > Zhuqueibacterota > Zhuqueibacteria > Residuimicrobiales > Krinioviventaceae > Kriniovivens. The sequence goes on along the minus strand of JAFGJB010000028.1, from coordinate 34,539 downwards.
AATCCCAGGATGATCGCCTTGTAAATGTCTTCTTCAATCGTCCGTTGTGACGGCTGCACAATTTTTTGCACCGCGCCCGCGCCAATCTCCTCCTGGTCAAGGACGACGATGTCGCAGGACAAAGACGGCGCCTTCCTGGTCGCATTGAAAAAATCGATGCCACGGCGGCGTTGCCGCACAGACTCTACGTTCAGATCTTGAATGATCAATTCTTCAGCAAAAGCAGCGCCCGTGCGCCAGATATCGCCGTCAGGTCCGACGATCAGGCTCTGCCCGTCAAAGACCAGCTCGTCTTGTCCGCCGACGAGATTGTTATACGCCACAATCGCGGCCGTTTTTTGGGCTTTTTGCCGCATGAGGTTGATTCGTTGGTCGCCTTTGCCAACCGCAAAAGGTGACGCTGAAATATTGAGCACTATTTCAGCCCCTCCCTGAAAGGCCTGCGCCTCGGTGACAGCGTCCGGAATCCAGATATCCTCACAAATGCTGATGCCGATCAAAATATGGTTGAGTGAAATGACCAGCGGTCTCTCTCCCGCTTCAAAGTAGCGTTCCTCATCGAACACACTGTAATTCGGCAGCTGAATCTTGTGGTAAACCGCCTTGATCGCGCCATTTTGCAGAATTGCGGCGCTGTTGTAGAGAATTCCGTCCATGTCATCGACAAAGCCGATGATGCAGGTGATATCCTCGACACGGTGCGTTATGTTGTCCAGTATCTTTTTCTGATCTTGAATGAATCTCTTGCGCAGGACAAGATCCTCGGGAGGATAGCCGGTAATTGTCAATTCCGGAAAAGCGACAAGATGACACTTTTCTCTATGAGCTGCTTTTATCATCCGCATAATTTTGTTATAATTACCGTCGAGATCACCGACCGTCGTATTGATTTGAGCCAACGATATTCTGATATGCGCGTTTGTCTTCATCTTCTCGTGACCGATTCATTTGAACAGGGGCCCAAATATAAACATTATTGCGATGTGATTCAATGGCATTTGCCGGGAAAATCGAATTTGGCTTTATAATTTGTCTGCGAAAATTCATCATGTGATGTAGATTAGCAGGATTTTGCGCAAGGCCGTTAAACAATAAAAGAAATTGACTTTTTGCCTGTGGCTTTGTACATTTCTCGACTTGCCTGGATGTTCTGTCAACGCGTTTAAAAGACAGAAAAACAAGAATAGGAAATTCCATGAAAACATATCTCGTGACGGGCGGCGCCGGCTTTATCGGCAGCAATTATATCCATTATCTCTTTCAAAAATATGGTGATGACGTCTATGTCATCAATCTGGACAAACTGACCTATGCCGGCAATCTTGAAAATCTCGACGACGTTGCGACGAAAAAAAATTATAGATTCGTCAGAGGTGATATTTGTCAGGCGGATGTAGTTGATCCGCTGGTGAAAGAAGCGGATGTGGTGGTCAATTTTGCCGCCGAAAGCCACGTAGATCGCTCCATCGGCGCTCCCGACGCTTTCATTAAAACGGATGTCTACGGCGCTTTCATTCTGCTCGAGGCCGCGCGGCGACACGGCGTTGAAAAGTTTATCCAGATCAGCACCGATGAAGTCTATGGCAGCATTATTGATGGCTCGTTCAAAGAGACCGATATCCTGGAGCCCTCCAGCCCCTACTCCGCATCAAAAGCCGGCGCCGATCGTCTCGCCTATTCCTATTTTGTCACTTATCAACTGCCGGTCATCATCACGCGCTGCTCAAATAATTTTGGCCCGTATCAATATCCTGAAAAGCTCATTCCGCTCTTTGTGACCAACGCGCTTGAGGACAAAAGTTTGCCAATTTACGGCGATGGCAAAAATGTGCGAGACTGGATTTATGTCCTGGATCACTGCGACGCGGTCGATTTTCTCATTTATCATGGCAAACCCGGGCAGGTTTATAATATCGGCGGCGGCAACGAGCGCACGAATATAGAGATTACAGATCTCATCTTGACCTATCTGAAAAAGCCGCACACTCTCAAAACTTTCATTCAGGATAGACTGGGTCATGATCGCCGCTATTCGGTGGACACCGCCAAGATCACCGCTCTGGGATGGGTGCCGGAGCATAAATTTGAGCGAGCAATGAACTCGACCATTCAGTGGTATGTCGACAACCGGTCGTGGTGGGGAAAACTCAAAAGCGGTGAATATAGAGAGTTTTACAAAGCAAATTATAATAAAGAACTTTAACGGAGGCGCAATGGGTCTGAAAGAACGCATAGAGGATAAAACAGCAAAAATTGGCGTCATTGGTCTGGGATATGTGGGTCTGCCGCTCGCTGTCGAGTTCGCGAGCAAAGGATTTTCAGTTCTCGGAATAGACAAAGACGGGGTGAAAATAAAAAACATCAATAGTGGTGTGAATTATATTGATGATGTCGAAGACAGCAAGCTGGAAAGAGTGGTCGCCGGCAACTATCTATCCGCGACAACAACCTATGATGACATTGCCGATCAGGATGTCATCTATATTTGTGTTCCGACGCCGTTCACCAGGAACAAGGAGCCCGATGTCAGCTATATCGAAGCAGCATCCAGAGGTGTCGCAGCGGGCTTACGCAAAGACCAGCTGGTGATCTTGAAAAGCACGACCTTCCCGGATACCACCGAAGGTATTGTGCAGCCCATCCTCGAGCAGAGCGGTCTGCGGGTCGGCGAAGATTATTTTCTTGCCTTTTCTCCGGAAAGAATCGATCCCGGCAACAAGATTTTCACCACGGCGACAACGCCGGTCGTCGTTGGCGGGGTCACGCCAAAATGCACGGAACTGGCATGTCTGGTGAATCAACAAATTATCAACCAGGTGGTTCCGGTTTCGTCGCCCAAAGTCGCCGAGATGGAAAAGCTGCTCGAGAATATTTTCCGCAGCGTCAATATTGCTCTTGTCAATGAAATGGCGCGACTGTGCGACCGCATGGGCGGCATTGACATTTGGGAGGTTATTGAAGCTGCCTCCACCAAACCGTATGGTTACATGCCTTTTTTCCCGGGGCCGGGAATTGGCGGTCACTGCATATTAATTGATCCCTACTATCTCTCCTGGAAGGCGCGTGAATACGACTTTCATACGCAGTTCATTGAACTGGCGGCGGAGACGAATGAAAATATGCCGTTTTATGTGCTTGGTTTAATTCGTCGCGCGTTGAGTCATGTCGGCGTGCCGTTTCAAGATGCCAAAATTATGATTTTGGGCGCTGCATTTAAAAAAGATGTCGATGATACTCGAGAATCTCCGGCGCTCAAGATCATGGAATTTTTGCTGCAAAGAGGCGTCAAAGTGGCAAATATTTGCTACAACGATCCCTATGTCGATCAGGTTCGCGTTTCAGGCGCCTTGTTCAAATCTGTTGACCTGACCGTTGAGAGTCTGCGTGCCGCTGATGTCGTCGTCATCGCGACCAATCATTCGGTTTACAATGCCGATTTCATTGTCGAGCACGCCAAAGCCGTTGTCGATACGCGCAATCTCACCAGAAATATTAAAAATAACGAAAAAATTTCCAAATTGGGGGCTGGAACTCGATTCTAGTACGTCTTGATATGAAAGTAGCGAATGTCGTTGGGGCGAGACCCAACTTTATGAAAATGGCGCCCATTCATCGTCGTATGCAGGCCTGCTCTTTTTTTCGTCCCATCCTGCTGCATACCGGTCAACATTACGATGAAAAAATGTCGTCAACATTTTTCGTCGAACTGGGATTGCCGCAGCCGGATGTTTATCTGGGCGTGGGTTCCGGCACGCATGCGGAACAGACCGCCGCAATTTTGGTCAAGGTGGAAAAATTTCTTTTACAGGAAATGCCCGACCTGATCATCGTCGTCGGCGACGTCAACTCTACGGTCGCCGCGTCTCTCGCAGCGGTAAAGCTGCGTATTCCGGTTGCCCATGTCGAGGCCGGCTTGCGCAGTTTTGATCGCAGCATGCCGGAAGAAATCAATCGCATCCTGACGGATTCGATCGCGGACTATCTGTTCGTCACCGAGCAGTCCGGTCTGGATAACCTGAAAAACGAAGGCATCCCCGACGACAGAGTCTTTTTTGTCGGGAATTGCATGATCGATTCTCTGGCCGAACATTTGGAAAAAGCGGCTGCGCTCGATACGCTGCGACAGTTCTCTCTCACGCCACAAGCCTATGCCCTGATGACGCTGCACCGACCGTCGAATGTGGATAGTCGCGAGAACATGAAAAAAATCTTTTGCGCCTTGCAGGAGATCCAATCCGATATGCCCATCATTTTTCCCATTCATCCGCGGACGCGCAAAATGCTCACCGTTCTCGATCTTGACGATGACATGGAAAAAATGTCAAACATCCGTCTGACAGAGCCGCTGGGCTATCTTTCTTTCCTGAACCTGATGAGCCAGGCAAAGTTGATTGTGACCGATTCGGGTGGCATCCAGGAGGAGACCACGTTTTTGAAAATACCCTGTCTGACGCTGCGGGAGAACACCGAGCGGCCGGTCACCTCCGAGCTGGGCACCAATCAATTGGTCGGCATGGAACCCGAGAACATCCTTGCGGGTTACAAAAGGGCGATGAACGGATTTGCCGAAAAATCACAGATTCCTCCATTATGGGACGGACTGGCATCAAAAAGAATTATTGATATTTTGCAGCGATAAACAAATGAGTCAATTGTGGAGTGAATAGAATGCGCCATCTGCTCGTGCTCCTTTTGTGCATTGCATTGCCGGCTTACGTTCAGGATCTATCATCTCTATCTTCTCTGAGAGATTTACGTGATGCGTCGAAAAAGGCATCCCTGCAACTGCCCGAGTCGCCGGAGATCGAACATCCCGTCGACGAAAATGTTTACCGAGTGGGTCCAGGCGATGTGTTCAATATTGTCATTGGCGGGGATCAAGAGGAGAGCCAGATGATCATGATTTCTCCCGAGGGCCACGCCGTCTTGCCGGGCCTCGAAAGCGTGATGGTTGCGGGAGAGATCCTGGCCAGGGCAAAAAGTATCTTGACAGAAAAATTGCGTTCTGTCTACTATTCGGAACAAATCAGCATCACTCTCGTACAGCTGCGGACTTTTCGGGTGACCGTGAGCGGCGCCGTCAATTTCCCGGGACTCGTCAGCGTCAATGGTCTGGCGCGCGTGTCGGATGCCATTTTCATGGCAGGTGGACTTGTGGTAAAGCCGCCGCCGTTTCCGCTGCCGGAGAATCCGAACGACAGGCTTCGGATTCTTCCCAACAAAGACACGGATGTCGAATTGACGCCGGAAGAATATGAAGAGCTGGAGGAGAAAGTCGCCTCGAAGAGGAGCATTTTCGTCCGGCGCCGTGATAAATCCGTCCTCCATGCTGACCTGCTCAAGTTCGAACTGGCGGGCGATTTGGATGCCAATCCCTATCTTGTTGACGGCGACGTCATCGTCGTGCCGACCGTGCAGAAAGAGGTCGGCGAAGTGTCCATTAGCGGGGCGGTGCGTACTCCGGGCGCCTTTGAGCATGTTCATGGCGATGATATCCGCTGTCTGCTGGATATGGCGCACGGATTTTCAATCGATGCGGATTCCGCAAGAATTTTCATCGCCCGTTTCATCGACAATTCAAGCCGCACGCAAGAAATCGTCCTCGAGATCGATTGGTCAAATGCCGAGCAGGTGGGCCAGATTCTGGCAACACCGCTGAGAGCGGATGATCGAGTATTCATACGCCGTATGCCGAATTTCCACAAAAAGAGGACAATTGAAATTCAGGGCGAAGTACGTTATCCGGGCGAATATGCTCTGTTGAAAGATCCGACGCATCTGGCTGAAATGATCGATATTGCCGGCGGCTTTACAGATCAAGCCGCTCTGAATGCGGCCTATATTGTCCGACGCCCGTTTGAAGATCGCCAGGACGCCGATTTTGACCGGCTCGCCTTCATGACCGTTCAAGAAATGGAGCGCAAAGAGAAGGCATATTTTCGCGAGCGATCGAGAGAAATGAAAGGCCTGGTATCTACAGATTTTCTCGCCCTTTTTGAAAAGGGCGAGGAAAAATATGATGTCATGCTCTGCGACCAGGATCTGATCGTGGTTCCTGCCAAAGACTATGCTGTCAACGTCATCGGTCATGTTAAAAATCCGGGTCTGATTCCCTATGTGCCGAACATGGATGCGAGCTATTATATCAAACTGGCGGGTGGCTACAACGTCGGGGCATGGAAAAGTAAAGTGCGAGTGAAAAAAGCCGGCACCGGCGAGATGCTGAGCAAAAGCAACACGATCGTTGAAATGGGTGATACGGTCTATGTCCCGGAAAGGCTGGAGACAGAAGATTTGCTGCGCGATATTGCTCTCATCACCGTTCAGTTGGCCACCGTTGTCATGCTCGTCGTTCAGACCAGCTGGTATGCCACGAGAAATTAGGGGGCATTGTTTTTGTCTCTGCCGCGCGCGGCTTTTATCGGCTCATGTGACAAGGATGAGAGGGCAGATGAAGAAAGACCGCCTTTCGAGGGCGATCATTGTCGATCCATTGCCGGGGAGTTGGATTGAATGAGTCGTTTGAGCATTCTCTCTATGGATTCCCTCTCTTCTTCAAGTGTGGCATAGTTCTTTAAAAGCCCCAGATCACTGGCGAGGAGCAGCTGATATTCCAATTCCTGAACGGCCGTGAGTGACAGTCTATAATAATAAAGCTTGGGCTTCCTGCCGCGTCTATGAAAACCGATGGCAATGGTCTGGGCAACGTCTGCTGCTGTTTCTCTGATTTTTGTTGCCAATGATTCACTTTCCTTTTTGCTGAATTTGGTTCTGAATAATTCGATGGCGAGAGCGTGGCTCTTTTGCCAAACGATGAGGTCGTGGTATGATTCGACTTTGGATGCCATCGGCATAGTCCTTTCGATTACAGGGGTGCAGAGACATTGGGATTTCATTTGCGGACGCTTTATGAAACGATGACTCGTCCTCTGTTTATTTCATAAAATCCTTTAATTTTTTGATAATTAGCGACAGATTCGCTAAATTGCGCTCAAAGAAAGAATGATTAAACTGCGGAGGCATGATGATGGTCCATAAAGTTGGACTCGTTGGTGTGGGCAAACTCGGATCTTTTCATTGCAATGCTCTTTCACATATGAGTGAAGCGGAGCTTGTCGGCGTCTACGATACGGATGAGAAGCAGCGGCTGGCGGCGGCAACAAAATTCAATTGTGCCGCCTGCTCGTCCGAAGATGAATTATTGGACGCCGTTGATATCGTGGGTGTTGCTGTCCCGACCAGCCAACATTCGACGGTCGTTTGCAACGCTCTGCGGCGCGGCAAGCCTGTGTTTGTCGAAAAGCCCATTGCCGGCACCATTGCGGAAGCGGAGGAGATCGTCGCGCTGGCGGCGGCAAAAAAAATTCCGGTGCAGGTGGGCCACATCGAACGTTTCAATCCGGCGATCAGGGCTCTCGATGCCTTTGATTTGCATCCGCTCTTCATTGAATCGCATCGGCTGGCCCCTTTTGATCCTCGCGGCACCGACGTGGCCGTCATTCTGGATCTGATGATTCATGACATCGATATTATCCTCAGCCTGGTGAAAAGCCCGGTTTCAGCCATTCATGCAAATGGCGTCGCCATCGTGTCCGATGAAGCGGATATAGCCAATGCGCGAATCGAGTTTGCCAATGGCAGCGTTGCCAATGTGACGGCCAGTCGCATTTCCCAGCGCAAAATGCGCAAAATGCGGCTCTTTCAACAGGATGCCTATGTATCGATTGATTTCCTGCAAAGACTCACGGAAGTGTTTCGCCTCGCCGAGCGGGCGAATCAGTCCGACGCCGCCATTCATCTGGGTCAAATTGATAAAGGAAAATATCAGCGCAATATCCTCTATGAAAAACCGCCCGTTCCCGACGAAGATGCGATTGAGGCGGAATGGAAGAGCTTTTTCAATGCCATTGACTCGAAGACGCCGCCGGTCATCAGTGCTGAAGATGGGCTGAAAGCGTTGACGGTCGCGATGCGCATTCGGGAAAAAATTGGCGATGCCGCGGTACAGAGCGGGGTGAGTTAATCTGATGGTGAAGAAAATAATGATCATTGCCGGAGAAGCTTCCGGAGATCTGCATGGCGCAAGACTGGCGGGCGCTCTGAAGGGGGAGACAGATGTAGAGTTGTTCGGCATTGGCGGGGATCAAATGGCCCGCTACATGGAGTTGCTCTATCATGTTCAAGATCTGGCCTACATCGGCTTTACCGAAATCTTTAGACATTTGCCATTTTTTATCAAGGTCTACAAAGATGTCATCAGAGCCGCGGTGGAGAGAGAGCCGGCCGTTGTCGTTCTGATCGACTATCCCGGTCTCAATTTGCGGCTGGGGAAAAAATTAAAAAAGCTGGGTTTCAAAGTGTTTTATTTCATCGCGCCGCAGGTATGGGCGTGGCATCAGAGTCGGGCAAAAAAAATGGCTTCGTTCGTCGATCGCATGGCAGTCATTTTTGACTTTGAAGTTGAGTTTTTCAGCGCTTTTGGCATTGACGCCCATTTTGTCGGCCACCCTTTGACCGATGGCCTCAAGATTCATTTGTCACGCGAAGCGTTCTGTGAAAAATTCGGCCTTTGTGCGGGCAAATCTGTTTTAGCATTACTGCCGGGGAGCCGAAAGCAGGAGATTGCCCACCTTTTGCCCTCCATGTTGAGCGCGGTGCAGCGGCTGCGGCAAAAATTTCCCAACCTGCAAGTTGCCCTCGGCCTGGCGGACACCATTCAACGCGACCTTATCGAGGAATACGTCGCCCTGTCGGATATCAAAATCATCAAGGGCGCCACCTATGAGTTAATGTCCTATGCAACCGCTGCTATTGTTGCATCCGGCACGGCCACGCTTGAAGCCGCCTGTTTTCAGCTTCCATTTGTTCTGCTCTATCGCGTATCTCCTCTTTCATATTTTCTGGGCAAAAAACTGATCAAAATTCCTCGCATTGGCCTGGTCAATATTGTCGGCAGAGATGAAATTGCCAAAGAGTTCATTCAGGATGCCATTCACCCTGAATCGATAGCAGCCGAACTCGAAAGGTGTCTGTTTGATGTCGAGTATCGTCGGGAAAAAATGGCTCAGATGGCCGGCGTAAAGCACCGGCTGGGCGAAAGCGGCGCCGCTGAAAAAACGGCTCGGCTCATCATAGAGATGATTTGATTCAATGCAAAGGGACACTCGAAAACGTCTGCTTCATTATTTGGCCATCAAACTCGCCTGGCTTTTATTGTTGGGATTGGGCAAGACGGCGCGGATACGCGTCCGGCATGTGAATTATTGGCGCCAGGCGCTGGCGGAAAGTTGCGGGCTCATCTATATTGTGTGGCATGGGAAAATGCTGTTGCCCACTTTTATGCACCGCAGGCAAAATATTTCTGCGATGGTCAGTGAGCATGGTGACGGGGAGATTATCGCTCAAACGATTTTGCGACTTGGTTATCGAACCGTACGAGGGTCGAGCACTCGAGGCGGACAGAGGGCGTTTCGCGATATGCTGCGGCAGTTGAAAAATGGCGAGCACTGCACGATATTGCCTGATGGTCCGACCGGGCCGCGACAAACGTTAAAGATGGGAGCCATCCTTTTAGCGCAGCGGTCCGGCGCGAATCTGCTCCCCATCACCTTTGCCGCCCGCAAACCGATCGTTCTGAATTCCTGGGATCGATTTACATTGTGGTGGCCTTTTTCAAAATGCACCGTGCTGTATGGCGAGCCGATAAAAATTCCCCGCGCGCTCTCGCCCGGTGATCTTGAAGAGCAGCGACTATTTGTCGAGCAGCAATTGCTGGCATTGGAGAAGGAGGCCGATGAGGTTTTTCGAACATAGATGGCCGGTGCTGCTCTTATGGCCGCTCTCTCTCATATACTGCATCGTTGTGACGGTTCGCAACATATTATACGATTTCGGTTGCCTCAAAAGCTATGCCGTCGATGCCTTTGTCATCAGTGTGGGAAACATCACCGTCGGCGGCACCGGCAAGACTCCCGTTGTGCACTATCTTGCCAATCAATTACTATCGCTGAATAAAAGAGTTGCGATAATCAGTCGCGGATACGGGCGTCGCTCGCGGCATACGGTCGTCGTTGCCGACGGCCGCAGTATTAAAAGTACGGTTGAAGATTCCGGCGATGAGCCGTTTTTACTCGCGCAGATGTGTCGAAACGCCGTCGTCGTCGTCGATTCGAATCGGCTGCGGGCAGCAGAAAAGGCCATCCTCGACTACAAGCCGGACGTCATCATTCTCGATGATGCCTTTCAACACCGAAGAATCAAGCGCGACATTGATCTGTTAACTTTTCGGCTGCGCAAGCCCTTTGGCAACGGATTTTGTCTGCCTGCCGGGCCGCTCAGAGAGCCAAAAAGAAATATCCGGAGAGCGCAGGCGATTCTCTGCAGCGGCGCCGGCCAACAACTGCCCGCAACATTGGCGAAAGTGACGATGCCGCTTTTTTTTGCCGATTATACTGTCAGAGATATTGTCAATAAAAAGGGCGCCTCGATCCTGCGGAGCGTTCGGGGAAAGAGAGCGTACGCTTTTTGTGGCCTGGCACATCCGGAAGGCTTTCGACGCACTTTGCAGGAATTGGGTGTGAACCTTTTGGGATTTACAGCGTTCAAAGATCATTATCGTTTTGGACAAAACGATATTCTAAAGCTGCAAAGGAAAGTCAAGGAATTGTCCGCCGACATTGTCGTGACAACGGACAAAGACTGGGTGAAGCTTCCGCTCGATCTCATTGACGAGCACTGGTTCAGGCTCCAAATAGAATTAAAACCCGCAGATGAAGAAAAATTTCTGTCTCTTTTTGAGATTTTAAAATAAAAGTGTCTCAGTATTATACAAAAAAGTTCTTGCGTATTAATTTGGTATTTCTTAATATCTTACTGTAAAATATTTTTTCAATGTATACAGACTTGTTTTAATTGGAGACAAGACCTTGGAAGAGAAAAAAAGACCACAAATATTGATTGTCGATGATGACAAGAACATATGCAAAATGATAGAAGCGAGTCTGCGCAAAGAGCGAAAATATGATATGAACACGGCGCTGAGCGGAGAAGCCTGCCTCAAGTTGATCAAGGAGGACATACCTGATCTGTGTTTGATTGACATTCAGATGCCGGGTATAGACGGCATAGAGACTTTGAAGCGAATCAAGGAAGAAGATCCGCGGATTCCCGTCGTCATGATGACGGCGCATGGCACCATCGAGCGAGCGGTGAATTCGATGAAGCTGGGCGCATATGATTTCTTGACCAAACCTTTTGCGCGCGACAGATTGTTAGTCACGGTTCAGAACGCTTTGATCAACAGTTCTCTGCAAAGAGAGGTGAGTGAGCTTCGCTCCGAGCTGAAAAACAAATACACATTTACGAATATTGTCGGTCAAAGTGGTGTCATGCAGGATGCTTTCAAGGCCGTCGAGAAGGTGGTGGACAGCAATGTTACGGTGTTAATTCAGGGCGAAAGCGGCACGGGTAAGGAATTAATTGCACGCGCCATTCACTATCACTCCAAGGCCCGCGCCAACAAGCCATTTGTTGCGGTGAACTGCTCCGCTCTTCCGGAGTCTTTGCTCGAGAGCGAATTGTTCGGCCATGAGAAGGGCTCGTTCACCGGCGCATCCGGTCGTCGAATTGGCAAGTTTGAGCAGGCCGATGGCGGCACCATATTTCTCGATGAAATAGGCCTCATGACCCCGGCGACGCAATCCAAGATATTGCGCATTTTGCAGGAAAGAGAATTTGAGCGCGTCGGCGGCAGTGAATTGATTAAAGTCAACGTTCGCGTCATCTCGGCGACGAATAAAGATCTGGAAGAGGAGATGAAAGATGGTGGATTCCGAGAGGATTTATACTATCGAATCTCCGTGTTTCCGATAAAATTGCCATCCTTGCGCGAGCGCAAAGATGATATACCCCTGTTAGCGGCTCATTTTCTGCAAAAATACAATGAGCAAGAGGGGAAGGAGATCAAAGGCATATCTTCGGATTCTTTGGAGCTGCTGATGGCATATAGTTGGCCCGGCAATGTGCGCGAGTTGGAAAACGCCATGGAGAGGGCCGTTGTTTTGGCAAATGGGCCAGAGATCAGCGCAAAGGACTTGCCGCCGGCCGTTCGTTCTCTGGGTGAAAAAAGAATTTACGAATCTGACAATACACTCGCGAGCTGGATTGAGAAATTGGAAGAACAGGCATTGCGTCAAGCTCTCCTGGAATGTGAAGGAAATATTTCAAAAACCGCGAAACAGTTAGGCATCGGCAGAGCAACCATCTATCGCAAGGCAAAAAAATACGGGCTTCCGATGGTTAAAAGCAGCTAAGAGTTATACAGCACGTTTTGCGGTGAACGGGCGGACCTTGGTTCGCCCGTTTTGTTTTAGGGCGATACACTGTTTCGATGATGCACATACTTTTTGTTACACTCTAGCAATACCCTCCGGTTTTCCCTACGATTATTAAGGAGTTAGCTCAATTTTCATTCTGAGAAAATGGTATGTATTTTGCTTGAAGCCAGATATCAGAAATGCCCAGTTCCTTGAGTGGAATGCATTTCAGATGGCCCGCAAAAATAGCTGTCAATGGTGAATGTGGCGAGGAACCTTCAAAGTAATGATACGCGGGATAGTTGACAGCTGGATTATCAAGTCGAACGGGAAATATGGAGAAGAATGGTTTAGCACAATTGGTTCGAGATATATGCGCAGGGACTTATTGCCAGGCTCAGTTGGTTGAATTCATAAATCTCACTCAAAAGATATCTCTCGGTTATTTGAAATATCAGGAGATCATCGGCAAGAGAATTTCCGGCGAACGCGTGGACACGGATGTCGAGTTGGCAGATCTCGCCGTCGATTGTATTGCCGAGCTTTTCAGCGGCGATGGGGACGGGAAATTTCCGCAGCTGGTGAAATATTATGAGCCAAAGTATGAAGAGTTTGAAAACATCACCAATGCAGATGTCTTGATCCTGACGCGGCGATTGGTCGTTCGCAAGACAAAGCAAGAGCTGTCACGCATTTTTCGGGAGCGCGATCCCGAGGGCGCCAAGATCGTCAGAAATATCAAAGTGGCCATCCGGACATCCGAAAAGCTGCAAAGCTTTGTCGACCTGGGCAAGGAATTTGTCTTTTATAAAAACGGACTGGAGCTGGAAAAAGACGAGCCGGTTGATGCCGAGCTGATAGCCGACTATCTTAGACGGAAACAACCTCCCATTCCGGAAGATCTCTTGCATACCCGTTTCATCGATATATACAGCCCCTCCGATTCAGTGTCGAGTTCGATTCGGAAACTGCTGAAAACCGTGCACGAATTTGATGAATACCAAAACTTTTTACCCATCGAAACCATCGTCAAACTCATACGCCGAGTAAAATTTAATGCTGTCAAGGACAAATTATCCGCAGATGAAATGATGCCAACGCCGCTCGATGAACTGGAGACAAAAGAGATCGAAGGTTATATCGATGTGGTGATGGAAAAAGTCAGGAAGAAAATAAATTCGCAATACTTGCGTTCAGAGAAGCTGGACATGGAACGTGCAGATATTTATACCAAAGCCTTACGTGACGTATTGAATGACCTCATTCAAAAGAAAGATAATTCTTCCTATTTTCGTAACCTGAGACACTACCTGCCTGATTTAACGCAGAGGGAATATCGACAGAATGAGCGGTCGGTGTTCGAGTATCTTGCCAAAGTGGCAAAAAAGGAATTTCGGAAACATTTGAAAGAATTAATGTAAAAATTTTCCGTACTATTCATTTTTTGCCAGTATGTTAGGTTAGCTTTAAGAAAGAAAGACAGCGAAGCAAACTAAACAGTCACTTTGGCAAAAATATCTGCGTATGATGAAAAAAGAAGAAACGACGCTGGAAGGTTGTCCGTATGATAACCTCATAGAACTGTTGTGCCTGGACGTGAACCTGAGCGAGGGTGAAAAACGGAAAGCGCGAGTTCATCTGCAGCAATGTGCAAGATGCCGCAAAAAATACCAGGAGCTGGAAGGCATCTATAAGCACTTGAATGAGCAAGTGAACAAACCGGTGACAAACAAGGCTCTGGACCTGGCAAAAAAAATTCGCGATAAAGAAACAAAGTATGGCCTGGTCGTTTGCGAACCGTTGAAAACCGACAAAAAACCGACGGCGCTCCCTTATAAGACGAAGGTTCTGTTCACGGCAAACGGCACAGGAGCGGGAAAGGATAGCAAACTGGCAGATTTCGATCCCAGATCCTTGCCGAAAGACAGCATTGCCATTCGCGCGATGACGGACAAGGCGTGCGATAAACTGCTCCTTTATTTGTGGCACGAAGACGGCGACAATATTGACGGCTGGGAGCTGCAATTGCCCGGCAAATCAAAAACCGCTGTTTTTAGTCGAGCAGGTGTGTCCCAGATTCCACTAATGGAGATCGAAGACCTTGGCGATAAAGTGATCTATTTCAAAGAAAAGCAGAAAAAAGCAACGGCATCCGAAAATAGATATGAGTGCATTTTCAAGTCCATTTCTTCTCTATAAATACAAATTTCTCATATTTTCATAAAGCCGGATGCACGTCCGGCTTTTTTTTTGTAAATTTTTGGAAATGAGAGGCCCACTCAATTGCGTTTTAGTTGTTATGAATAAGCGACGAATACTCCTGGTCGATGGTGATCGCAAAAATCTCAAAGTTCTAGAGATGAACTTCCAGGCAGTGTCATATATGGTTGCCACCGCTATGAGTAACGACGAAGCGCTGGCCCTTCTCAACACCCATCCCTTCGACATTGTCCTCGCGGAACTGAGCGCACCCAGTATTGATGGCTATCAACTTCTCAAGGAAATACAGCGACATTCCAACAATGATTTGACCCACGTCATATTTCTCTCAATAAAAAGCGATGTCTGGAATCGGGTCAAAAGTCTGAAGCTGGGCGCAAAAGATTTCATCGTCAAACCAGTACATGTGAGCGAAATTGTCGCTCGTGTCAATATGGTGCAGAATCGGCTAGAGTCCTGCCGGGACATGCAAGTTGAGAGCGACAATAAATTCAACGGTCGGCTGGAAGATTTGCCCGTCATTGATCTGATTGAGGTTTTGGGATCGGAAAAAAAGACCGGCATCTTGAGCCTGAATAACGAAAATGGCCACAGCGGGCAAATTGTCTTCAATCGCGGACGCATCCTGAGCGCTGCGACAGAATCATTGCGCGCCGAAGATGCCTTTTATAAAATGATCTACTGGAATCGCGGACGATTTTCCATGGTATTCGCTGAAGTTCAGGTTGAGGACGAATTTACGATAAGCAATATGGGGCTTTTACTGCAAGGAGCCAAACGAATGGATTTGAGAAATGAATTATTAAAACAACTGCCTTCACTGGATGCCGTTGTGATCACCACCGCCAATTTCAAAAAGATCATTGCCCAGAAAGACATGAACCTGGAGCTCAAAGAGTTTATGAAACTTTTTGATGGTGAACGATCTCTTGGAAGAATAATTGATGACAGCCATGAAAATGAAATAGTCACTTTGAAACGAATTGTCAAGCTGTACAAGCTTGGCTTTTTACATGTATTGAAAGATTTTTCGGTTGAAAAACCGGTGCAATTCAAAAGCGAAGCCGACGAGGAATTTGCCGAATTTGATCAAGACTCATTCGTTGAACAAAGCGATCAGCTGCCTTTTGATCCGGATCGCGAGATCGATAAAATTGCCCCCGACAATTTTCCCCACAAGGCGTACCGTTCCGAGCTGCCGGAAGATGACAGGGAGCCTCATTTGAGCGGCATGCAAAAAAGCTATCGGGGAAAAAATGGTGACGTCCTTGCCGGTTCTCGAAAAGAAATGGACAATATCGCCGCGACGGACGATAAAACACATGTCATCCTGTTGAGCACCGAAAATCAGAACAATAAGGATTTTATCTCCATGCTCACGGCCAGCGCGCCCGAGGAAATAAATATGCCTGCCGCAAAGACCATTTATCACGGCACGGTGAATTTTCGCGGCGGCGATCAACTCCACGTCCTGAGCTTGAATCCTAGTGAGCAATTTTCAACGATACTTGAATATTTTAAAGAAAAAGCCCTTGGCTATATCTTTTTAATCGATCTCGATCAGGTGAGCTGGAGCTATCATCGTTATCTTTTTAAATCATTATGCCAGCAATTGACCGGCCCCGTTCTCGTCATCGCCAAACAGAGGGGGAAGAGCGATTTCGAGTCACAGCACGTCCGAGAGAATCTGGGCCTGGATGAAAATCACCTCTTGCGATTTATATCCGGTATTGACGAGAATAGCTGTCGTCGTGTCTTGTTCACATTGTTGAATGAACTGCACGGACAACATGACTTTGCTATGGAAAAGAATTCCGAGAGAATTATTGCCAGGTGAATGAACAGCAGGTACATCGAATTTTGATCTATGACAAAGCAGCGGCCGATGTCGAGAGATTGGCGCAGCTCTTGAAAGACAGCGCTTATGACGTCACTCTGCTTGAAAATGCTCAGGAGGCTTTTCAGTTTTGCCTGACTGATCGGCCCGATCTGATCATTTTTGATATCAAGAGAGAGGGGAAAGAGAGCGAAGATTTTTTTCTCCAGGTCAAAAATCAGTACTCAACTCATCGAATTCCACTTTTATTGACAATAGTGGAAACGGATTATAAAAAACGAGTCGAACTGCTCGAGATGAAAATTGATGACTTTGTCCCCAAACCATATTATCCGGAAGAAGTTGCCGCACGAGTCATCAACCTGATGCAGGAATTCAAACCGACAACTCTGTTGCCCAAGGCTGTCGAGCGAGGATTTTGGGGGAGCTTGAGGGAAATGAATCTCATTGATCTGATTCAAACAATGGAATTGGGAAAAAAGTCGGGCATCATTCATCTGAACCGTGGCGACAAGGATGGTCAAATCTATGTGAATAAAGGCAAAATTGTCAATGCCGTCGTCGAAGACTATGACTCTGTGGAACGCGCCTATTTGCACATGCTGACCTGGATCGAAGGCACTTTTAATGTCACGTTTCAGGAGATCGGCATGTCCGGCCCGCTCAAGGATGATAACGACTCTCTTTTTCGCGAAGGCGCTAAAGTCATTGACCAATGGCGCCGCGTCACCGGAGAGCTGCCATCTCTGCACACCTGTCTCGTAACCGTGAGCACCGAGGATGCCCAGGCTTTATCATACGCGGAGCGCGCCATGCTCAGTCAATTTCACAAGCCGAAAAATATTCTGCAAGCCATTGATGTGAGCGATTTTGACGATTTTGATGGATTAAAAGTTATCAAATCGTTATTGGAAAAAGGGCTTTTGATCAAGACCGATGCCCGTCAGCCAAACGATAACCAGAAGGCGGCGACGTTTCGTCCTGTTCTGGACCGCGCTCATCGGAATGCAAAAAGCCCATACTCGCATATTTTTTCAATTTTCCAGAGAAATCTCAAGTCAGAAAAGAATTCGGACCTGCAATTATCAATGAATAACAATGAAAAAAGTGTTGATGGCGCAATGGTGGCAAAAAGTCGGATCGCCAACAAGATTCAACTGACAAAAGCAGAACTGTTGCTCATCCGACAAAAACTTGGCAGATGAAATGTCCCTCTTAACTGTACAAAAAGATACGCACCGAATTGGTGAAATCGTCGTCGCAGGCCCTTCCCTGCCGCTGCAAAAACGCTTCATCACCCATCTGTGCAACGAAGTGGTCATCACCAATAACAGCACTGTTTTTGGACGCAGCAAGATTACCGATGAGCTGCAGCTCTTCTTCTATGGTATCGGCGAAAAAGAGCAGTACATGGATTTTGCCTGGGATCTTGTCGCACCTAAAATGTTAGGCTATGTGCTGGTTTATGACTGGTTCGAAGGAAACGGCTTTACCAGCGTCCAGCAGCTGCTCAATACATTGTCTCGTCACGTCGAGAGCCATGGCATTGTCGTCGGCGATATTGGCGGTATGCCGATCAATATCGATCGCGCTGTCTACGAATCAGGCTTTTCTCTATCTTCCAAGCTCTATTTCTCGCTATGGGATTCAACGGACAAGACAAATGCCAAAGATGTTTTAAAAATATTGATCGATTCTCTCATCAATCATTTGGAATGAAGGACGATGATTTCCCCCGGCACACAACTGCAATTTCTTCGCTACCTGCTCATGGGACAGTCACCCGGCGCCTTGCTCGACAGCGTGGAGGTGAACGACATTGCGCCGATTTATGATTTTATCTGGGAAAAAGCGCTTGAGATCGGCATCCGCATCAGGGGTGAGCATTTTTCTCAGTCAGATATGCTGAAACGTCTCAAATCTGTTGAACAATATAAATTGGAAACGGGCTGCAAGGAACCCCTGCAGCGATGTATGACCAACGAGTGCATCTCTGAACATGCCGGATGTGTGCGAAGAAAATACGATGACCAGTTTGGCCGACTCTATGGCTTGATCGCCGACTATTTGGGCATTGAGTATCGCATGTAGATTGTTTAAATTCCAGCATGCGGTGTATATATCTCATCACAATTGTTGTGCTCCTCTCAGGATCTGCGAACAGCATTTGCCCTCCTGCAACTCTCGATTTTCAATTCCAGATGCTCACGCGCCAGCCTTTTACCATTCACTTTGTCGCACAGGACTCTGCTTATGCGCGAGCCGCCTTCACGCCTTTGTTCATGGCATATGAGGAAATATCATTTGATCTGCAATTGAATGGCGTCGACTCTTTTCATGTTTACATCATGCCGACCAGAAAGTCATTTCACGAAACGTTGCGCGGTCGCCTGCCGGCGTGGACAGGCGCCTTTGCCAATCCGTTGATCAATACAATGGTCATAAAATCTCCGCGGTGGAATCCGGATGATTCTTTTGAAACGACGCTGATTCATGAATTTTTTCATTTACTCATTCACCAGCATCTGGGGGCAAAGTTGCCACGATGGCTGGACGAAGGCCTGGCTATCTTTTATTCGCGTCAGGAGCGCTGGAAGACGGGGACCGCGCTCGCCAAAGCGGTGGCAACCGGCTCGATCATCCCGCTCTCCGAGATCGACTATGTTTTGGACTATCATCAAATCAAAGCTGACCTGGCATATCAGCAGAGTTTTTCAGCAGTCGATTATTTGCTGAGAACCTATGACATCGACGCCCTGAGACAAATCATCAAAGGGCTCAAACAAGGCCAAAGCCTGGATGCCTGTTTCATATCGGCAACCGGCAGCGCTTTTGCCGATTTTGAGATCGAGTGGCAGAACCATATTCGACAGACATCAAAATGGGTATGGCTGTTCGAGCTTGACGATTATCTGTGGATCGCTATCTTCATTTTGCTCGTCTCGGCGTTTATTCTCCGCAAGGTTCATAATAGAAGGATAGAGGAACGCTGGCGCCTGGAATCGGAAGAGACAGAGCGAAACGAGGAGGAGGATAATCTTTTATTGTGAAATTATCCCCGAATATGTAAATTTGTGTGATGAACGAATGGAAGAATAGAATCGAATATGCAGCCCTCTTGATTGTCACCCGTATTGTCCAATCTTTAGCTCCCGCGACCGCGGTCAGGCTCGGCCGGCTCGTCGGCGCTGTTGTTTATCATTGCATACCCATACGCAGAGCCGTTGTCCTGGCCAATTTGGGCAAGGCTATGCCCGCGCTGACGCAAAAACAGCGTCGCACCATCGCGCGCAATACATACATCATGTTCGGGCGTAATTTTTTCGAGTTTTTGCGAACGCCGGTTCGGTCGTCCGAAGAGATTGCCGAGCGCGTATTGATGCATAACCTGGATGTATTGCGCGATTCCTGTCGTTCGGGCCGGGGAACGCTGCTGATGAGCGGCCATTTTGGCAACTGGGAGGTGATGGCATGCGCTATTGTCGCTGCCGGATTCCCGCTGGTGGTTATCGCTCGGCGGCAACGAAATATTCTGGTGGACAGGATGATAAACGCCTTTCGCCAGAGCGCCGGCATCGAGACGGTGCCGCTCGGCATGGGCGTTCGCGAGTTCCTGCGGGCGCTGCGCCAGAACAAGCTTGTCGCCCTGCTCGCGGATCAGGACGCCCATAACGATGGTGTCTTTGTCGATTATTTCAATATCCCGTCCGCGACAGCAGCCGGTCCCGCGCTGCTCGCTTTGAAAACGGGCGCCCAGCTGATTTTTTCCACCTGCATCCAACGCCAGGATGGCAAGTACGAGGCATTTTTCGAAAAAATCCCGACAGATGATTTGTCCGGAACGAGCGAGGAAAATGTTCGAATAGTCACGCAGCGTCACGCTGCAAAACTGGAAGAAAAAGTTCGACGCTGGCCGGATCACTGGTTTTGGATGCATCGCAGATGGAAGACGCCGCCACCGAGCGATTATGTGTCCATAAAAGCATAACTGTTGCCATGCGCATTGCACTCATCACAACTGTGAAACACAATCCCGGCGATGATTTTGTCCGGGATGGCATAAAATATCTGCTGAAAAAGCTCTGGCCGGAGAGGACCATACAGTTTGAAAACATACACAAACATGCGCCGATCACGGCTCGCTACGGTTTCGAGAGGGTGAGAAAGTGCGACCGACTCGATCGACTGCTGCCGGTGCGCATCACGCGCGATCGAATCCTGGAAGCAGATCTCGTCATCCAATGCGGCGCTCCGGTTTACTGGTGTCATGAACAGGTGAAGGCGCATTGCTGCGATAATGAATGGTATGAGCCTCTCATCACAAGGCGGCTGGCCAGGAACAGAAAGGCTCACTTGCTGAATATCGCCGGTGGCTCGTGCCAATCTTATCACTCTGAAGGCAGCGAGGTGTGCGAACGTTGCTTGCACTATATTCAACGCTTGTTTGACGCCGCTCGAGTGACGACGCTTCGCGATGATCTGGCGCAGGTGATTTTGCGGCGCGCCAATGCGACGGCGCCGGTCTTGCCCTGCCCGTCTCTCTTTGCGGTCGATGAGTATCATATCGAATCTGCAAGCGGCGAATTTGTCGTCCTCAATTTCATGGAACTGGCGGGCCACTATTCTTTTGGTCAAACAATTGATACGGAAAAGTGGAAGCATGTTTTTATGCGGTTCTATAGCGCGATTCGTCACCAGGTAGATGTTGTTTTTGCCTGTCACAGTCTGGCAGAGGTGGAATTGGCGCGTTCTATCGACCGGGATGCAAAGACGTTTTATTCAACGCATCCTGCGGACTATATCAAATTGTACGCTCGTGCACAGTACGGCATTGTCAATCGTCTGCACGCCGCCTATGCGCTGGCCAGTCTTGGCAAGCCGTCGCTGGTGATTGGCAATGATTCGCGGGCACGCATGGCGGATTCTATTGTGAGCGAACGAGTACATGTCAACGACGTGACGGTCGATGCGCTCGTCGATCGGTGCGTAAAGCTTGCGAACAGCGCACCGCATTTCGGCGACATTATTCGCAGGACAAAGCGCAAAGCGTTGGCCGATTACATGGATTCACTGGCGGTTGTCGCTTGAACATGTCTGTTCCGAACTATAAAAAGCTGGGGCATCGGTTTAAAAAGCGACGTCTGTTGTCAAATACAAAAGCCCTGTTTCTGTCGCACAGAATGAAAAAGAGCGAACGAACCGTCTATCCGCAGACGTGCTTGCTGCTTCGGCTTGATCATCTCGGTGATTATGTGCTCTTTCGTAATTTTTTGCCCGTCATCCGCAACAGCGCCCGATTCAAGGGTTGGCATTTGACGCTCTGCGCCAACGTCGTTTGCAAAGAATTGGCACACCATCTGGATGCCGGTCATGTCGATGATTTCATCTGGATTGATGTTGAAAGACTGAAAAAGCGGCGGGACTATTTCATGCGCGTTGTCGATCTCCTCTACCGGCGCGGCTTCTCTGTCGCCGTACAGCCAACCTTTTCGCGCGATATCTACGGCGATATGCTCATGCAGGCAACTGCCGCTGGGCAGCGAATCGGCGTGGATGGCGATTGCATGAACCAAAATGAGCGTCAACGACTTGTCACCGATTCATTTTACACCACACTGATCAAGGTTCACAATACTCCTCGATTTGAATTTGAGCGAAATCGTGAGATCATTGAAAATATCATTCAGCAACCTGTTGCTGTCAAGATGCCGAGTCTCCCGCGACTCGGAAAAGATCGCCCGCTCGCCAATGCATATGCCGTCGTCATGCCGGGAACGAGTTCCGTATTCAAGTATTGGCCGTGCTTGTTTGAGATCGCCGATTACCTCTATTTTCAACATGGACTGGAGATCAGGCTGCTCGGTAAGGGTAAAAGAGACCAGCGCTGGATTCTCGACATCATGAAAAGATGCAAGTGCCCGGCTGTCAACTTGTGCAATCAGACGTCCCTGCTTGAGGCGGCCGCGGTTCTTGCCAGGGCGCATATCGTCGTCGGCAACGATTCGGGTCTCATTCATATGGCTGTCCTGCTCAATGTGCCGACGGTCTGTCTGACGGCCGGCACTCATGCATTTCGTTTTAATCATTATCCGGAAAACTATGGCTTCAAGGTGCGCTTTGTTTTTCCGCCGGAACTTGACAAAAAAAAAGGCAGCAAAGCTTTTGAAGATTATGCCGCGCAGTACGCATCCGGTTATGATGTCAGTTCCATCCCCGTTGCGAAGGTAAAGCGGGCGATCGAGGAGGTTCTATGCCATGGGTCGTGATATGAAAATATCTGTCGTGACGGTCTGCAAGAATGAGGCGCGAGTCATTGAACGAACTGTCCTGAGTGTCGTCAGTCAGACGTATAGCTCTGTCGAGTATATTATCATGGATGGGCGCTCGATCGATGGCACGCTCGATGTTGTTGACAAATATAAAGGCCTTTGCCGAGTTTACAGCAGCGCGGATAGCGGCATTTACGACGCTATGAACAGAGGCCTCGCATCGGCGACGGGAGATTATATCATCTTTATCAATGCCGGCGACTATTTCGTTCATGAGGATGTTTTGTCGAAATGCGCCGCGTTCATCAGCGGTCACGACGAGTTCGATGTCTTTTACGGCAATCTTTTTTACTACAATCCTGTCACTGGCGCCGGCTGGATGTGGAAGCCGATGAAACGCAGGCGATTGACAATGTTTATGGAATGTCTGCCGCATCCGGCGACTTTTTTTTCCCGTCAGGCTTTTGAGCGCAATGGTCCCTTTGATACGTCATTTCAGATCGCCGGTGATTTTGAGTGGTTTGTGCGCGGCATGGAAAAAAACCATCTTCGCTATGGCCACATTGATACGCTGGTGACGCTGTTTCATGAGGGCGGCGTCTCGACAAAACCGTCTCATCAAAATCTTCACGAGGAGGAGAAGGAACGCATTAAAAAAATGCACTATTCGCGCACCGATCGTCTGCTTTTCAGCCTTGGCGCTTTTGTTCAAAAAAATGTCAAATTCATTTTTTAAAGCGATGCCGGCGAAGAAATTTGACGCAACAATAATGTATGTATTGTCCGCTGTAAATATTATATTGAACAACTGATTGTCCGTCCAATGCGTCAATCATGAAAAATATCTGTTCCTTGCTCTCTGAACAATGAAAACGTCTGTCGATATGCAAATCGTATGAAAACGATCTCTCTGATCATTCCGGTATTCAATCGTCTGGATTTTCTCGGTCGCGCTCTTTTATGCCTGCAGCATCAATCGTTCCGGATTGATGAGCTGGTGGTGACAGATGATGGTTCATCTGAAGACGTCCTCGGTCTGGTGAAAGAATTGGCAAAAGATTTACCATTCCATATCAAATACGTGCGCCAGGAAAATAAGGGGTTCAGACTCTCCAAAATTCGCAATAACGGCGTTCGAGCTTCAACTGGCGACTGGTTAATATTTTTGGATCAGGATATTATTTACACAAACGGATTCATCCGTACCTTTGTCGATCATTTTCAGCCGCGTCGGTTTTTGGTCTCCTGGGAAATCCGCCTGGATGAAGAGCAGACAAAAAATCTGACCCCTGATATGCTGCGCGCGGGGAACTATCATGGTCTCGTCACCCGGCGGCAGTTGAACGACATCGGCAGGCAATATCGCAAAGATCTGTTTTATGTTTTGTGTAAAAAGCTGCATGTCCGGCATATTGGCCCCAAGCTGAGGGGGGGATTGTTCGCCGTATCACGTGCGGATTTTTTCACGGTGAACGGTTTTGATGAAAACTATCAGGGTTGGGGTAATGAGGATGATGATTTGGGTCGTCGCCTGGATGCTGCCGGCATCACCGGAAAGAATCCATTTTTCAGAGAGTACCCCATGCACATGTGGCACGAACCGCACCGCGAAGGGACCAGACGGGTCAACCTGGAGTATTATAGTGAGCGAGTCAAGCAGATCATGAGAGGGGATTTCTATTGCACCTACGGCATCAACAACCCTCGAGAGCAGGAAACGGTGGATTATATGGAGATAAAATGAGCCTGTACCCACATGACGCAATGAAACAAAGCGTGAACCAATGAAGTATTTGAACTGGCGCGGCAAACTCGTCAACCTGTCAAGAATTGAGAAAATCCTGGTTGTCCAACCCAAACCCTTTGGCGATGTTCTGCTGACGTCGGCCTATCTGCCGGCGTTGCGGCGGAGATTCCCTCAAGCCCGGATTGATTTTTTTGTCACGAAACCCTACGATCGTATGGTATATAAACATCCATCGCTCGATGACGTCGTCGCTGTGAACATGCGCAACGGCAAGTGGTACATTTATGATCGGCTCGTCAGTTTTTGGACCGTCTTTAAACGTCGCTACGATTTGGTGATTGACCAGAATGCGTCAACCTCCTCATCCCAGATTGTCGCGCTCAGCGGCGCGCGTTATCGCTTGGGCTATAGCTCCGGACAGAGCGCCATGTTTTCCAATATCAAGGCCGAATATGGGCCGACGAAATATAATGCGGCAAAAAGATATGATATGCTCAAGCCGTTCGGCATAGATGAAGAACCGCTGCAGCTGTTTTTTTACATATCCGGGCAGGAACACAAGTTCGCAGATGCGTGGATGAGAGAGAATGGCCTGTCTGGCAAAAGAATGGCCATCTATTCGCCCGGCACCACCTATCGTTATAAAGCGTGGAAGACAAGTCGTTTTGCAGAATTTGCGGACATGGTGGCTGAGCGAACGGATTTGGCCACGGTGTTGATCTGGGGACCGAACGAGAGATCGTATGCCGAGACCATGGCCGCAGAGATGAAAACTCGGGCGCTCATTCTGCCGCAGCTGACGCTTGGGCAAGCGGCAGCTTTTCTCCGGCGTGCGACATTTCTGTTTTGTAATGACGGCGGGCTCTACCATCTCGCCGTCGCCACCAAAACGCCAACGCTCGGGTTTTTCGGATCGGTGGAGATCATCGCCTGGTCGGCGCAGGGCTTTGTCCCGACACACTTTCATCTCCACAATCCGGAGTACAAACTGGAACCGGAGCGCCATTTTGGCTTCACGGCCACCGATGCGTTGAACCGCTTCAGGGACATTGCCGCCAATTTCGGCATTCAGGTGAAGGAGTAGCCATCGTATGCCCCAAATAAGCGCCTGCATCATCTCGTTCAATGAAGAGCAAAAGATAGAAGCGTGCCTGCAAAGTCTGTCAGCAGTTGTGGACGAAATTATTGTTGTGGACTCGAACAGCACCGATGACACGCTCAATATTGCCGCGCATTATACCGATAAACTCTTCATCCAGCCCTTTCTTGGCCATGTGCAGCAGAAGAATGTCGCCGTCAGCAAGGCGTGTAATGAATGGGTGCTGTCTTTGGATTGTGACGAGCGCCTCTCGCCGCAGCTGCAGCAAGCCATTTTGGCAATCAAAGAAAGTCTTGATGAATACGATGCCTATCGACTGTCGCGCAAAACATTTTACATTTACAGATGGCTCAACCATATCTGGTATCCGGATAAAAAAGTTCGTCTGTTCAATAAAAATAAAGGGAAATGGGGCGGCGTGAATCCGCACGATAAAGTTGTAGTCGATGGGTCAAGGGTGCACGATTTGCAGGGCGATCTGCTTCACCTCTCATTTGATAGCATTTCCGATCATCTGCAAACAGTGGATAAATTTACCGACATCGCTGCGGAGGAAATTATACGGCAAGGGAAGAAAGTCACTCTGTTGACACCCTTTGTACACGCCACATGGACGTTTCTGCGAATGTATGTTTTCAAATTCGGTTTTTTGGACGGTTTCGCCGGAATCGTCGCGTCGCTCATTTCCTGTCTGCACGTGTTTGTAAAATATAGCAAGGTCATTGTCTATTTCAAACAGAAAGGGGGATGCGGCCAAATGACAAATGCACATGAGGCGTCGAAAGCACCTCGCTTTCCCCCCCGCATAACGGTCTTGATGGCGTGTTATAATGGTGAAAAGTACATTGCTGCTGCATTTGACAGCCTGATAGCGCAAACCTACTCCGATTTTGAGGTGCTTGTCGTCGATGATGCGTCGACAGATGACAGTGTTCAGATATTTGAAAAATATGCGCAGGCGGATCCGCGGTTTAGAATTGTTCGATTGGAGAAAAATTATGGCGTGACGCACGCTCGCCACATCGGCTTGATGGCGGCCAAGGGCGAATTTGTCGCCATTCTTGATCAGGACGATCTATGCGAGGTGCAACGGTTTGCGCTGCAAGTTGCCTATTTTGACGCTCATCCTGACGTCGTTGTGCTCGGCGGTTATTATGGAATTGTCGATGCGCGCGGCAGAACGGTGCGAAAAATGAAAAGGGTGCCCATTGATGACCTGGAAATACGCTGGCGCCTCACTATGGGCAATTGCCTCATCCATTCCACGGTCATGTACCGTCGCGACAAGGCGCTCGACTGCGGGGGCTATGACCTGACGCTGATCCACGGAGAGGATATGGATCTGCTTGCCAAAATAATCCTGACGGGCAAAGCCGCTTCCATTCCGCAGAGAGTGGCCTTTTGGCGTCAGCATCAAGAGAGCGTCACCCAGTCCGTCTGCCCTGATGAGAGAGAACACTATTACATCAAGATTGTCCAGCGCTCTCTCCAAACCATTCTTGCGAGAGATATATCCTTTGCAACAGCCGCTTCTGCCCACATAAACGGCAACACTCCTTCCGCATCTGTCCGGGACTTTCAACAGGCATTGCAGATTTTGTATGAAATTTATCTGCGGTTTGTTGAAGGGGCAAACAGAAAAGATACCAAGATTCTATCCCGAGCGCTGCTGCAGGCTGTTTTGCGATTCAAAAAGCGCAACGAGAAAAATTCATGGTGGAGGGGTCAGCAATCCCGTTGGGAATCGTATATAAGCGCCGTCTTGCACACTCATCATTATCGCTGGTTCTTCGATCCACAGCTGTTCTTCCTGAATCATGTGTCATTTTCTCATCTGCCGCGCTTGTGGCGAATCTCTTTGGCTAAACGCGACATCGATGTTCTCGCATCGCCGCATCCCGAATCCGAATAGCATGCATGCATCAGCGGACGTTCAGTCTTTTTGCCACATGCTGATAGACGGTATCCGCGGAAATATCGAGCATACAGCGGAAATGCTTTTGGGGACATTTTCGCCCGCCGTGGGCGCTGCAGGGTCGACAATCCAGCTCCACCTCAAAGACCACATCCTGTGCACGAAAAGGTGCAAATCCAAAACGCCGCACCGTCGGACCGAAAAAGGCATACACATCAGTCCGCACCGCATTGGCAAAGTGCATGGCGCCACTGTCATTGCAAATGAGCAAATCACAGCATTGAATCACCGCCGCTGCTTCCAGTAGCCTCGTCTGGCCGGCCAGATTGATGATTTTGTCACTGCCGGCCTGCTGAAGGATGGCATCGCACAAATCTCGCTCTTGACGGCTGCCGATGAGAACAATGCCGATGTCATGCTGCACAAGCTTTTGCACCAGAGCGGTGAATCTCTGTTCAGGCCAGCGTTTGGTCGGCCACACCGAGCCGGGAGCAACGGCTATTTTATGTTTCGCATCCAAGCGGGCGCACTGGGTGCGCGCGCAGTCGATGTCATGGGGGGATGGATAGAGCTCGGTTTGAAAATCGTACTCTTTGTCTTTGATGACGCGCAACAAGTCCAGATATCGATTGATTTGATTTTTTTGCACATCGAACGGCACACGGATGTGATACAATAAAGACGGAATCCGGCCGGCAAACCCGATCCGGAGAGGGATTTTCGCGCTGACGGCGAGAAGCGCAGAAGTGAAAGAACGGTGGGGGATGAGACAAAGATCATAACGCCTTTCTGCAAGCTGTCGGGCGATGTCGCGGAACGCTCTTTTTTTATCGCCGCGTTTGTCAAAGGTGATGAGAGAATGCAGATGTGGATTGTTCTGCAGCACATTTTGCGTCTGCGGGATGACAAGCACATCGAGGCTGGCGAGTGGAAAGAGGTTTTTGACCTCTCTGATCAGTGGCGTCGTCAGAACGACATCGCCGATGAATGCGGTCTGAATGATGAGGATTTTGCGCGGCTCTATCAATCGTTTGTCAATTTCTCTGGAGACTTGCTGACACTGCCTTGAAAACATCATCGACAGTGATTGCTTTCATACAATCCAATTTTTCGCAAAAGTCCCGGTTGCAGCGACTGCAATCAAGGGTATGGAAAACGAGGCGGTGTCCCAAATCTGCTCTGTAGGGGAACCAGATTTCCGGCGTTCCAGGACCAAATATGCCCACGACTGCTGTGCCTACAGCCGGAGCGAGGTGCAGAGGACCGCAGTCATTGCTCACGAATGCGGCCATGCAGTGCAAAACAGCGGCTAATTGGCGAAGGGAAAGAAGCTCGGGCATTTTCAGATCAGATGAGCACTGTTTTAATACAGATCGCAGCAAACTCACCTCATTGGGGCCCATGGTGAAAAGCACCTGGGCGTTCAGGTCGCGGACGATTCTGTCGGCGAGCATGGCGAAGCGCTCCGGCAGCCATTGCTTGGCCGGCCATGTGGCGCCCGGGTGCAGCCCGACAATAGGTCGGGATAGATCAAAATTCTGCCTTCTTAAATAGGAGCGGGCCCACTCTTTTTCTTCATCCGTAATCTGGATGAATGGTTCTACTTTATTATAGACAATGTTCAACGGTGACAAGTAATTGAGGTGAAAGTCCACGGCGTTTCGCTGGATGCTTTCAAATGGTATGAGTCTGTTATACAGTAATCGTCGGCCGCGAAATTCTCCGCCAATGCGAATGCGCGCACCGCTGAACCAGATCAGGATGGCCGAGCGCGGATTACAAAAGAGGTCGATGGCAATATCGAACCGGCTGGTCAGCAGTTTCATGAAGAGCTGTCGCATGGCTTTGCTGTTGTTTTTCTGCACGACCAGCACATCATCAATATCCGGATGATGCAGCAAGAGCTCTGCGAACGGCGCCTCGGCAAGATAGGTGATTCTGGCGTCGGGATACGCTTGTCTCAACGCGTGCACCGCCGGCGTCGTCAATATGACATCGCCCATGAATCTGAGGCGCGATATGAGAATCCGCCGTATTCTCAAAACAGCTTCCCTGTGCATTGAAATTAAACTTTGCGAAATTGAACGATTTATCGCTATATTTCAGCTTGAAGCAGACGGATTTTATTGATTGTGGCTATAATAGTCAAGCACTAATCCACTCTATTTTAAAATGAGAGGTATGTGGATGAAGTTGTATCTTCGCATTGTCTCATATATCAGACCGCATTGGAAACCGGTGCTTGCAGGATTGTTTTTTACGGTTTGTTTTGTCTTGTTTAATTCGATCTCTGTTTGGGTGTCTGTCGATTTTATCCGCGAACTGTTCAAATCCGAAAGTGAAAACCGCCAGATGAACATCGGGGCGGCGGACGATGTCCGGCAGAGTGAAAGTCGCCAGGAGTGGCTCAGCAATGAGCTGAAAAAGCAAAGAGTCTATGACCGACTGAATTCGGCCATTCAGTCGGTTCTCATTCGGGACAGCAAGTTCGCCACGCTCAGAGTCATTTGTTTTGTCATTTTCTTCGCTTTCCTTCTGAAAAACATATCACTCTATCTGCATCACATCTTTTTTTATTATGTCCAGCTTAAAATCGTCATACGTTTGCGGGATGATCTGCAGCAAAAATTGTTGCGATTGCCACTGTCCTTTTTTCACAAAAAACATACGGGAAAGCTCACGTCCGTTGTTTTTAATGATGTCGGTGCCATTCAAACGGTATTGGATAGCAGCTTTATTAAAATATTCCTCGCGCCGATGCAGATCATCAGCTATCTCGCTGTGTTGATTATTTTGAGTTGGAAGCTAACACTGATTACGTTCATCATCATCCCGTTGAGCGGTCTGATCATCGTCAAGATCGGTGAGAGCATGCGACGAAAAAGCCGTCGGGTGCTCGAGCAAATATCCATGGTGGTCACGGCATTTCAGGAATCAATATCTTCCATCCGCATTGTCAAGGCATTCACGGCGGAGGAAAAAGAGTCCGCCAAGTTTGAAGAAATAAACACCGGCTATTTTAGAAAAGCCTTTCGGGCAAGGCTTCTTGATCAGCTGACGTCGCCGCTGAACGAGACCATAGGCGTTTTCATTTTTTCCATTCTATTGTGGTATGGCGGCAACATGGTGTTTCGTGGCGATGGACTGACCGCCGAGGTTTTCATGAAATTCATTGTCTTTCTTTTTCTGCTTTTCCAGCCAATGAAGGAACTTTCCGGCCTGAATAATGTGCTGCAATCCGGGTTGGCGGCCGCCGAGCGCATATTTGATTATCTCGATACACCCACCGAAGTGTATGAAAAAGACGGCGCCGCGGCCATCGAAGGATTCGACGATTCAA
Source organism: Candidatus Zhuqueibacterota bacterium (assembly GCA_016929295.1). GTDB lineage: Bacteria > Zhuqueibacterota > Zhuqueibacteria > Residuimicrobiales > Krinioviventaceae > Kriniovivens. The sequence continues at coordinate 3,798 of JAFGJB010000028.1, read as the reverse complement.
TCGTGTTTGCAAACGTTGATTTTTCCTATGATGGCAAGACGCCTGTCCTGAATAATATCAATCTGACCATAAATAAGGGTGAGATGGTGGCGTTCGTTGGTCACAGCGGCGTCGGAAAATCGACGCTGGTGGATCTGATTCCCCGTTTTTATGATGTAGTGAGCGGCGCCATCTACATCGATGGCCGCGATATCCGCGATATGCAATTGATTTCATTGCGGCAGCAGATTGGCATCGTCACACAAGAGACTATATTATTCAACGATACCGTGCGAATGAACATCAGCTATGGCGGCGATGGCTTTACCAACGAGCAGATTATTGAGGCGGCCAGGCATGCCAACGCCTGGGAGTTCATCGAAAGGATGGAGAAAGGCCTGGACACCATTATTGGCGAACGCGGTGTCACCATTTCGGGCGGCCAACGACAACGATTGTCCATCGCTCGTGCGATCCTGAAGAACAAACCCATCCTCATACTGGATGAAGCCACATCAGCGCTCGACACACAATCGGAGAAACTGGTGCAAAAAGCAATTGATAATTTAATGCAGAATCGCACGGTGCTCGTCATTGCCCATCGCCTTTCAACTATTTTGCACGCTGACAAGATCGTGGTCATGGAGAAAGGGCAAATTCTTGATGTCGGGAAACACGACGACTTGCTCAAGCGGTCGCAGCTCTATAAACAGCTCTACACCATGCAGTTCAAGGATGATGGATAAAAGACTTTGATTTTGGCGATTTTTTTATATCTTTTCCTTTTTATGTCCAGTTGGTCGCTATGAGCAATATTGTTGAAATTAATCCGGTTGCCCCCGAACACTCTGACATCGAGTACGTGGCTGATATTCTGCGCAAAGGCGGCGTCATCGGATATCCAACCGAAACAATCTATGGCATCGGCTGCAATGCTTTAAATGGTGCGGCCGTGGAGCGTATTTACCAGCTCAAAAATCGTGATCGGAGCAAGGCGATGATTCTGATCGCCGGCGACACCGTGCAAGTGAGTGAGCTGGTTATTTCCATTCCGGAGGCAGCGGAAAAACTCATCGAAAACTTTTGGCCGGGCCCATTGACTATCGTATTCGAAGCGTCGTCGCGTCTGAGAGAGTTTGCCTTTGGCAAATCAAAAACGATCGCCATTCGAATACCGGATTCCGCCCTTTGCCTGGAACTGATAAAGGAGACCGGATTCCCCATTGTATCCACCAGTGCCAATATCAGCGGCCAACCCTCTGCGACATCAGCTGCACAAGTGGAAAATTTTTTTGGCGACCAGCTTGAGGTGATCATCGATGGCGGACCTTCTGTTGATAATATACCCTCCACGGTCGTCGATATCACCAAATCGCCGGCGCGCGTTGTGCGTCAAGGCGCCATTTCCACGCTTGAGATCAATACGGTTTTGGAAATAGAATGAGTGAGCTGTTAAAATTCTGCACAAGAAATCGAGTTGTTTTTTCGATTCGTTGTCTCTTCTTTATAAATTCAATCAAATGAAAAATTTGTTGAATTTTACTCGAATAATTGGTATGATTCGTAAAGAATCCGAACCCTAACTTAAGAGAAGGGGGCTACATCATGGCTTACGACAGTAAAGGAACAGTGAACAAAGTTATTCTCATCGGCAGGCTTGGTCAGGATCCGGAGCTCAAGTATACGCCTTCCGGTGCGGCGGTATTGACTCTCAGCATCGCGACAAATACATCCTACAAAAACCAGGATGGCGCCAGCGTTGACAACACAGAATGGAACCGGGTTGTGATGTGGAGAAAGTTGGCAGAAATTATCGCCCAATACGCAAAAAAAGGCTCACGGGTCTATGTGGAGGGCAAGTTGACAACGCGAAGCTGGGATGATCAAAGCGGCGCCAAACGCTACACCACTGAAATTGTTGCCGAACACGTGCAGCTGCTGGAAGGTCGCGGAGAGTCCGGATCCTATTCGCCGACCGAGACTCCCCCGCCACCGCAGGCACAAGCCGAGCCAACCCCGGAAGAGGGAGATGATTTGCCCTTTTAACAGCGGGATCGGCCGGCCAGGCGATCCATTCAAAATCCGGAGCCGGTGGCCATCGGCTCCGGATTTTTTTTAAAAGAAAACAGATGATGGAATATGAAGAACTAGTCAACGCAGCGATCCGGGCGCGCGAGACCGCCATTGCACCCTATTCGCATTTTCCCGTGGGTGCGGCAATAGAAACGACACAGGGGAAAATATACAGTGGCTGTAATATTGAATCAAGTTCATATGGATTGACCCTGTGCGCTGAACGCGTCGCACTCTTCAAGGCTCTTTCAGAGGGCGAACGTCAATTCAGCGCCATCGCCATTGCAACGGCCGTCGATCGTTTTTGTCCACCCTGCGGCGCCTGCCGGCAGGTGCTGTGGGATTTTGCACGAGATATCACCGTCATCCTTCTATCGCTGTCTCGCAAAATCGACATTATGAAAATGAGCGACCTTTTTCCGCATGCCTTTGACGATGGATTCCTGATCCATGGCTGATATAAACAACTCGGCTGCCAAACTGGTCGGCGTAGCAGGCGCGTCGGGATCGGGGAAGAGCCATTTTGCCCGCCTGCTGCAACGCACACTGACGCCCTCCGCCCTCATTCTCTCTCTGGATGATTATTATAAAGACCGCTCGGATATCCCGTTCATCGAACGCCAAACCATCAATTATGATCATCCCGATGCGCTCGATTTCGACCTCTTCATCCAACATCTGCGTGCTCTGAAAAGCGGCTGCGAGATCGAGCAACCGTTGTACGATTTTTCGGTTCATAATCGAAGAGATGAAAAAGTAAAGACCGGCCCGGCGCAGGTGGTGATTGTGGACGGCATCCTGCTCTATGCCGTCAAAAACTGCCGACAGTTGTTTGATGTGCGCGTTTATGTCGATACCCCGCTGGATATCTGCTTCATTCGTCGATTGCAGCGCGACATCAGAGAACGCGGACGATCGGTTGAATCGGTCATCCAGCAATATGTGCAGACAGTGCGACCCATGTTTATAGAATTTGTACAGCCGACCCTCGACTATGCAGATGTCGTTGTCAGTGGAATCGGTGATATGAAAAACGATGTCGATTGCGTCATCGCTAAAATGATGGAGTGAGACGATGAAAAAATGCATCCCTCTCATGGTGCTCATGGCGACGATTCACCTGTTTTCTCAGGACTCTCTCTTGTGCGTGGGCAACCATTGGAGCGAGGAAAAGGGCGCCGCCATGTTGAGCGAGTTTGCCAAAACATATTCGACCGCAGCGGAGTGGGAACAACGCGCTCAGCGCATACGCTTGACCATCCTGAATGGCGCAGAGCTCAATCCATTGCCTGCCAAAACTCCGCTCAAACCTCTCTATCGAAATCAACGACTGCGCGATGGCTATTCTGTCGTCAATGTGGCCTTTGAAAGTCGTCCGGGAATTTACGTGACCGGCAGTCTGTACAAGCCGCTTGCAGGCAAGGGACCCTTCGCCGGCGTGCTCTGCCCGCACGGTCATTGGAGCAAGAGAGAGGATTATGGCCGCTTTCGAGAAGATATGCAAAAACGCTGTGCGACCCTCGCGCGCATGGGCGCCATTGTCTTTGCCTACGACATGGTGGGGTATGGCGACATGGCCGATGCCGGCTGGGAGCACCACCATCCCAAGACGTTAAAACTGCAGTTGTGGAACAGCATCCGGGCGCTCGATTTTTTACTGTCATGCAACAACGTCGATCCTGAACGGACGGCCATCACCGGCGCTTCCGGCGGCGGTACGCAGAGCTTTCTGCTCACCGCCGTCGA
>JAFGJB010000027.1 GCA_016929295.1 Candidatus Zhuqueibacterota bacterium | reverse complement strand
TTCATCGCCAGCGGCAGCGCTGGCCAGGTTCCGAGGGGCAATATAGCTCGCGGCTGGCGCGCATGCATCAGTTCGCCGATCGACGGGCGCCTTTTGTGCGCGAATCGATTCGGGACATGTTCAACATCGCGAGTGATATTCGCGTGACTCTGACTATTTCGGCGCCGGGCGACGGTCATATCAAAATCAATTCGCGCGATATCAGGACTTTTCCGTGGCATGGCAGCTATTTCAAAAATGTGCCGATTACCGTGCAGGCCATACCCGGTCCAGGGCATCGATTCGTCAAATGGGACGGTCTGGATGGCGAGGCGATGCAAGTGACATACGATTCGCACGCTGACGTGAGCCTGAAAGCGATCTTTGCGGACGCAAGTGTCGAGAGTCCCGATATTGTCATGAATGAGATCAATTATAACAGCGGGCCCGACTTTCCGGCAAAAGACTGGCTGGAGCTCTATAATCGCGGCGAAACGTCCATCAGCCTGGCCGGCTGGCGCATACGAGATGCCAGGGACGGACATCTGTTCGCGCTGCCGACGCATGCCCTAATACCGGCTCATGGCTTTGCGATCCTGTGTACCGATACGACCCATTTCAGCAGGGTCTATTCGACCGTCGATTTTGTCTACGGCGATCTGCAGTTTGGCTTTGACAGTGCCGGCGATTCACTGTACCTGTATGACGCGAGGGGGCAGTTGGTGGACTCTCTTCTCTACGACGATGCGCCGCCATGGCCCATTGCGGCGAATGGTCACACCCTCGAGCTGCGTGATGCCAACCTGGATAATTCAGATCCCGCCCACTGGCGGCCGAGCGATCTCATTGGCGGCACGCCGGGGCAAGCGAATTCGGTCCTTGCGACGCGGGTCGCATCGCTGCATGCGGGCGACTTTTGGCTGGCACAGAACTATCCGAATCCGTTCAACAGTCGTACGACCATACAGTATCATCTGGCAGCGCCGGGATTTGTTCATCTCGTCGTCTACGATCTGCTCGGCCGGGAGGTGGCGACGCTCATCGAGGAGAGACAATCCGCCGGACTCTTCAGCGTCAACTGGCGGACGGAAGGGCCGAGCGGCATCTATCTTTGCCGGCTGGAGATCGAGGGCGCAACGGAAAATGTGACCATGATTAAAAAGATGGCCTTTGTGCGCTGATTCAGCTTTCTAATGCAACAGCGTCATCTTTTTCATGACCCGCCAGTCGTCGATAAAGAGCTCATACAGGTAGATGCCGCTTGCCACGGCTGCTCCCACATCATCTCGACCATCCCAGCAAATATGATGTTCTCCCGCACTTTTGAAATCGTCCACCAGCGTTTTTACTTTCTGTCCCCTGATGTTCAAAATGCCGAGCGAGACATGCGATGCCCTGTGCATGGCAAAACGGATGGTCGTGCTCGGATTAAAGGGATTGGGGGAATTTTGATAGAGCTCGAAGGTGTCGGGACAGTCGAGCTCCCCTTCATACACCTGTGAAATGAGAGGTTTTTGCAGGCGTTTGTCGGTGAAGATAAAGTACTGCCCGGGCGCCAGCGTCACGCTGCTTCGCACCGACTCAAGCGACAGGGAATCGCCGCTGATATAGTCGTACCACTGGCCGGGATGGTGGAACGTCAGGCTTTTGCTTTGTTCACGGACATCAAAATTGCCGACGATCAGGACATTCATCGACTCGTGATTGATTTTCAGCCACTTGACCACCTGGCCAAAAGAGGTCGTATAACTCGCGCTGGAGAAAGCCGGCTGTTGTCGTTTCAAATGGATGAGGGCTGCAAAGACGTCGTGCAGCTTTTTGCGATTCGGCTGATTCGCATAGTCCCAGCGACTCGGCTTGGCGCCAAGCCGGCCGTTATATTCTATGGAATAGTCGAAACCGAGCTCGCCGAACTGCCAAAGCATTTTGGGGCCCGGGATGGTGAAAAACAGAGCCGCCGCCAGCTCGATGCGCGCCAGCGCTGTTTGCAGATTCTTTATGTCATAGGCGCCGCTGCTGTTGCCGTACTGCAGGTTTTTATACATCAGCCGCTCTTCATCATGACTTTCCATATAGGTCACCACATGCGGCACTTCCCAGCCGCGATTTTTATAGCTGCCCCAGGAAAAGTCCGACTTTTCATTCCAGCCCATCGTCGCTTCGTTGTATTCGCGATTGGAGTTGCCCCAGATCAGCATGCCATAATCGGCCAGCTCTTCTTCTTCGCTGTTCTCGGTAAAGTGTTCGAGGATGACGTAGGCGGTCGAATCCACCGACCAGACGGCATCGGCCATTCGTTTCAGGATGGCGATGCGGGAGTCGTCGCGCGCCGAGCCGTCACCCGGCCGGTTGGTGAAGCCTTTGCTAAAGTCGAAGCGGAATCCGTCCATCCGGTACTCGCTCAGCCAGTGTTTCGTCACCCGGTCGATGAAAGTGCGGGTCGCCGCGCTCTCGTGATTGAAATCGTAGCCCCAGGCATAGACCGGATTGGGCGAGGTCTCGTTGTACCACGGATTGAGGCGCATGTCCTCCGCGTAGAGCTGCACCATCGGCGATTGGCCGTAGCTGTGATTCAGCACGATATCCTGAATGACGGCGATGCCTCGCAAGTGCGCTTTGTCGATGAAGCGCTGCAAATCCGCTTTCGGACCGTAATACTTGTCCGGCGCAAAGTAAAAGGAGGGATTGTATCCCCAGCTCGAATTGCCTTCGAATTCCGACACCGGCATGAGCTCGATGGCATTGACGCCGAGTTTTTCGAAATAGCTGAGGGTATCGATGAGCGTCTTGTAGTCATGCTCGCGCAAGAAATCGCGCAGCAACAGTTCGTAGATGATGAGTGCCTCTTTCGCCGGCCGTTTGTAATCGTTCGCTCGCCATTCATAGGACATTTCGGCCGACAGCACCGAGACGATGCCTTCGGCCTTGGCCGGATACGGCGGCAGATTCGGGTAGGTCGCGGCTGTGATGTATTTGTCGTGCTCGGGATCGAGGACCAGTTCCGCATACGGATCAGCGATCGTCTGACGGCTGTCGACGAGATACTGATAGGCGTAGGAGGCGTTCGGATCGAGACCGGAGAGGGTCAGCCAGTATTTGTCGCTTTCCGGCGTTTTGTTCATTTTGCATGCAGGATCGGCCTCCCAGTCATTCCAGTCGCCGATGACATAGAGAAAATTTTTATGCGGTGCATGGATGACCAGGGTGACATCGCCATTCGCATGCCGGGTGATGCCATCCCCTGCCCCGGCTGGCAGGGGTGAGATGACGGTCGGCCCCTCGGCGAGGTAATAAAAGCTCTCTGATATCGATTCGGCTCCGTCGCTGATGACAATGTCGACTTGATGCTTGTTCAGGTCATCCAGGATGATCCGGTGCTGCAGACTATCAGAAGTGATGCTGCGGATCAAAGCGTCATCGATGAATAGTTCAAAATTCACGATGCGCGAAGCGATGACGAGAACGTTCAGGCTGTCGCCCAACTGTCTGACGTTGTGCTGATTGGAGGGGGAAAGTCGTGCCAGGTGGAGGCCCGGCTTGCAGATCGGCAAAAAGATATCGCCGCCGCTCTCGGTTTTGCCGGTGCGGCTGCCGGAGGCATTACGAAAGACAAAGGCCAGGTGGGTGACCGACTCGCCGGCTGCCAGGCCATAGTAGCTGCGGATGTGAAAGCGCAGGCGCCATTTGTCATCACCGAGCGCGGTCATTTTTGCCTTACCGATGTTTTGGTCCCAGGGAGCGATGACGTGCTTCCAGTCGGATGAGCCGCTGCTGCTCTCGGTCAGCACGCCGGTGTGCGCATAGACTTCGGCGGCGCCGACGAGTCCAGCGTTGCCTTGTCTGGCATCGTAGGTGATGGTGATGGTGTCATCGATTGTGGCAAAGTAGGGACTCCAGGTCAATATTTGCGCATCGATGGCGCCTGCGAAGAAGACGATGAGAGAGAGAAGAAGTGACGATTTCATGATCCTGTCCCGGATGCGTTCAGTACTGCATATTTCTAAAAAATAACGCTTGGGAGACAGAAAAACAAGCGATAACTGGTAAAATGTCAGTCTCTGGCAAAGTCGATTAAAAAACAGCATAAGATACTATGTTTAGCAAAAATATAATTTCACTTTGCATGATGCCTCGATTGGATTTTCTGCACTCACGCAAAGACGCGGAGACGCAAAGATGCGCCAAGTTCTTGAAAGAAATGAAAATATATTTTGTTGGCAAGTTTGCAGCAGATCGTAAGTTTATTATTAACATATACTATTCGAGCACGACCGGACAATCTGACATGTGCAGCAATTGTCAGGTCGCTTACCACTAGAAATGTATTTTTTTCTTTGCGTATCCTTTGCGGCTTGGCGTCTTGGCGTGAGTGAAGAAGATAATATTTTAATGCTACATTCATTGTATTCTGCGCTCACATTGATTATATTGCGGGCAAAACAGAGACGACCTATGAACGCCACAGGATTTTTCAACAGCGTCTGGATCCTTGTCGCGCACATTCCGGCGGGCA
>JAFGJB010000026.1 GCA_016929295.1 Candidatus Zhuqueibacterota bacterium | reverse complement strand
TCATCAATGCCATCGAGTACGATCATGCGGATATTTATGACTCGCTCGCCGAGATCAAACTGGCGTTTCAGCGATTCGTGAATCTCATTCCGCAAAGCGGTTTTTTGGTCGCATGTAAGGATGATGACAATGCTGTGGAGGTGTCGCGAAAAGCCTTCTGCCCGGTGGCGACATTCGGATTATCAGCGGGAGCCGATTGGCGAGCCGTGAACATCATGCCGTCGGCTTGCGCCACATCCTTTGACGTCATGCATCACGGCGAGCTCTGGGGGCAGGCGACGATCAAGCTGCCCGGCGTGCACAACATTCGCAACGCCCTCGCGGCCATGGCTGTAGCCGATTTCGTCGGCATCGCCAATGCAACAATCCTCGATGCTGTGGCGAATTTCAGCGGCGTCAAACGGCGTTTGGAACTAAAATACACCATCAATGGTATTGATGTTTATGACGATTTCGGCCATCATCCCACGGCTGTTCGCGAGACCCTGGCGGCACTTCGCGCCCGCTATCCGCAACGGCGATTGTGGGCGCTCTACGAGCCGCGCTCGGCGACCAGTCGACGTAATATTTTCCAGAGTACATTTGCCGAATCGTTCGATGATGCCGATGTCATCCTGGTGGCGCCGGTGCATCGGCCGGATAAAGCGCCGCCGCAGCAACTGTTTTCCGGAGAAAAGCTTGCCGAGGATCTGCGGAGCAAAGGGAAAATAAGCAGACAGCTGTCAATCGAGGAGATCATTGCTTTTGTGAAAGAGAACAGCCGACAAGACGATATCATCATCACATTCAGCAACGGCCCGTTTGGGGGAATTCATACAAGACTATTGAACAGCCTGCGATAATACTTTATTATACAAAGTAAAGGAACCGATTATGGAAGAACAAAAGAATGACAAACCGCGAGGTGATCACCGAAGACGATCCGGTGGGAGGCCTGGCGGGAGACCCGGAGGACGATCCGGTGGGCGTCACAACGGTCACTACCGACGTGACCGCAGCGAGCGCAATCCCAAAATTGATGCGCTCGTCAGGCAAATCAGGGAAGAATTGATCGATTCGATCGAACCGATCGTCATTCCCGAGTTGAATGCCTTTGAACGAAAACTCATTCATCGGCAATTTGATAACAACTCGGACATTGTCACCAAAACCTATCGCCTGGGGGATGATGATTATGAATTGCGCGTCTATCCGGTGGGCAATTTGCGACGCTATGCGCAAAAAAAAGCGGATGAGGCTATCGCCACACGCAACAAGGTCGTGTTGCCGCACATGAGCAATTATGAGCGTTTTGTGGTGCATGATTATCTCAAGGACGTTGACAACATTAAAACAACCAGCGTTGGCGAGGAAGATGATCGTCACATCGAGATCGAGCCGGAAGTCTTTGGTCGTGGATTGAGACGTATTATCAAAAAAATCAAATTGTTCTAATCAAAGTAGACGGGATTTGTAAAACAGTGAAAAGTCTGCTTTTTAAGGTGCGTACACAGTTCTAGACGAACGTAACCCGGTTGGGGACAGTTTTCGAGAACAGCCTTTTTTGCCAAACTGAACAGACCCGAAGGACAGTCAATCTGCCTTCGGGTTTCTTTTTTTCTGCCAATATCGCCAATGATGAGCGCCAATCCGCAGATCTCGCCATAGCTTGGAGAAGAACAGACATCCATGTGAATCTCGCCGCTGTGCGCGCGAACCGACTCCCCTATCATTTTCCTCTCTGCGCTTGCCGATGATGCAAAGCTCAAAGCAGCTATCGGTCCGTCCGTGACGATCACTCGTCCACTCCTCAAGCCGGCAAGAAGCCCTTCCAGGCAGAATTCCCCCTCCACATGCACGCCGGTCATGGCGGCGCCGAAAATTTCTCCCCCTCCTTCTCGCATGCTCAGGTGCGGTGTGCCGATCTGGCGGTAACGATTAAAGTTGCCATGGGCGTCGGTGCCGGCGATGAGAATGATTTTATGCCCGTGCAAAAGCAGCTCTATCCACTTTGGCAGACCAATTTTTAAAAAATGATCCTTATCACCATTCCAGAACTGACAACCATGCAAACCGGCGCATCGAAGGTCGCGATCAGTCCACTTGCCGCGCCGAAGGAGCAGTTTTTGTACGAAAGGCGGATCAATGATCGGATGCGCGGCAAACGAGAGCGCAGTGCTCTCCAGTCTGGCGACAACGTCCACGATCTTGTGCTGCGGCCGGGTGTGGAACCACTTTTCCGCACTGTCACCTGATCCGGCGAAAAAGGTCCGGTTATTGAAAATCAGTTGATGCACATTGCGGTTTTTCGTATTGCCGACCGACAGTTCTTCGCCCGCAATGATAACGACGTCTTTATGTGCATTGTTCATGCGTCCGGTTTCATCCCATAGCCATCTCCACTTTGGTATATCCGGATCATTGATGAGATAGTCATCCGGACGATCATCCAGATCATAGGAATGATCGGCTACTGCGAAAAAATCCAGTTCAAGAGCGCGCGACATGGCGCAGCTTACGTCAAAGGGCGCGCCAAATTCAACCTGGTCATTGGTGAGGTGGCTGTGGGTGTGCATGTCGCCAAAAGCCCAGCCATTCAGCCTCGGCCGTGGCTGTGGATCGATAAAGACCTCGAACGGTTCATGCGATGTCAGCTTGTAATTATCATTGTGACAACTTTTCTGCCGACCGTCCGCATAAATGATGGTGACGTCAATTTTAATCCTGCCCGTGAGATGCGAGATGTCGCAGAGCAAAATTTCGTACCAAAGCGGTGCGGAAATCCCCAGACTCGCGTAAGGCTTTTGCAGCAAAAGGGTGCGATGTTCCCGGTCAACCACGTGAACGGCAACGTTCTCCAGCGAGATCGGATATCGATTCGCATCCTTGATACAGACAAGCACGGGCAGCTTTGCGCCGGGGCCAACGCGATGCGGCATGTCGGCAAAAATCTCCGGCTCGCGTTTGTGATACCGGCTCCATAGATTCCAGATGCGGTGGTGTATCTCTGCATAGAGCAGCAGTGGAATGAGATAGAACCACACAGTGTCAGGTTCAACTGTGATCATACCGTTCCATTATTTCGGCGGCAATTTCCGCAGCCGGCCGGTCAGCGAATTTATTTTTTTTCAGCCATGTGCGGATATGTTTGTCCCACCAGTAGCGCGATTTTGCGATGAAACTCAGCCAAAAGTACTCGTCGGTTTTGTGATGAAAAGAAGGATCGAAATAACAGTTCAGATGACAGCCGTGACAAAAGTTGAATCGTCCCTGCCTGCTTTGATAATAGGTCCATATGGGTGTATGGCGTATTTTCATCAGGCTGCCGAGGCTCAGAGTCTCTGAATGCTCATTCAAGGCTATCTTGAGCTGCTGGAAATGAAAACATGGCAGTACGACTTTATTGTCCGGTGAGATCACAATGGCGGCATCCAGGACGCGACAACGTGGAGCAGTCCTGTTGTTGCCGCCATTACGACGCAGGCGATGGAACGCTTTATTGATGTACACAAAAGGAGATGACGAATACTTTTCAATTGCACCCAGGAGCGTGACGTCCGGTTGCGACACAGTGGTCGCAAAGACCGGATTGACGAGGAGCATCAGGCCCATCGTTCGGGCGAAATCGGCCAGGGGTGCGAGATGATCGATATTATCGTTGGTCACGGTGAAAAGCAAATCCGGCGCCTCGCCCAATTCTCTCGCCCTGTCAATGCTTTGCATGACGTGACCAAATGAGTTGCGCCCACGGATGGAATCGTGTTTTATCGCACTCAATCCGTCCAGCGAAAAATGGAGAAAATCGACCAACCCTCTCAAGCTCTCGGCGACACGGCTGTATTGCGAACAATTCGTGGTTATCGATGTCTTGTATCTGAGGCGCTTGGCCTCCTGCAGCATCTGCGGCAGCTGTTCATGGAGCAAGGGTTCGCCGCCGGTGAAATCGACAAAGCGGGCGCCGATTTCTTGCGCATCGCGCAGATTTCTCAAAACATCGGGCAGCCGGGCATCGCGGCTGTCACTGGCCGGAATTTTCCAGATGTCGCAGAACGTGCAGGTGCAATTGCAGCGATCGGTGATGTAATAGTGCAGCAATACAGGTGACAAAAGGCTGAAGAATCCGCTACGCATGTTTACACTCCGCGCCTTTCCATGCGACGCGATGGTCAAATATCATTGCTATCGGCAACAGGAGTGAAGAGAGAATGTAATAAATTTCAAAAGCAATCACGTGAGATGAGCGGAGCGATTCGTCGAGCAGCTTGCTGCTGCGCCGCAAAATGAGGATGTCAACGCTGGATTTCACCAGCAACATGATGATGGCCAGCGTCGGCGAGAGCGCGAGAGAAATCACAAGAGACAGATGGCTGACAAATGCTGTCGTCATGACCCACCAGCCAAATGGTCGCGCGCCGGCTATCCCCGTGCTCCAACGTTTGCGCTGCGCGTAAAGTTCAGCGATCGTCCGCGCTGGAAAAGTACGAACAATACTTTTAGGCGACGCATAAAATCGACACTGCCAACGGGTCTGCTTTTCAATCGCATTGATGAGCGCAAAATCTTCGACAAAGCTGTCGCCGAGCCGGCGATAACCGCCCATTTCCACGTAGGCCGAACGGCGGACAGCAAGGTTATTGCCCACCCAGGAGATGGGTTTATTCAGATGGGAGGCGGCCGAGGCAATGCTCAGTAAAAAATGCCAGTCCAGTGCCTGCATTCGCGCCAAAACAGTATCGCCCCGAGTGAGCAGGGTGAATCCGCCGACCACGCCGACGTCCTGGCCAAAGCCGTTCAACATGTCGCGAATCCAGTCGCGAGAGACCTGACAATCCGCATCCGTAAAGAAAATGATTTCGCCGACGCTTTTTTCTATGCCGATGAGCAGAGCGCCGGCTTTGCCGGCTTTTTCTTTTTCATCCGGCGCTAATTGGATGTGTTGCATGTTCGAACAGACATTTTGAAAGGAATCGATGATCTGAGCTGATTTGTCGGTCGATGCATCATTGACGACAATAATTTCAAGTTTGTCCTCCGGATAGTCGAGCTGTGCGAGCGACCCGAGGCAGGAGCGCAGGGATGCTTCTTCATTCCTGGCGGCAATGATGACCGAGACAGTGGGCGCCCACGCGTCGCATGCCGCCGGCATTGCTTGAATGTTCCTGCTGAGCAACAGCCCGAGGAGTGTATAGCAACACACAGAAAGGAGCAAGAGAGTCAACAGGCCCGCATTCGTCATTTCACCAGTCTCATTTCGACCGCTGTCTTGTCACCGCCAAATCGGATCAACGACGGTTGCTGCCGGATTCCCAGTTGTATAAAGAGCGTCGCGTGCTCTCGAGCGAGACGGTTGGTCAGCAAATCCGTCTTCCAGGGGCGTTCGCGGATCTGCAGCGCCGGGGAAAAATGGAATTCAATTTCATGCGCAGCGATATTATCCGTGTGGTCGCGGTTCGATTCCACCCTGCCGGACAGTCGCCACAGTTGACCTTCCACATCGACAACATAGTGAACTGAATCGCCTGTCGTCAAAGATCGCGTGCGGAGATCGTACAACATGGAGAGGATGTGATGACAGTCATGCAAAATCGGCCAGGTGTGATTCGCATTGGCCCTCGCCTGTAACGATTCCCGGTCATAATCAATCGTCAACTGTTGTTGAATGTTTTTCTGATCGATGACTTTGTTCGCCTGCACGAGCATGCCGCCTTCGAGAACCGCTTCATAACGATTGTCGATTTTAAAGAGGAGAGTGACGAGCGGCCTGCTCTCGACGCTCCATACTATCGTCGTCCTTGAATCACCTGCTTCGAGCCACATGCGAGCCGTCGCCGTTCTCACACCCTTGTAGAACAGATCAAATTCGAGCCGTTCCCCGCGAAACATGGAAATGTCCGATGCTGCTGAGCTCAGCATCAGGACGAGTATGAGACTCATTGCCGTGTGAAATGTTCTCCTGGATTCATTCATCGAGGGTCTGTCCTCATCTGTCAGCGCGTCATACGCGCGATTTACTGCCAGACTTTACGCGCGCCTGTGGTTTCACCTGCGCCGAGTGTTCTCTCTCTTTCCACTCAAATTTGCCGCAAGTCCCGGCCAAGCCAATCCCGACAATGTAGGGGATTTGCAATATGAACCAGAGAGGAAAGTATTTCAGCAGGTCGGTGCGGTTGAAATATAAAGTGCTCTTTCGCGCGATCGCGAATTCACTTATGACGCGAACAGCCAGGCAGCACAGCACAATGTCGAGATGCTTGCCGGTCAGGGCTGCGGCAATTCCTGCGAGCAGCGCTGCATTGTACAAGAGCACCAGGAGCAGATAGAGAAAAAAGACAATGTTCAGTTTCATCTGCACGATGCCGTTCGATGCCCATCTCTTGCGCTGGTTTATCAAGCTTTTCACAGTCGGTTGCGGCTCGGAGACGGCATAGGCGGCGGGGTCGGCGGCAAAGACAATTTGCAGCTTGGTATATTTGCGAATGAGCTGCAATAGTAAAACATCATCGCCGGACACGCGATGCGCCACTTTTTGATAGCCGCCAACTGCTTGAAATGCCGATTTTCGATAGCCGAGATTTTGGCCGGAGGCCGCCAGCGGCAATCCGAGGTTGGTCGAACCAGCCGTCACCCCCATCAGGGTGATGAAATCAAAAGCCTGAAAACCTTCGATCAGCTTTTGCGGCATGCCGCGGACGCCGAACTGGGAAAAACCAATGACAAAGCCGACAGTCGGCGTAAAATAGGAGGCCATTGTTTCAATCCAGCGGCTGCCGACCCGGCAATCCGCATCGGTCGCCAGGATGATATCGCCTGACGCCATTTCGATCGCTTTTTGCAGCGCCCATTTTTTAGGACTAAAGCCGGATGGGAGCGTGTGCATGTTCAAAAGCTTGACATTGGAGTGACGAGTCATATGCTGTTCGATGATATCAAGCGTCTTGTCACTGGAATGATCGTTGGCAATGATCACCTCATACCATTCTTTGTCATAGGTTTGCCGAGCGAGATCCATCAGGATATTGCCAATGTTATTCTCTTCATTACGCGCGGCGATGATGATCGAAATCCTCTGGCGTTGCGCAGAGGCGCCGCGTCGGCGAATCATCATGCCGGCTAGGAAGAATAGAATCATGCAGACATAAATGACCGTCAGAAAGACTAAAATCAAGGTGATGACCATGGCCGGCTATCTCATTTCAATCCAATCTATAATGACCTCGCCACGGTCGACCATTATCTTGAGGTCGTGTCGGCCGCGCGTCACGGTCATTGGCGGACTGGCATTATAGAACCACTGCTCCCGACTGTAATTTTGGCTCAGCTGCACCGGCTTTTGATCCAGGGCCATAAAGACATATGGTCGGTCGCTCTTTGCTTTTACCTTGATCATGATTTTCATGACCCGGTCGATGGTCGTATTGATCTCGTAATTCAGCCCTTCCTTGGCTTTGAGGACGACGGCATATTCAGAGTTGTCACGTCTGGAACGTCCTTCATCGCCTGCGATCTTGATGATCGGCACTGGCTCGTTGATCCGATAGTATTGGGCATTTTGCGAGATATCCTGTATCTCATATGAATTTCCCTCGCCCAGATGCCCATAATTTTCGGCCTCGATTCTCGCCGGCACGCGACGAAAGAAGGCGTTCACGACATCTTCAAAATAGATGCAGTTTTCCAGCCTGATGTTGTCGAGAAATTGCTGTAAAATGACCTCAGCTTGCTGCGCAGATGGTTTTTCGCCGCCGCGACTATAGTCGGCGATGGCATCCCACCCCTCCGGTTTGACGATCGAATAGGGGGTGTTCTTTGTGTCCATTTTTTTCCACGGCCAAAAGAGCCAGCCGATGTCATAGTCCTCGTAGAGCTGATAGGCAAGCCAGTACCACGACAGGTTATTTTCGCCGCTTTCGCCGAGATAGATCGGCACATTGTGCTGGGCGCGAAAATCAAGGTATGGCTGAATGCTCCTGGTGTCGGCGAGTGTCCAATATTTGTGAAATTGATAAATCGTGTTAGTGTCAAAGGGAGGGCCAAAAACCGTAAAGTCTGTGGACCAGTGGGCGCCTTCCAGAGAGATCATGTGGTGCGGATCGATCTCGCGAATCGCTTGTATCACGCGTTTATACAGGGGCTCCAATTGTTCATTGAATTGAGCGAATTTGTCCGGCAGAGGCTCATTGATGAGACCATAGGCGATGATGATGGGCTCGTTCCTGTATCGTTTGGCAATTTCGACCCAGAGTCTGACGAAACGCTCCTGGTTTTCTTCATTGTCGAACAGTTCGGGAAAATCGTTCTCGCTGTCATCAATGTTCGCGCCCGTTTGTCCGCCCGGTGCAGCATGCATGTCGAGGATGATGTATACCTGATGAATTTTGCACCATTCGACAAGATTATCAATGAGCCTGAAGCCTTCCTTTTTCAGAGCGCCGGATTTTTCATCCATGAACAGTCGCCAGTTCATGGCTGGACGGACGCCGTTGAATCCCAGCTCTTTGATGCGCGCAATGTCCGATTCGGTGATATAATTCTGGCGAAATTGTTGCCAAAAGAGTTCGGCCTTGTCGTCACCGATCATGTCAGAGATGAGCTTTTCAATTTTTCGCGGTCGATCACCATCTTTGCCGAATTTCCACATGTATCCTTCCGGCAACAGCCAGTTTCCCAGGCCGACCGTGCGGAGAAAAATTTCGTTGCCCGCGCCGTCGATGATCTTTTGTCCATCGGTGCGCAGATAGTCGGATGGATCAGGAGGTGAGCTGCAGCAGCAAAGAAATGCGACACATGCAAGTGCGATCAGTTTTTTCATGGTTTGTCCCTGTCTTTGATGATGAAAGGTCGTTACTATAATCATTTCAGGTGTAAAAATCCAGTGGAAATGTCGCAGGTGCGTAAAACTTCAGTCTCGGGTGATGGACACTCTACAACAGTGTGTTTTATTGGCAAAACTTAGAGTCAAAAAAAGACTAAACACGAATTTCCACAAATTTTTCACGAATTTTCACGAATTCAAAATGATTGATTTTCTAATTTATG
>JAFGJB010000314.1 GCA_016929295.1 Candidatus Zhuqueibacterota bacterium | reverse complement strand
GGCCTGCATCACCTTATAGTGCGTATCCGGGCCACTGCCCTCCGGATCAAAGGCCAGTGAGACGACCGTCGGCTCGATCTCTTCCATGAGCTCGCGGATGGGGCGGACATCGCGCGCAAATTCAGGATTCTCGGTGAACATATCGCCCTTGTAAAAGCCGAGCCGGAGATGATAAACGGATTTGGAGTTGAAGCCAAAATGCGCCCACATGAGATCGGCCTCCCATTCGCGAATCATGCCCTTGATCATCTGGATGTGCGGCATGTCCTTTTTCCCGGGATACTGGGTGCGGAAATAGTCGATCAATTCGCTGATTCGATCCTGGAGATGCTCGACGCTTTCCTCTTCATAGAGATAGATGAGAATTCGTAACAGTCGGCGCGCGTTCGCTTCGTTCTTGAGCGAGCGACTGTGCGCCGCGACGCCATCGAGATAGTGATAGACATCCCAATCACGATCAGAGGAAAGGCCCTTGAAATAGCCTCGTTCGATCAAATCACAGAAATCCCTTTTTCGCAGTTGATTACGCAGATTCTTGAGCAGATTGAGCACATAGTGATTCGTCACGGCATTGAAACCGCTCGTCATGTAACAAAAGTGGTGTCTGTTCTTCGGCGTTCGCACCAGGTGGGAAATATAGGGCAGATAACCGAGCTCCACGTCATCGTGATGCGGGGCGGTATGCATGAAGGTGTAATCCGTCAGTTCCGCAAGGCCGGCCTCAACCTTGGCGATCAGACGCGTCTGCACCTCTTTGAGCAGAGTTTCGACGTTCTGACCATTTCGCTGCACGATCTCGCGCGTGAAACTGTCCGACTGCAGATCGCCCTTTGTCAGATCGATGAGGCGCTTGTCGAGTTTGAGCGCCAGATCGATGACCGCCCGCTCGATCTGCGCTTGCGGAAGCACCTGGTGTTTTTTGAATTCCACCAATCGCCGCTCGACCAGATGGCTGGCCGCGCCGTGGGTCAAATAAAAACGGGCATTTTTCAATCCCTGCAGTATGGACGCCGGATAGAGGTTGCTTTTTTCACATTCGATGGCGCTGGCGACGATCTTTGCCTTTGCTTCTCCGGCGGCGATGATAATGGCGACGACGTCGGGGCGACTGGTGATCGTATTGAGGCCAATCGTCGCCACCAGACGATTCTTGGAAACCTCGATGCCGCCCAGATCAGAAGCGGCGGCTGCCTGCGTCTCGTAATTGGTCGCCATCAGTCGCGTCGTCGAATAGTGATCAGAGCCGCGTATATTGAAAGCAATATGGCCGTCCGGACCAATGCCGCCGAGAAAGAAGCCAATGCCGCCGAGTTTTTGAATGCTCTGCTCATAGTCTGTGCAGTACTGATCGATCGCCTGAATGACCTGCTGCTGCCGCCGTTCCAGTTGATTGATCGCCTGCCGGTGTCGCAATGACAAATCCACCTTGCCGTCGATAAAGATCTCTTTCAGCGTCATCTGCTCCGGGACGCCAACAGTCCATAAATCCATCAGCATGGCTTTTTTCGCATCGAGACCAAATCCGTCGATATAGTATTTTTTGACATAGTAGTAAAAGCTGTTCTTTTGCTTCGGATCGATCGGATAGAACTCATCGATCTGAACGAAATGCAGGCTTTTCATATCCGGCTTTTTCGAAGGATCGACGCCGTTCTCTTCGAGATCCTTCTGGGTGAGTGAATTTTTCCAATTGTGCAGATATGATGTGACAAATTTGATGAAATGCTCCGGCGTCTTGCCCGTCGGCAAGGAAATGACGCCGCCGGGATTGGCCTGCACCCACTCCAGGAAACGCAGCGCCGTGATTTTGCCAAGCATAGGAAAATTTTCGACCTCGATGACGCCAATCTTTTCGAGCGGCGCGTACATCAATTTACGACCGGAACGCTCCAGCGCTATCTTTTCCGCGGGCGACAAATCTCTCTTGTCCATGCCTCTTCGGCCCTTTCATTTATTCAGTCACTGAACAAATAAAGGTAGTACATTTCTTCTCCCCTGTCAAGAGAATAAATATTTTCTTGCGATCATTTGGATGGTAAGGAAGGAAGCGCCATTCGCCTGACGGTGCGAATGGCGCATGTTTGCATTACGGTGAGATGCGCTTGATCGTACAGCCAAACGCCTTGGTGGTTGAAACGGAAACCGGTTCGCCGGCTAATATTTCGTCAAGTGCTTTTTTGAGATCCTCACTTTTTCTTTCATCAGCGCGCGCCGCATCATCAATGCGGCCATGATAGAGGATGTCATGATTGCCATTGAGGACATAAACTTCCGGAGTCACTTTGGCCTGAAATTGATCGGCGACGACATTGTTTTCATCTTTGAGCACAACAAATGGAAAGCCATGTTTTTGTGCGTGCTCTTTCACCTCAGCAAATTTTTCCTGCTTGTTGGAGTTGATGCCAAGAAAAACCACGCCTTTTGACATGTATGTATTAGCCAGATCGACCATACGCTCATTGAAGCCGTTTGAGATAGGGCATTGCGTCGCGACAAACATGATGACGATTGCCTTTGCGTCCTTATAGTCCGCCAGTGAATGCTCATTTCCATCGGTACCCATGAGCGAAAAATCCTGCGACACTTTTTCAAAAACATCCGCCATGGCTGAGTAAGCTAAGAAAACAGTTAATATCACCAGTAAGTATAATGTAAACGTTTTTTTCATGATCATTCTCCTTTCTGCTTGCATTTTCATTCCTGCTTATTGCAGGTAGGATAAAACAGTGCGGGAGAGGTCAAAATTCCGAAAAATGGGATCATGGCGGACAAGAGCAACTATAAAAACATTTCAAAAATATTTTCTAAACTCGTGCTTGCGTCTGCTCGCATCCCAGTAGAATCCCAGACGAAATGAGACAGCTTCGCCATTTGCCAGATCAGTGCCGCCATGGCTGTTATAGCCGACGAATTCGTATTTCAGCTGATATTGTATATAATAAGGTTTTCCTTTTTTCAAGTAATGCTGAATCCCTATGCCCACAGCAAGATTAAGACCCATAATGCTGACGAATTCTTCCTTGTAAGGATTTTCATCCTCAGGGACCACCTCGACTACGTCTATGCCGGCGCCCGATATCAGATGGACCTGTGTATGCTCCCAATCGTAAAGCACATAGGTCGGTTCCACGCCGAAATAAAATCTGAAATAATGGATTGTGGTGAACAAATCACCCTCATATTTTACTGTGTAGGGATTTTTTGAATTCAGGAATTGAAAGAGCAGCGTACAGTCAAATATGATATTCTGCCACTGCGCACCGACCATACCGCCCACGTTCACCTTATCACCAAGCAGAGATAGTGAGCTTCGCGGCGTCCAATATCCCAGGAAAAAACCATAATGAATATCGAATGTTTCAACGTCGGCACGATAGCGTTTTAACTGTCTATAGAGCTTTGTATATTTCGCAGCATCGGTTTCGATGAGACGGTGAAATTCATTGAACTCATGACTGTAGAAAAGACAGATCAAGTACTCATCATCTGACAGGTCGGTATAGTCCAGTAATTCAGTGGCCAGTGATTTGGTGAATTGATTAAAGTCAGCGCAAAGGTAATATGGCTTTTGCGCTGCCTTTTCATAGCCGGGCACAATCCAGTGAGACGTATCACTCACTTGGCTCTCGTAGGCGCTTTGATACTCGATGAAATCCTCGATAATGATATCTGAGAGATAATCTGGCGCAAACAAATTTTGCGCGATTTGATTTAAAATCCAGACGCGGCGCACGGGCTCCATCACGCCCGTTTCTTCCTCCCAATACTGTAGAATATAAGAAAGTGAATCCTGATCGTTTTTTTCGTAAAAATAGGGGATCAATTCGGAGCAGCGAAAAGATATTTCGTGCCAGGTTTGAATATCGCTGTCGAACAGATGACCCAATTCGATTTCATCATCAGCAAAAGCGGGCAAGATCGCGCAGAGTAGACATGTCAATAAATATGCCGGATTAATGAGTCGATACATAGTGCACCTTCTTTGATACTCGAAGGAAGCAAAACATATACTGTCAGTATTATGATAAAAAAAGCGGATGACTGTGTACTCGCCTAGGGGGGGTCAGCAAGTACGAAGGGGAGGAAAGCCATCCGCTTTTTTAAAACCAAAATAAACAATAACTAAAGTTTTAAAAATGGCGGATGGCCTTGTACCTGCCTAGGGGGGGTCAGCAGATACGGAGGGGAGGGAAGCCATCCGCACATTCTGAATTCATCTTCAATAATTAAACGTACACTCTTATAACGCCCATCCTTGTCTGATTGTTCCTGTTTTTTTCATCGACTTTGTTTTTAGAAAAATACCCGCCCTACAACCCTCATGCTTTGTTGCAGACACAAAGCATTATATTATATTATAATATAAAAATTGTGCAAAAACAACCTTTTTTTTTAAGTTTCGATAAATTTTTCCTGCAAATGCCGTTAAAATGGTTCATCAGCTGCACACGTCCCTCTGCAATACAAATCAGTAACATGTTGTTTTTTAGCAAAGTTTTAAAGCCAACCGCCGAGGGCGCCGAGATTCACAGAGATAACGCCCGATTTCGCTTCTTTTCCTCTGCGATTCTCGGCGCCCTCGGCGGTTCAGATGTTTTTGCTTGCGACCAAAGGCCGCGCCAAGTTGCGCCAGCATCGCTCGCTGCTGCCTGCCCGGAGCGGTCTCAATGATAAGGTCTGCTGACGGCGTCAGCGACAATTTTCGACGCGCCCGACAATGCATCAACATTCACGGTCGAGTCAAAGGCGACGGCGAGCGCGTCGCCGACGGCTTTTCTGGCGATCTCCCAGTGCCCGGTTTCAACAGGCCCCCTGATGAGCTCAGGTATATTATAGTTCAACAGATAGGTGTCATAATAAGCCGGATTCTTCTGCGGCAAGAGAAACGGTTTTGAAGCCCGACCGTCATCATCCAGATAGCTAAAATAGGGGCGAGCGCAGAGCCCGTCTTTTCGCTTGCTGGAGAAAACAAACCAGTGCCCGTCGCTTGACCAGCTGTGATAGCTATCGACATCATCACTGTTGACCGCCAGCTCATCATATTTTTTCCGCGCCATATCATATAACCAGAGATCACTGCTGCGCGTGTAGATGGTGAAATAACCATAATCACTCATGGTGAACATGAGAAAACGCCCATCAGGCGACACCTTGGGAAAGGTGATGCTTTTTCCGCACTCTCTCGCCGTGATGACCGGTTCGATATCACCCCACTCATTCGTGATCACATCAAAAGTCGTATGCATGAGATCATATTTTACCGTCTCATACGCTGTGTTAGTGACATACGCGGGAGCAGAAATAAAATAGAGGTCCCTGCCGTTCGGATGCCAGGTCGGCAAATTTTCCAGCCGTTTTGTTGAAACTCCTGGCGATGTCGTGATTTGATTATTTTCAATATCATAGATGATCAGATCTGAAGCCGTATCAAAAACATAGGTGCTCTTGTCACGATGGGTGTGAAAATTCTGAAAGATTTTATTCACCGAAAAGGCGATATGTTTGCCATCCGGATGCCAGCACGGATAGACGCCGGCGGACATTGTATAGGCTGTTCCGGTATCGACTTTTTTCACCTCGTCGTTCTGTATGAGAATGGTGCCGCCAAACTCGGCTCGCATATGAAAAATCATCTGCGCGGGATCATTCTGACAAAAAGCGTGGCAGTTCATGCAATTTCGTTTCGTCAGTCGATTTGTAAAAATTGCTCTCTCTCTAAAAGTCGTCAGATCACGCTGGTAGATGCCGAGGTCCCACCACAACACATATCCCGGATTGATGAGCCGATAGGCGAGGTGACTGTCAATGGGCTGATGTGAGACAGAATTGGTGATGGATTCATACTTGTGCCACAGTCTGCTGCTGTCCTGGACAAAGACATCAATGGTGAAAGATGCGCCGGCGCATGGATGGATGAATTTCTGCCACCGGCGCAGGGGAATCCGGATGATGCCGCTGCGGGAACGAATCGCCATAGATTTGCCGCGGGCAGAGGTAAAAATCGCCACAAATGCTCGGCCGTCCTCTTTGATGCAAAAATTGAGCGGCGCAATATTGGGCGGGATGACAATGTCGCGATAATCCGGCTCGAGTATGGCTTGCCGCGCCACTGTTCTGTATTCCGCAACAGAAGGAGCACAGGCTGAGACGAACAGCACAAAAGCCATGCTCATTGCAAATACGACCCTCTTCATGCTAAAATTCACTTTCAATTCGTCGTTTTTTCAGCGTATCGGTTCTGTCACACCCTCCGGAGAAGAGATAATACCAAAAGGTGTCGCCGAGCTCGGCGCGCATGAGCTGATCTGCCTTCTTCCGATCCCTTTGGTTGTCGGCGATGATCTTGTTGAAGCGTACAAACATCGAGATGCGGTCGCGGCGAAAAGGGATATCCTTGATCAATTCTCCACCGACTTTGGCGATGCCGCTCTGATACATGATGGCGGCTTCTTCGAGATGACGCGGGACCTCCGGGTAGGCAAATTTTGCGAGCATGTTGATATGCTTGGCGATGTTGCCGAGCCGGCATTCCAATAAATAATAGGCCATGAGATATTCAAAAGCCATCCGATTACTGTCGTTCGACTCGAGCAGGGCTATCATATCAGTATTCGGATTTTGCGAGCTGAGAAAATAGTCCGTTCGTGGCATCAGCCTTCTCTTTTCGGCAACGCCGGGGATCTCGAGGGATCTATTCTCATCCAGGAGAATTTGATGTCGTTTGGCCCAGGGCTTGTGGACAATACTTTTGCCTAAGAGCAGTAAAAATTTTTCTGCTTTCAGCGGCTGACCATTGATCGCGTTCGTCAGTGCCAATCGTTGCAGAGCGCGCGGATCATACCTGAATTTGGTCAGGTACTCATAAGCCATGACCTGAGCGGCATTGATGTATGCCAGATCAAAATAGAGATCACTCGCATACAACGCAATCTGGCTCGCCATCATCCGATCCACAAATAGACCGTTCACTCCTGCCGGATGCTCGATTGTAAAGAGGCTATCCAGCAGACAACCGGTAAAATACATGGCTCTATTGCTTTGAAATTCCACGATTCGATCGTAGACGCCCATTTTTCTGGACTCGATTAAAACATCATGCCACGCCGCTCTCTCGGCCAGACAGTTGATATAAATTTTTCTCTTCGGATCAGGCTGAACAGAAAATAGCATCACTGCACATAATAAAACAACTCCGGTCGCCATATCGACGATCAACACAACGCTCTTTTTCTTCTGTGCTTTTTCACTATCCCGCTTTTTAGCTAAAACCTGGCTTGCCTTCAGCGTGATGATTATAACCGGGAGAGCAAGAAAAAGCAGATAATAAAGTGCGCCGAATTTGATGAGAAAAGGGGCAAGATAATAGCGCGCGGGCAAAACATAGAGAAATGCCTCGCGGAGTGAAATTTGAAATATAAAACGCGCGGACAGATAAGCGGATAAACTGTAGATTGCGCCAAAAAGAACAGGAAAAATCAGGGCTGACCAGTGATAGAAAATATGGATGACCAGGATCAGAACGACAAAATAAAGAGAAAACCAGCCGCCCAGCAGCCAGTAGATGCCCGGAAAGGTGCACAAAAAACAGAGGCGCGTCATCCTCTTTCCCTTGTCAGAGACATGGGCGCATAAAAGAACAATGGTAAATTTGACCGCGACGACCAGCGGCAGGTTATAGTCACTGTAGAGCGCGATGAGGAAAAAGAGCGGTGTCAGAATGAAGAGAAGGGGCGGCGATGGCGATAACTGCCGCACGAGGATCTTTTGGGCCAGAATGAAAATGCTCAACAGAATCGCCGCAAACAACAGGCTGCCGATGAAATCCTTGAAAAAGAATTGAAAGATGAACAAACTGAGCGCATCACTCAAACCGCCGGGATAGGCTAAAAAGCCGCGTAAAAAATGGCCGTCAAAATAAAAGGCCGGCTGGAATTGATGAAAGAGCAGGGATGGCTTGTACTGCAGGGAAAAAAACAACAATGACAGGCCATAGAGGAGAAAAAGAAAGAACAGATTAAGTTTTCGATAACTCATGGAAACTCCCTGACACACTCCCAGCTGGCCTCATAAATGTGCGAGACCAATCTTTTTTCAATGCGGCACCGTTATAATAATCGATTTCACTCTAAAAGGCAATTCAATTTTTTCAATGTCCGCCGAGGCACAGATTTATCAAGCCGATGAATTTCATCATTGCCGATCGACTCATAAAAAAAGCTCATTTTCGACGACCTGTTCCAGCGTCTGCTCTTTGCGAATCACGCACATGCTGCCATTGCTGCGCAACAGGATTTCCGCCGGTTGCACATACGAATTATAATTGGCAAGACACATGGCCGAGACATATGCACCCGCGCCACCGATGACAAGAATATCATCCACTGCCGGATTGGCCATCAGGCGCGGAATGATGTGACCCTGCGAGTCGAGACTCTGCGAATCACCGCTCTCACAGCAGCGGCCGACGATGACGCGATAGTCAGCCTCGGGATACAACTCGCTCAAATCGAACTCACTCGACAGCAATTTTCCCGTTTTTGACACCACATAGAATGGATGGCGGGCGCCATACAAGAGCGGCCGCGTGTTGGCTTCCATGCCGGCGTCGGCGATGAGAAAATTGAATCCGTCTTCACCGGTTGATTTTTTGTCGACAACAGAGGTCACCACAAATCCGGCATTTGCCACGATAAAAGTACCCGGCTCAATGGCCATGATGAGCTTGCGGCCCGTGCGCTCATAGAACTCGTGAAACTTGCGCCGTGCATACAGACCGAGTTGCTGAATATCCGCGGGCTTTTCATCCGGCATACGCGCCTCTTTGAAGCCGCCACCGAGATTGACAATTTGCACATCGGACAACTGCTCGACACAACTCAATTCGCGATCAATGTTCGCCCGCCACAAGTCGGGATCGCCGCCGGAACCGATGTGCATGTGGATCTCGTCGAAAACGATCCCCTTCTCATCAGCAAAAGCCAGAGCTTTTTCCAGGTCGTTGAGGTGTATGCCAAAACAGGAATATTTGTCGCCGGTGTTGCGGGTCACAGATTCACCCGAACCAACGCCGGGATGCAGACGGATGCAGAGTTTTATCCTGTTGGCGACGGCAAAGTCAGCGATCAGGTGCAACTGTCGCAACGAACAGACATTGTATTTCATGCCCTTCAGCATCAACTCTTCAAGGTCGTGCCGCGACCGGCCTCTGGGCACATCTTGCGTTGTCAGCATCATGCGCGAATAGGGGATTCCCGCCATATGCGCGCGCAGCCCTTCATTCAACGAACTGAGATCGAGATCAATGCCGAGACCGGTGATGAGCTGCAACAGCGCGCGACTCGAGTTGGCTTTCATCGCATAGCCGACATGCAGTCCAAATGCATTCGGCATTTTAAGAACCTCGAGACATTTATCCAGTATCATCCGTTCGTCATACAGGTAGAACGGCGTGCCGAATTCTTTGACAGCGCGTGCGATGATCTCAGAGGTGACAGCGGTGTTTCCCAGCGTTGACATGAATTCTCCCATCGTATCATGGCGAGCGGGCGCCGGCCGGCATGGCTTTGCCTGGTGCGTCGCAGGGCGCCTTTGTCGCACTGTCCTGCTCGCGCGACCTTTTTCTTCAGCTTTTGTAAAGATGTTCGCGAATGCTCGCAACCGCTTGTTCGATATCCGCCACATGGCCGAACGCAGAGAGCCTGAAATAACCTTCGCCGCTTGGACCAAATCCGGCGCCCGGCGTTCCGACGACATGCGCCTCATGCAGCAACAGATCAAAAAACTCCCATGAGCTGAGACCATTGGGCGTTTTCAGCCAAATATACGGCGCATTGACGCCGCCATAGCAGGTGTAGCCTGAATCCTGCAATCCCTTTTTGATGATCTGCGCATTGTTCATGTAATAATCCACAAGACCTTGACACTCTTTTTGTCCGGCATCGGACAATGCCGCGACGCCGCCGGCCTGCACGAT
>JAFGJB010000313.1 GCA_016929295.1 Candidatus Zhuqueibacterota bacterium | reverse complement strand
GTGCATGTCTATTCGTCAACTGACCTCTATCATTGGCGCGATGAAGGGATCGCGCTCAGCGTCGTCAAAGACGATACCACACATGACCTTCGGGAGGGATGTGTGCTCGAACGGCCGAAAGTCATTTACAATGAAAAAACCGGGCAGTTTGTCATGTGGTTTCACCTCGAATTCAAGGGGACCAACTACCGGACAGCCCGCAGCGGTGTCGCCGTGGCATCGCAGGTCACGGGGCCGTACAGCTATGTGCGCAGCTTTCGACCCAATGCCGGCCACTGGCCGAAAAACATCGAGGAACGACAAAAACAGGTGCCGGAACAATTTCGCGATCACGACTATTCGGGCGGCGAGCTGCCGGATGCGCCGGACAAGCTGAACCTCTGCGCGCGCGATTTCGCCGGCGGCCAGATGGCGCGCGATCAGACGCTGTTTGTCGATGATGACGGCACAGCGTATCATCTCTACGCATCCGAAGAGAACAGCACCCTGCACATCTCCAGGCTCACCGACGATTATCTCTCTTATGCCGGTGACTATATCCGGGTTTTTGAGGGACGTTTCATGGAAGCGCCGGCCATCTGCAAGCGCGATGGCAAATACTATTTCATCGGCTCCGGCTGCACCGGCTGGGCGCCGAACGCCGCTCGCTCCGCCGTAGCGGAGTCGATCTGGGGGCCGTGGCGCGAGCTGGGCAATCCCTGCGTCGGCGAAGACGCGGAGACCACCTTTCATTCACAGAGCACCTTTCTGCTGCCCGTGCAGGGGATGAAGGATGCTTACATCTTTAAGGCGGATCGCTGGCGCCCCGATAATGCCATCGACGGGCGCTACATCTGGCTGCCCCTGCTGTTTCGCGGCGACCGCATCGAGCTGGAATGGCTGGATGAGTGGGATCTGAGCGCCTTCACCGGCCAGGACGAATGAAGACGCTGGCGGGCGAATTTTTTGCCGGCCGCATCGCGCGAAATCATATTTGATCGTTTGGAGCCACTATGCCACTTGTCACTGTTAGCGAGATTTTGACTGACGCGCGTAAACGAACGTACGGCATTCCCTGCTTCATCGGCGCCACTATGGAAATGACTCTTGGCGCAGTGACAGCCGCTGAAGAGATATCGGCCCCGCTCATTCTCGGTTACAATGAGGCGGTCGCGCCGGCCATCCCCATGGCCGCCGGCATGAGCATGCTCGTCCGCGCGGCAAAAGATGCGCGCGTACCGGTGGCGACTATTCTGGATCATGGCACATCCTATGATGCCTGCGTGAAGGCAGTGCGGGCGGGCTCATCGTCCGTGATGTTCGATGGCTCGCATCTCGACTATGAAGAAAATATCGCCCGCACCAGAGAGGTGCGACGGCTGACCGAGCCCATCGGCGTCGCGCTGGAGGGAGAGCTCGGCAGCATCGGCGGATCGTCCTTTGAATTTACCGAGTCC
Source organism: Candidatus Zhuqueibacterota bacterium (assembly GCA_016929295.1). Lineage (GTDB taxonomy): Bacteria > Zhuqueibacterota > Zhuqueibacteria > Residuimicrobiales > Krinioviventaceae > Kriniovivens. The sequence goes on along the minus strand of JAFGJB010000313.1, from coordinate 1,415 downwards.
GCTGGCACTCGGCAGAATTTCACTGATCCGCAGCAGGCCGCTGATTTTGTCGACAGAACGAAAGTGAATGTCCTGGCCATTTCTTTCGGCAATGTGCACGGTCCCTATCGCGGCGATAATGCGCTCGATCTCGATATTGTCCGGCAGGTTTTCCAGCACGTCGCTATACCCCTGGTGATGCACGGCGGCTCAGGTCTGGCGGATGAGCTCTATCCGCAGATCATCGACGCCGGCATCAGCAAAATCAACTATTACACGACGATCGCTCGCAAAGGCGCCCTGGCGACGGCCGAGCTCTGCGCGCAGCAGGGCGGCAACATCATCGAACACATGTTGATTGCCCGGCGCATCGAATTTTATCATCAGGAATCCAAAAGAATTTTGCAGCTTTTTCGAGCGGCCGGCAAGGCCTGATGATCACGTCGCCAGGACAGCCCGATGATTCTCACATTCGGAGAGAAAAATGTAACTAAATATCGAGACCGACATCACCGTCGATCCGATTTTTAACTGGTACGCCAAAAAGCGTGGCGTTCTCTATGACGAGGAGAAAGACAGATGGTCAGCAAAAAACTATGTATGACTGCAGTTGTGCTCCTGTTGAGTGCCGCATTGCCGGCAGAGCCGCAACAACTCAGGATCAGTGCCGACGGGCGTCACATCGTCCATGCGGACGGCAGGCCGTTTTTCTGGCTTGGCGACACCGCCTGGGAGCTGTTTCATCGCACGACGCCGGCAGAAGCGAGCCTCTATCTTGAGAACAGGTCCGCCAAAGGATTCACTGTCATTCAAGCGGTCCTTCTCGCTGAACTGGATGGTTTGAATGAGCCCAGCTCAAATGGTGAACGGCCGTTGCTCAACAATGATCCGGCTACCCCGAATGACAAATACTTTACGCATGTGGATTATGTCGTCGACAAAGCGCAAGCACTTGGCCTGTTCATTGGCATGTTGCCGACGTGGGGCGATAAATGGAACAGGCAGTGGGGAGTGGGCCCGGAAGTTTTCACGCCGGACAATGCGCGCCAATACGGCGCCTTTATTGGCAAAAGATATAAAGATAAAAATATCATCTGGATCCTCGGCGGCGATCGCAAACCGGATGATGACGACGACCTGGCGATCATACGCGCACTGGCAGAGGGCATCGAGGAGCAGCATCAAGGGCGGCAACTCATGACGTTTCATCCCATGGGCGGCTGGTCGACCTCGGCGTGGTTTCATCAGGATGACTGGCTCGATCTGAACATGTTCCAGTCCGGCCATGGCGAGATCAACAACAGAAACTATCTCAAGACAGCGCATGACTATAACCTGAAGCCGATCAAACCTGTCCTCGACGGCGAGCCGTGCTATGAGGACCATCCCATCAACTGGCGGGGCGTCAACGGCTGGTTCGATGAATTTGACAGTCG
>JAFGJB010000312.1 GCA_016929295.1 Candidatus Zhuqueibacterota bacterium | reverse complement strand
GTTGTCCATATTGCTGCCGCCATATAATATGTATGCTCGACCGGTAGAAGAATTATAGGCAGATACTCCTATTATGACATCATCATAACCATCATTATTAACATCACCGGCACCCGAGACTTTGAAGCCCCAGTCAACCGCTTGATCCAATGTAATTGTCACATCGACTATATTATCAATGTTGCTCCCGCCGTAATAAATGTAAGCACGATCGGCGCCAGAAGCACCAACGATCACATCTGCGTAACCGTCGTTATTAACGTCTCCCGCATTGGATACAGATACACCAAACCAATTGTTAGTCCCGCTACCCGTCAGCGTGACGTCCGCAAAGTTGTTCATACCAGCACCACCGTGATAAATATAAGCACGGCCTGTATTGTTATTATACATCCGCGCGCCAACAATTACATCGGAAAATGAATCATTATTAATATCTCCGACGCATGCAACCGAACATCCGAACCAATTTGATGCATATTCCCCAGTCATGACAATATCATCGGCATTATTCATGGTAGCACCCCCATAATAGATGTAGGCGCGCCCCGTATCAGAATTGTACCCATACGCCCCGACAATAATATCGTCAAAGGTATCATGATTGACATCACCGGCGTTTGAGACGGAACAGCCAAAAAAGTGATTCGGCCCCTCACCTCCCATGGTCACATCGGCTGAATTGTCCATACTACTACCGCCAAAAAACACCTGGACGCGCCCCGTATAAGAATTGTAGCCATAAGCACCCACGACAACGTCATCATAGCCGTCATTATTTACGTCGCCAGCCTTTGACACGGAGCAGCCGAAGAAATTCATAGAACCCGACCCCGTTAAAAAGACGTCCTCTAAACTGTTCATGGGGGCGCCGCCAAAGTAGATATACGCACGGCCGATATAGTTATAGGGATAATAACCGTAGGCTCCCACGATGATATCATCAAATCCATCATTATTGACGTCGCCGGCTCCCGAAACGGAAGCGCCGAAGCGATTTGCTACTTCATTATCCGTGAAAACAAGATCTGCTGTATTATCCATCACAGCAGCGCCATAATAGAGATAAGCATGTCCAGGATTCGAATAATAGCCATCACTTCCAATAATCACGTCATCAAAAGCATCACTATTCACGTCGCCGGCATTCGAAACCGAGATGCCAAAGTATGTGCCCGCTCCTGTCCCTGTCATTATGATATCTGCTACATTATTCATGCTAAAGCCGCCGAAATAAATATAAGCCCGACCCGTGTTGCCGCTATGACCGTATGCTCCTACAATGACATCATCAAAGCCATCATTATTGACATCACCGGCGCCGGAGACTGCTGAACCAAAGTAATTACCTACCGCTTCACCTGTTAAAATCACATCCGGTGTATTATCCATGTTTGATCCGCCGAAAAACACATAAGCGGCACCGGTGTCAGAATTATATAAATCTGCCCCCACGATCACATCGTCATCGCCATCATTATTTACATCACCGGCACCTGATACTGAATATCCGAAATGAGACATTCCGGAGGTATTTTCCTCACTAAAACTTTGTATCAAAGAAATCGCCGCCGGGCAGATCGGCGCCCATAATAAAACAGCACCAGCTAATAGGCAAATGAAATTGACTGTCGATTTCATTTTATATCTCCTTGTTAAAGGGTCCCTGTATTTGTCAATAGAGTGAAAATCGGAGACATCAGATTTTTTGGTGCAACGTCACTTTTATGTATTGCCGCGTCTTTTTCATCTGATCATCCGCGTTCATCAAAGAGTGAAGTGGCGGTTCGGCGGTTGAGGTTTTTATTTCCCATTCTGCCATCGGACCATAATCTTCCAGCACGAGCAGGTGGCTTTGCACCATCACCGCATCCGGTAGAATCAAGTCACGATCACCAAATTGTAGCACGGCGTCCTGTGACAGGCTCATTTTGATCAAAAAAGCCGGGAATTGATCTTTATCCAATTGTACAATTCCACTTTCTTTGGTTGCCAAGAGGAAGCGGATTGTGGGAGTGATTTGAAAAGAATCAGCGACAGCATTCCATATTTTAGAAGAAATTTCGCACATGATTATCGAACCATCATCATTCAGCTTATTCGGCAGGAGGAGCAGTGGGGGATTATAAACCGTGAAGAGGTCTGTGGAATCCGTCGTTTCATAACCCAGCAAAAAGACTCCCTCCCGGCCAAAACGATAAAACTCATTTTTAACCACGCCAGCAGCGTGCGTCACAAGTTGATGGCTCTGCGTATAAAGCCACGGCAGATCGGCTTTTTCAGGGCGCACATGCGTGGTCCAGGTCGTCTCCGGTTGCACCGAGTCCGGGGGAATCGGTACAGTCCAGAAATTTTTTTCTTTTTGCAAAATAATACTGCTATCAGCCAATGACATATTCCAGTTGATATTTCGAATTGTTGTGCCGTTCGCCGGCCAAAAAACGGGCCTCGTGTTTTGACAGCCAACAAGAAACAAGCTGGCGAGAATGACTGACCGCACTGAAACCTGGATACTCATATTTTTGCACAGCAACAGCATATTTCAACCTATCTGACTAGATGACAAAAAAGCCGCATGTTATCACCTTAAACTGGGAGGAAAAGTCCTATTGCCATGCCACATCGAGTTATTTGAAAAACTCGACAATTTTGCTACAAATGATGAAAATCAAACAACTGCAAAGGGAAGGATTGCTGTTATTGCTCTTTTTTGAAGATAACACTGCAAAAGTGCTGAAGGGCTATTTTGATTGTCGATTAACAGTAAAAATATACAAAAAACTCTTTCGATTGCGAAGCCATAAAAAAAATACCTATCTCTTGTTTAAACTTGGCTTTTTTCGTACGGAATTCAATGCCAAGTTGTTTCCAGAATCAGCAGCCAATCACTGTCGCAATCACGTGCGGGCGGTGAAATCCGTTCGCCCCACTGAACATATTTTTTGTTCTCAAGTTGCAAAGATTCCTGAAAAACACCGGTTGTCGGATCAAACCAGCGCGCTCGCACTGGCCCTGGATAAAACGATAGATCGAGTCCAAGATGGCGGGCGACGGGCATGTACAAGACGGCGACTCTGAGATCGGGAGTCGCCGCGGCAGTCATATAATCATCATTCGATCCATAGTCGCCATTGCCTTCGATGATCAGTTTCTTTTCGAATTCCGGCACCAACATCTGCCAGGGCAGAGCGTCAAAAAATTGTTTCGCGATCTTCATATGGCGCGCACCGGGCCAGTCCAATGATTCCCGCCAGCCCGGTTTTTGATCCCAAAAGTCGGTGCCATAAAAATGACCGCAGCTGCCGGCCAGCAGCGCCCAGTAGAACTGCCGGCGCATGCGTTGCGGCGTGCCGTAACGCCAGTCGTTGGCTTCGCGCTCATAACCGCTCTCGCCCATCAGCGTGGGCTTGACCAGAATTCGATGCCAGTCCTGATGACATTGGCTATAGGTTTCGCCATAGCTGTAGGTCAAATTGAAGCCAAGCCACTCCTCATTGTGAAAGAGATCAGCACTGGAGTGCTCGCGACCGTGAAAGGTGATGAGATGATCCGGATCGTACTGATGAATCGCTTGCGCGAGCGCCATTTGTTCATCCATGGCGTATTCCGGATCGCGATCACCGCCCAGAATCCACAGGATATTCGGGTATTTGCCAAAACGTTCAGCCAGGAATTTACCATAGGCGGCAGCTTTGACAACGCCGTTGGCGTGCAGCTCGTCGATCCAGGAATCGTCGATGCCGAGATAGCAGGGAAAAATGAAAGCGGCCAGACCGTGATGGCCTGCCTCGGCGACCACCCATTCAACGTGGTCAAAATAGGCATCATTGGCAGTGGTGAAATCGAGCGGATTTTGAAAAGGTTCGTCGCCGGCGCGATTTTTCGTGTGCGGATCGTGCGAATCCGGTAAGATATTGAACAGCGTTGCATTAAAACCTTGTGCGGCGCGTTTGGCGAAATAGTCGGACGTTTCTTCATTGCTTAACATCCATACAATTTCCCAGGACGATTCGCCGTGCACGAGAAACGGGCGGTTTTGTGCATCGACAAGGTAGCGTCGGTCATCGCTGACTCGCAAAGGGAAGTGCGGCTGAGCAAGACTCGATCCGCCGCTGAGGGCGAGCAATAGGCAAAGTAATATCAAATAATAGAGTTTCATTTTTGACCTTTCATGCTTTAATACTGAAAAGTTGTGTTGTTTCAGCAATCTTTTAAACACTCTGAAGAGTGAAACGTGAAAAGGCAGACGTGAGACAACATGACGGTTCCGTCGTTCTCGTCAATTTCCCTGATGCGAGCTATGAGCGCGGCAAAGGCGCGGGCGTCTGCGGCGCACGATTCGGCGCCCAGCGCTGACAGGCTTCTCATCGGTTCGCCGGAACGGGTCATTGCGCGCGGAAATCGTTTTGTGTCCTGTTTCACAAGGGCCGGAACGTAGGTTGATTCGCCATTCTTCCACGAGGCGAACCAGATGATCACCAGCTTTAATTGATATTCGCGCGCGCTCCTAATGAGACTGTCGACGATCGCTGTGTCGAATTCTCCTTCCCGCGGTTCGAACAATTCCCACGATATGCTGACGATGGCCGTGTTGCAGCGCAGTGCGACCAGCTCGGGCCAGACAAATTTCTCCATATAGTCGAGAGAAGATGAACTGGAGTTGTGCACCTCTCCGGCCAGCATGATGAACGGTTTGCCATCGACGATGAGTTGGACGCTATTTGCAGTGCGTTGCAGGTGGGGAATGAAATGGCGATCCTGGCCTTTGGCTGAATGGAGAAAAAATAGAAGACAAAGTATGCCGATTTCCTTTTTCATCATCTGTCCTTTTTTTAAGTCATCATCATAGCTGCCATCGCCCCAGTTGTTATGGCGCGGCAGTTGAGAACCGGCCAAGCAAGGAAAAGACATCAAAGAGACCACCCGGGACGATAGTCATAGTGTAAAAGTTGAGTCGCTTCATCATCATTTGTCACGCGCATGTTTTCAGCATCCCACAGCAGCTTTTTACCGCCGAGTCTGACGCTCAGCATGCCGAGCAGACACATTTCTGTGAGCGGTCCGGCAAAGCCAAAATGGGACAGGGTGGGCGCACCTTCCTTGCACGCCTTGATCCATTCTGCGTGGTGGCCGATGGAGCGCGGCAATGATTTCGGCGGCAATATATACTCTCGCATTCGGCGTTCCGGCAGCAGGCGCGGGCTCTCGCCGCCCCAGCCATCGACCAGCATGGCGCCGTCGTCACCGATGAAGAGGAGCCCATCTTCCTTTGGCAAATCTCTTTCGTCCTCGAGTTGCGCCGGACGCGCTGGCAGCAAGCCGCCGTCGTACCAGTGCACTGAGAGCGGCGGCCGATCACCGTTCGCCGGAAAGTCGTAATGCACGATGGATGCGGCGGGCACTGTCTGCGGATAGACCGGCGTCGAGCTGGCATGCACGCTGGTCGGCGCGGTGAGCTGGAGCGCGTCATAGGCCGGCGCGATGTTGTGAATGCCCATATCGCCCAGTCCGCCTTCACCAAAATCCCACCAGCCGCGCCAGACAAAGTGGCTGTAGGCCGAATGATAGGGGCGCTCCGATGCCGGTCCCAGCCATAAATCCCAATCCAGCGATTCCGGTTTGGCCGGGACCTCCTAAAACATGGCGGGGTACGATGAAAAATGGTACTGCGATAGTCGATGTCTTTAAAAAGGTCCTTCGTTTCATATCTCTCATGAAATTATCCTCTCGATCAGATGTTTCTGCGGATCTACTGCTGTGCTTCAGCCAGGTTTTTTCGTCATGCGGATATGATAGGCCACTTGAACGTCGAGTGCAGCTCAATTCGACGGCCTTTTTCGCTCGATTCACGCGTCGCCTGAATGATTTCCAGCACATGCAGCGCGTGCTCCGGTGTCATCAGCGGCTCATGGCCAATGGCCAGACACTCGGCCACGCGCGATGCCCCCATCTGCCAGACAAAGTCGCTGTTTTCGATGACATATCGTGTAAAAGCTGGCTCTTCCTCGGTCGCCAGATCGACGCCCAGAGGTTCCCAGTCGTAGCCGACAAGTCCCATGACGCCCTTTGTGCCGACGATTTGCACTGTATACCGTTGCTCATCCTTGCCTTCGTGGCCATGCGGATTGAAATAATTAAAGCCGGACTGGACATGCGAGATCAGACCATCGCCGTGATCCAACAGCAGCATGGCATTGTCCTCGGCGACGACTCTGAGCTCTCCCACCCGGTCGATCTGGCGCGTCGGTGTGACGATGCTGGTCATGGCCGTGACCGCCTTGGCAGGTCCAAGCAGGCCGGTCAGTGTGGTCAGGTTATAGACCGCCAGATCGGGCAAGCTGCCGCCGCCTTTTTCATAAAAGAAAGCTGACCAGTTTGGACCTGTGTGGCCGTACTCGGCATGGGCGGCGGCAAGCCGGCCGAGCTTTCCGGTCGCTAAAATTTTTGCCATGCTGGCAAACGCCGGACTCTCGACCATCGCTGGCGCCCCCCAAAACCGGACGCTGTTTTTCTTGGCCAGTTCGAGCAGTTTTTGGCCCTCTTTTAGCGAGTTTGCCAGCGGCTTTTCGCTCCAGACATGCTTCCCGGCCGCCAGCGCCTGTCGGTTGAGATGCTCATGTTCCTGCATGTCCGTCAAGTTGACCAGAAGGTCAAATTCAGCACCTGCCAGCATCTGATCGATGTGCGGGTAGTGGTTTGGAATATTGAATCGTTCCGCCTGCGCTTTTGCTCGTTCCGGAATGATGTCGCAGGCACTGATGAGCTCCACATACGGACATTGAGACAGGTGCGGCAAATAGGAATGAGACACACTGCCGCAGCCAATGACGCCGACGCGGATTTTTCGATCGTCCGCCGATGTGCTGTGGAATGGGAGCGTCGACAAAGCGCCGGCGAGCGCGGTCGTCTGCAAAAATGTCCTGCGGTTCATTACTGCAGTGGGAGCAAGTTTCTGCGCGATACTCATAACGTTCTCCTTTTCATGTCAGAGGCTGCCAAGCTTGATCATCGCCGCTGCAATCAATGATTCCCAACCGGTTTTGATTAAATCCGGACAGTTTTTCAATCCATAATTCAAGCATTTGTAATAGGCCTTGGGAATTTCTGATTTTTCTATTTCTTTTGGATCATAATAGATATCTGCACCGACCATCTCGAATACGTACTTTTTATAAATGTTTTCAAG
>JAFGJB010000311.1 GCA_016929295.1 Candidatus Zhuqueibacterota bacterium | reverse complement strand
GTCGGCTCGCTGACCAGCAGAATATAGTCCGATCCCTTCATCGCCTCGACGGCCGGACAGGAATTTCCCGGCGGTGCATCGATGAAAACCAGCGCCTCGCGTCGCATGCACTTTTTCACCTGACGAATGATCGGCGGCGCCTTGGCCTCGCCGATGAGCAATCTGCCTTCGACAAATTGCGCTGCAGCGTCGATCATGCCCTGGCGCAGCGTCCCGATGGGATGGTCGAATTCTGTGATGGCTTTTTCCGGACAGGCCAGCGCGCAGCCGCCGCAGGCATGACACAGCTCGGGAAAGACCAGGACGCTGGTGCCGAACACGCCGATGGCGTGATATTCGCAGATCTCTGCGCAGCGGCCGCAGCGCGTGCAAAGAGCCTCGTCGACCCTGGGCACCCGGGCGCTGATCGTCGTCTCGCGTTCTATCGTCGGCTTGAGAAAGAGATGCAGATTCGGCGCCTCGACATCCGCGTCCAGCACCTGGACATCCTGGCCAGCGGCGATGGCCGTTTTAGCCAGATTGACGGTGATGGCTGTCTTGCCGGTGCCGCCTTTGCCGCTGGCAATGGTTATGACCATTCTCTTTCAACTCGTCTCTTTAAAAATTGCATTTTCTCGCCATATCAAGATAGGGCTTTGTTTTAATTACTTATATGTTTTAAACATATATAATATAAAATATCCGGCGGTAAAAAACAACTTTTTTTTTCTTTTCATTGTGCAGGGCCAGTTGGCGTTTCCAGCCCTTCGAGCAGCAAGCGCGACACGCATATCTTTATAAACGAACGAAAGTACCGACTGACAATGTTTTTGAAGGGGACAAATACTTTTAAAAAGGGCTAGAAGCCCTGCTCCATTTCCCGTCCAGGGATAGAATCCCTGAACGAACGTGCCAACGACCTTGCCTGGCACCTTCCAGGTGCCGGGCAAGTGGCACGCAGAGGTGCCGGGCAAGTGGCGCACAGATATTTCACAAAATAATGTTCAGTGCTCGTCCAGGGACTCTTTCCTGGACGCAAAGTCAACTGGCGCTCCCAGACTCGCAGGTTGAATGAAAACACTCATTGTCCTTTTTAAATGCTTTTATCGCCTTTCATTTCATATCCCTGCCCAAGCGAAAATCCAAGCAACATTCGCCTCGGCACAAGCGGCCCATAGACATAGCCGGCATCCCGATGCATGCCGAGGTCGAAATCATCTTGAAAGTCATTTGTAATGTTGTAAACGCCGGCTGACAGCGTGCCAACCAACGCGCCCAGCGAGATTTTATATGATGCAATGAAATCAAAGGTCAAAAATGTCTTGGTTTTTTCAAGACGATGCGCGGCAATATAACCGGCGTAATGCGGTACGGTCATGCTGCCAGTATATTTGGCGGTACACGTGAACTGCAGCCGGCTGCTGAACTCATACGCGCAGCGCATGTTGCCATAAAGATCCGGAGTGCGGAAAAGAGTCGTCGCGGCAAAATTGGGCTCCGCTTCATCCAGCAGGCTTTTTTGCACGGTGATGCCAGAGGACAGCTCCAGCGAGCGACAGCGTACCCCACACTCCACTTCCACGCCCTGCACGCGCAATCCGGCGCCATTGATGCGATAGAACTCGAATTCATCTGTGGCAGGATCATCCGCTTCTGTCAACAGAAATAGATCATAGAGTCGCGCGTAAAAACCGTTTATGCTCAATTTGAGGCCCAGGAGATCGACGATGCCCTGATATTCCAGGCCGCCGTGGATTGTGTGACCGCGTTCTTCCCGCAGATCGTCGCGGTTGCGAATGATCTGCCCTTCGCCGCCGACCTGGGTGATGTGCAGATCTTCATCGAACACCTGCGGCGCTTTAAAACCAGTGGAATAGCCGCCGCGAAATAAAAGCGCGTTCGATAGACTGCTTTTCAAGGCTACGCGCGGACTGATGATGGCCGATTGAATGGCCGAATGCTTATCGAGACGGAGGCCATAGACCAATTCTGACTTTTCCAAAAGGCCGATCTTGTAGCTGTCCTGCAAATAGAGTCCGATATCAGAGTAAGAGTTGTCGACCATTCTTGCATAAGCCGGCGCCTCATCTTTGATCGCATCCGCGCTGTATTGAAATCCCGCGATTAAAGTATGGCAGCCCATACGATAGCTGGATCGCAGACCGCTGACGAAAAGGGGATTGTCCGTCTGTCCGTAAGCATTCTCATCCTGCCCGGCGCCGTAATAGGAATCGCGATGCGTCAGTGCGAATGAGACGTAGGCTTTATAGTCAAAGAGTGGAGTCGGCTGTTGGCTCCACGAGAGTGAGCCGCCGTAACGCCGCATGTTCGTCCACTCGGCGATATCGGCCTGGTGCGGCGGCAGGTCAAATTTGTCGCCGCCGCGCCTGTCCTCATGAATATAGTGGAATTGCATGGCCAGTTCGCCGCGATCATTCGGGGTGAAGAATAAATTGCCGCCGACGGCCTGGCTCTTGATCCAGCCGATTTCACTCAAGCCGTCGCCGTTATGGTCATAAGGATGACGCTGCCGGACAGTGGCGAAAAGTATCGTTTTGCAGGCGCCGGAGTTATTGACGCGAGAAAGAGTGCCGCCGACGCGGTGATCCATGCTTTTTTCAATGGAACCGTTGCGAAAGTCCAGGCTGAACTCGTTCTTTGCGGGCCGCCGGGTGATGAGGTTGACGACGCCGGCCATGGCCTGGCCCCCATATAGTGATGACCCCCCACCTTTGACGATCTCGACGCGTTCGATCATCTCCTGCGGCAGCTGCTCCAGTCCGTAGACACCGGCCAGGCTGCTGACGACCGGATCACTGTCAATGAGAATTTGCGTGTGATGACCCTCGAGCCCCAGCAGTCGAACCTGGGTGAAATTGCAGTTCTGGCAGTTGCCCTCCACGCGCACGCCGGTTTGAAAATCAATCGCTTCGGCCAGATTATTGACCTTTTGGCGCACCATCATATCGCGATTGACGATGGCCGTCTTGACCGGTGTGTTCTGATAGAGTTGCGGCATGCCGGTGCCGGTGACGACTATCTCATGCATCTCAATGATTGACTCTTTCAGCACAAAATCGGCACTCGTCTCCGTTTGCGCCGAAACGACGACGGTTGTTTCAGCGATCTCGTAGCCGATCATGCTCGCCCGCAACGTATATGCGCCAGCCGGCAGACCTCTGATGATATAATAGCCATCCAAACCCGACGCGGCGCCGAGGTTGGTGCCGTCGATGAGAATATTGACTCCGGGCAGCGTTTCTCCGGTTGACGCAGCGGTGACTCTACCAAATATGATACCGCAGTTCTGTCTGTAGCGATTCTGATTTCCCTGTTGCCGCCGCAGTTGCCGTCCTTGTTGGGCAAACGATGGCGACAGCATAAATAACATGAGACATATGATGAAAATAGTTCTGAAACTCTGCATATAAGCGCTCCTCAATTAACCCGACGAGGCCACATCTATCAGGATGATCAATCATCTCTGCACGATAGACTGTATACACGTAGCCGCGCTGCGCGCAACAAACACTTGGCGCATCCGCTGTTTTCAATTCACCAGAAAATGACTTTTGCAGGAAATACTTTGAGGATTGTCGGAGGGGCCCGGCGATAAAAGAGAGCAGGCGATGATTCTGCAATGAGTTGTGTATGCGATGAAAAAAGAAAGGGCAGTGCTAACCAGAACAGATGGAGTATAAATGCAGCCAAGGTGACGGATTTTTGCTCGAATTGCTGATCAAGAACGAACAGCTCCAGAGGCGTGTGGCTGTGGGATTTTTCACCTTTTGGCAGCGCGTGGCTGTGAACGAGGATGCGGCCATCCGTCAAAACGTGCAAGTGCGCATAAAAATAGACGATGCAGGAAAAGGTGCAGAGTGAAAACACCACGCAAAGGGCGACGAGGCCTTGCGCCCGCGATGATTGTCTTCGCATGCGCGCCATCATAGCATGTATGATTCCTCTCTTGCGGCCAAATTATCGCTTTCAGCCAACATTAATATAAGCCAATCATGGCACAAATACAACATTCCCTTTCACCTTAATAGCTGCTGCAACAGAGTGAAAGTACTCTTTTCATAACAGCAGACATCAAGTTTTGCGGCACGCACAGGCATAATTTGCGAAAAATAAAAGTGTCTCTTCAGTGAAGGGCGAGAAGCCCTGCTCCATTTCCCGTCCAGGGATGGAATCCCTGAACGAACTTGCCTGGCACCTTCCAGGTGCCGGGCAAGTAACGCGCAGCTGTTCGTCCAGGGACTCTCTCCCTGGAGGCAAAGTCAACTGGGGCTTGTAGCCCCTCGCAGGGCAAGGTAATTTCCCAGACCTAAAAATGGTGGGTGAAGAGGCTTTTCCTCACAAGCATTGAATAAATCGAAATGAAATATTGCTTGCTCTGCGCTCCTCGGCGAACTCGTATCTTTATTAAAACATTTTATTCTAATCAGTTGAACATTCTGTATTTTCTTTTTTTTCTTCATTTCAATCTCACGCAAAGCTTGCTATATTCAAGAAAGTCTTTAGTCATTCAAAAAAAATGGCTATACTACCTCAAAAAAGAATTAGCGAATTG
>JAFGJB010000310.1 GCA_016929295.1 Candidatus Zhuqueibacterota bacterium | reverse complement strand
GGACACATCCCGCGAGGGACACATCCCGCGAGGGACACATCCCGCGAGGGACACATCCCGCGAGGGACACATCCCGCGAGGGACACAAATATGCTGAACGATCCAGGAGACGATCGCTTGGGACATTCGTCCCGGGCGGGCAATGCCGGGGGACATCCGTCCACCTTTCCTCGTCGACAGCATGTCTTTCACTTTCAAAATGAAAAGGATATGCTCTCTCTTCTCACGAGGCGGAGCAGCAGCATGACTTGCGCCATCGCCTTTTGCCTGTCTCAGCCATTTGGAAGATGCGACGTGGCGGTGATTTAAATGACATGCATCATTCGAGTATATTGATCTGCAAATGACTGGGAAAATCTTTGCAGCGATAAACACGATTTGTCACTTTAATAAAGTCCTTTTCTTCGGCCTCGAAAATATTATCGACGTACGATTGTGGATTGCGGTCAAAGAGAGGAAACCAGGTGCTTTGAACCTGAATCATCATCCGATGGCCCCGCTTGAAGGTGTGCAGGATGTCCAGCAATTCGAATGAGATCAGCGTCATCTGATTTGGCTCAAAGGGTTTGGGAAATTCATAGCTGTCGCGAAATCTGCCGCGCAGTATCTCGCCGCGCACCAGGAGCTGGGCGGCCGGCTTTTCTTTGTGATCATTCGGATAAACATCTACAAGTTTGACGACCCAGTCCGATGCGCTGCCGCTTGTTGAGACGTAAAGATTCACGCGCATTGGCCCGGCCATTGTGATATCTGACTGCAACTCCTCCGACACATAGTCCAACACATCCGGGCGATTGCTGACAAAGCGCTGATCTTCGGTCATGTACTCTTTGATCCAGTCGGTCGAAATCTCTTTGCTGTACGGCACCGGATTATGAGGATCGCTGATGAAGGAATCGGCCGCAGCCAGGCTGACCGGCCCTTCGAAGGAGAGACAGGCGTTTTCGCACAGATAGAGCTGTTGCGCTGTGCAGCTCTTCGGCGGCCACTCATCGAACTGTCGCCAGCGATTCGCGCCCGTTTCAAAGATCAGAGCCTCGGGCATATCCGGCGATTTCCCTTCTCTTAAAAAGGAGTCGAAAAAAGTGAACAGATAGCGATCCTGGAACCAGTCGGCCGTGTCAAAACCAAAGTTCATGTCGCCCAGTCCGACGCCATCGCCATCGAGCCAGGTGCCATGCGACCACGGCCCCATGACGAGCACGTTGAAACTTTGCGGATTTTCCGCCTCGATCGTGCGATACGTTTTGAGGGGACCGTACAGATCTTCAGCATCAAACAAGCCGCCGACTGTCATGACCGCGGCGCGGATATTCTTGAGGTGCGCTAAAATATTACGCGACTGCCAGAAATGATCGTAATTGGGATGGCCTGTGACCTCATTCCAGAATTCTATCTCACCTTTCAGGTATTTTTCGTTGGCGTTTTTCAACGGCCCCATATCCAGATAGAACTGGTAGCCGTCCGGTGTGCCAAAGTCGAACATCTCCTGGCGCTCCGTCCGTAAACCGTCGCGTTTTTTGCCAAAGGAGGCGAAAAAGTTGAACGACAGGGCCAGGGTGAAGGCGCCGTGGTGATGCATGTCGTCCCAGAACCAGTCGGCGATGGGCGCCTGCGGGGATGCTGCTTTGAGCGCCGGATGCGAATCAATCATGCCGGCGGATACATAAAAGCCTGGATAGGAGAGACCCCACAGGCCGACGTTGCCATTGTGGCCGGGGATATTTTTGATCAGCCATTCAATGGTGTCGTAGGTGTCGCTGCTTTCATCAACATCCAGTGCGGTTTTTTTATCGGGCTGATGCGGTCGCATGTTGACGAACTCGCCCTCCGACATGTAGCATCCGCGCACGTCCTGAAAGACAAAGATATAATTCGCTTTTTCAAAGGCCTCGGTTGGTCCGAGCGTCCTTTTGTACTGATCGGCGCCGTAAGGCCATACGCTGTAGGGCGTGCGCGTGAGCAGGATCGGATGGCGCTCTGCCTGATCATACGGACTATAGACCGCCGTGAAGAGTCTCACGCCATCGCGCATGGGTATTCGATATTCATACTTGGCATAGTTGGAGCGAATGCTTTCAGCGCGCTCTCCGCCGACCAGCTGCATGCATAGCAGCAGCACGGCAGAAATAAAATATTTCAAAATCCTCCTCCTCAGCTGAGCAGCTTGACCATATTTCTGTGGCTAATGGCGATCTCGTCCATGATGTCTTTATCCTTGCGGCTCTCATCCTGCTCGACAATGTACCACTCTATGCCGATCTCTCGGGCTTTCGCAATGATCTTTGGCATGTCGATGATGCCCTCGCCGACCGGCGCCAGCCGGCGCTTGTCATCCAGATCCTTCATGTGCAGCAGCCTGATGCGATCACCCCAGGCATCCATCAGGCCGACCGGATCGACGTCCGCGGCAAAAGCCCAGGCGACATCGAGCTCGATCTTGACCATGTCCGCGTCCGCTGCGCCGAGCAGGATATCCCAAATCGTGTTTTCGCCATCCACTTTCTTGAACTCGAAAGAGTGGTTGTGATAGCACAGCTGCATGCCGGCCTGACGGACCTTGAAGCCGAATTTATTCAGATTGTCAGCAAAGCGTTTTATTTCGTTCGCATGCTGTTGCACATAGTTGGGCATATAGGGGATCGTGACATAGGGATTGGCAATGGCCTGATTGAATTCGACCACGGCATCGGCGTTTTTGAGAAAATTTTCATAGCCCTCGTGCGATCCGCAGGTCTTGGCGCCGATCTCCTGCAGAAAGGCGTTCAGCTCGCCGGCATCCATGCCGCCATAGCCGGCAAACTCGAAATATTTATAGCCGATGTCGGCCACTTTTTTCAACGTGCCTTTGAAATCTGCGCCGCTCTTGTCTCTGACCGTATAAAGTTGAATGCCAATCGGCAAATCCGACTCTGTCTTTGCCACGGTCGCCAAACTCATCGTAGCGCCTGCGGCCGCCAGGCCTTTGAGAAAATCTCTTCTTTTCATGTTCATGGGGGTGCTCCAGTTTAATTGTGTCTGCTTGCAGGAAATTAATCAATAATTAGCATAAAAAGCAAGGAGATAACCTGGTATCAGGTGAAACGTCAGCCTTCACAAAATCAACAAGATAAACACCAATATACTCTGTTATTGAAGAATAGGAAAAAGCATAATGCTCACTTTGTGCGATTGGTCTAAACTCACGCAAAGCTTGCTATATTCAAGAAAGTCTTTAGTCATTCAAAAAAAATGGCTATACTACCTCAAAAAAGAATTAGCGAATTG
>JAFGJB010000309.1 GCA_016929295.1 Candidatus Zhuqueibacterota bacterium | reverse complement strand
GATCTGGATGGTGAATGGATAGTGTTCTGACAATTGCAATATTCGCATGGTGTTGGTGCCAGTGGCCCGTCCGACTGCCGGCGAAAAGACATTGTCCAATGTCGTGACCATAATTTCCCATTCTTTGCCATGCCGTTCTTTGAGCTCATTTAAGAATTGCAGAAAGAGACGGTGCAATTCCACAATACGCTCTTGGCGAAAATCCAGGAATGTCGTCACGGCTGTTTCATTTTTTTTCCAATAATATGAGGATAGCGGATTAAAAATTTCTCTGGGATCAAAATGATGCTCGTCTTTAAACATCTTTCGTATATAGTCATTCATTGGAGTGAAACTGCTCGGCTCTTTAACTCCAAGTGGAGATTCGTAATATAATTCAGCGAAATTAACGCCATCCCATTGATATTGCAGCAGGATGGTTGCCAATTCCTGCATGATGCGATCCCGACACTGCGGGATATCCACTGCCATGTTTTTGCGCCAGTCAATTTCAGCTGCAGCGCCGGTGGCGGTCTTTTCACGCCATTCAGGGTGTTCATTCCAAAACTTTTGACTGACATGCGGGATTTCCAGCCAGATATAGACCAGCATGGCATTTTGATGCGCCAGGTTGATCAACCGCTCATAATCATAGGTGAACTCATCATAAAAGTGCCAGCCGGATACGTATATTCTGCGAATCCCGTTGTTGCGCCAAATTTTGATCAGATCCTCGATACTCACATCTTCGCGATCGCCGGGTTCAAAATAGATCTCAACGGTATGGCGACGAATCGTCGGCGCCAGATCGAACTGACGCTGAAAAAGATCAACGAGGTATGGAAAACGGCCATAGCCGTATTCTGTCTCCGGATCGAAATAGGCTGCAAAATAGAGATACTTGCCTTCGCCGTATTCGCCACCTATGACCACCGGTTCATCCGAGCCAGCCACACTGTAATAGGACACATACTCGATATCCACATTAAAAATTTGCAGAGTATCCGGTGCTTTCCAGTTTATCTCGACGTTGGGATAGTATTCATCAAAAACGCGGTTGATGACCTTTTTTTCATCATACAATTGAATGCCAATATTTTCAGCGAGAGGCGAATGTTTTTCCAGCACGACATTCAATCCCTGCTGAAGAGCGTAGGTGATAAACAGCTTTTGCTGCTCATTCAATTTACGTGCCGCAGCTTGCGGGACGACCAACAGATTAATGTTATCAGGGACTTGAAGCAGGTTTAATACGTGCACCGTTTCCGCATCGATGCCGACAGCGGACAATGACTTTAGCAAGTTATATTGAGAAACGGCCGGCCTTCCCGTTGCGGCAGAATCGATGAGGACAGCAACCCTTATTGGCACAGCGTTGGCATCAATTAACGATTCTCTGTTCGGATTGAACAACGTCGTCGTCATTTTGGGGACTGATGGCAATAAGGATTGCGCCATTCGTTGTAAGAAATTTCCAGGCTTTTCCTCCCTCATCTCGGCAATATAAATCCAGCCTTCAGGCGCCTCGACGTATTTCTTCACCGTGCCCGAAATTGTCGAATCGCTGTACGACTCTTTTTTTATGCGGCCATGAGCGTCTATATAAAATTCGTGCAGATAGTGATCATTGAGCGTCAAAACCAAAGAATCACTGCCGCTCATGGCGGTGAAATAGGGAGTCGATGCCGTGTTTTGCGTGTAGCGTGGCGAAGTGAACGAATACCCCATCTTTTTCAGTGCCGGGATGATCGTCTTGATCGCATCATGATCCACAAACGTGTGATAGAAGAAACTCGCTACGCCGTCCCTTATTGCCAGATTATTTTCGGCAGCATGCAGGAGTGGTTGCGGATCCGGATGGGTCAAGGGGATATAGCCAAGATTTTCCGGTATGATCTTGCTGCCGGAGGTGTGCTCATAAATCAAATAGGGCAGCAGCTGGTCCGATCCGTGCAGATCCGTCGTCTGCCGACGTTCGTAAGCCGTGCTGAAATAGTGATTGATGACCGGATAGTCCAATTGCGAGGCGGCATAATGAGGGGTTTCCCAGACGAGTGGATACAGGCCGGATTGCCAAAACTCGCTCAAGCCGGTCGCCATTTTTTGGCGGACATATTCCTTCGAATCCGCGAACAGGGGTTCTTCGGTCATGCCATCCCAAAATTCATAATCAGCGGTGGTCTCGCCGCGATACTGATGCGTGGAGCCGTGCATGAGCAGCGTGCCGCCCTCTTTTTGCATATCTTGCAGCAGCTTGATGAACTCGGGGCGATCACTCATGGCCGCTGTGGTATTGGATTCTGGATCGAGGTAAAAAGGCACTGTTGCCACGGAAAACGGCACATTTTGTGAACTCAAATAGCCGGCGACGGCGCGCAGGGCGGCGGGATCGGTCAGGGGACTGATATCTTCGATTCGAATCAGGGCCAGTTTTTTCGGCTGGTGATCTTCATGCAGGATATCATGCAGCAGGTCACTGAAGACAATGGAACGGCCGCCTTCGGTCACAAAGGCTGTCGGCAGATCGGCAAAATACCACAAATTGTCGTCTTTGATCACATAGGGGCGCTCAATTTCGCCATCGGTCATGGCGACCACTTGCCGGGCTGAATCGATGCGGGTTTCCACATATGACGGATCCATTTTCGCCAGACTGTATTCTTTGTATTTTACCGTCGGAAACGCAGAATCATGCCGGACCGCTATGTATGAAAAGCCATAGTCAGCGATGTCCAGGAATTGTTCAATCCCATAGTTCAACCAGCAAATCGTGCCGCTAAAAGCTTTCATTTTTGACAAAACAATGTCGGGTATCTTGAACCTTGAATCGACGCCCACATAAAAAATGAAATCCAGGCTGTCAAATGGAATCTCCCTTGCAAAATCGTCAAGCGAATACAAATTCGTCTCGGTCTTGAAATGGCTGAGAAGGCTGGCGACTTGTTTGGCGTCGTTGCCTCCGCGAGAATCTGTCATGACACCCACCCGCTTTGTCTTGACAAACGACAGCACCTCCGGCAGCAGATCCCAGGCATTCTGTCGATCCATGAGAGAGGTATCATAAATATCGACATGTTCGATGCCGGCGTCTTTGAGGATTTTTATGGAACGGGCGAGCTTTTCCGCATCAACAGTCATTTTTCCAAAGGAGGTGATTTCGACATGGCCAATGACCGTGCTGCGCGCATTCACCTGGCGGATGATCTCGGCTGCGGCATAGCGCAGCCAGTCCAGATGAAATGTGGTTGAATCGTCATGTAACGCGGCCCATTGCTGCCACATGAGTTCGAGGTTGATCCAGTCCGGTTTATGCGGAGAATCCAGGACGGCATTGAGATCAAAACCGGTTACAAGTCGCTGTTCCTGGGAAGTGTGAAGCCTGCCATTGTCAGTCGGGCTGACGACTGAGGTGATGGAAAAAATTTTGTCATATTTGTGCACAAGCTCCGACGTTGCCATCAATGTCCTGGTCAGTCCGTTCGATGAATGCAAACGATCTTTTGACCATGCGCATTCAGCGCATGCGCATTGGTGACCATTCCAATGAATGATCGGTTCGCCAATATCGATGCCGGCCAGGGCATCATTTCTTTGCAAGATATCTTTAACAAATCCGAGCCACCACGCCCTTACCTTCGGATTCGCGGCGCACAAATAGTAACTATCCGGCGTCGGTTTATAATCACTGCCGTCGACATTCTTACTTCGCCACTCAGGGTGCTGCTCCCAGGCTGACTTGTGCAGAAAGGCCGGAATCCAGGCGATGATGGCGAGATCATGACGCTTGGCTGACTTTAGAATGTGTTTCAATAAATCCTGTTTGCCATAATCGGCCATTACATTGAGGTCATAGGTCGTCCTGTATTTGGCGCCGTAGACAGGATCGTACGCCTTGTAATAGACTGTATTGATGCCGGCGTTTTTCCATCTGATGATCAGCTTTTCCACCATCTCTTGAATTTCGTCTCGAGAGTCGTAATAATAAGATGGATCAAAGCGAACGGCGTTTATTTGATGTGGCACAGGATCCAAAGTCAGATCCAAATCACCAGCCCCTGCCTGCAGCTGTAAACTACTGACTGTCAATAATAAAATGATCGAAATTTTCGTTTTTCTTTTCATGCTTGCAGCAATCTCGTATGTCCTCGTTACTATTCTACGCGTGGGTTACAATTGTGTAAAGACCATGAAAAATTTGCATACAAGAGTTGCTTTGTTTCGTAAGATGCGATGCAGTGATGCGG
>JAFGJB010000308.1 GCA_016929295.1 Candidatus Zhuqueibacterota bacterium | reverse complement strand
TTCAGCTGGAAATGAATATTGGCCAGGCCGTTGATCGCATCCCGGTTATCCGGTTCGAGCTCGATCACCTTGTTAAAGTTTTCCTTGGCATTGTCGAGGTCATCGAGTCTGCCGTAGGCAATACCAAGCGTTTTATAGGCATCACTGCGGGAAGGATCAATCAGCGTTGCTGTCTTAAAATTTTGAACGGCGCCCTCAATATCGTTATTATTCATCTTGGCAACGCCGCCATTGAATTGATTCACCCAGTTTTTGTCACGTGTGTTCTTTATTTGGGCTTCAAAAGTGGGAGCTATCTTGAGAGATTTTTCAAACATCTCGTTCATTCTTTCCCAGTTCTGCTTTTGTGACATCCCTTCGCCGAGCAGATAGTGGGCTTCGGCATCGCCGGGATACATCGAGACAGCCATTTCGAGCTGTTCGATCGCTTTATCCCAATTATCCTGTTGAATGTAAACTTTCGCGGACGTCACCTCTTTGGTTTGGCAGGCAAAGAACAGCGCAATCGAGCCGACCACAATTGCCAATACCATAAAACGCGATTTCATTGCTTCAGTCTCCTATGAATGAATAGATCAGGTGGAATTAATTTTATAAATATACGCTTATCTCAATATTTAATCAAGATTTATTTTAACCATTGCGCCAGCTTTTCTTCGGTCGGAAAACGGGCGATCCCCTTTTCGCATACAATGGCTGAAATGAGGTTGTGAGGGGTCACATCAAACGCCGGATTGAATACCGGTACATCCTCGGGTGCGATCTGCAGTGAACCGATACGGCGCACTTCGTCACCATCCCTCTCTTCAATCGGAATGTCCGCGCCGGTGGCCAGATCGGGATCAAAAGACGACAGCGGCGCGGCGACGACGAAAGGTATCTTGTGCTCCTTGGCCAAAATGGACAGCCCGTAGGTGCCGATCTTGTTCGCCACATCGCCATTGCGAGCAATACGGTCGGCGCCGACGACGACGACATCGATGAATCCCCTTTTCATCGCCCAGGCGGCCGCAGTGTCGGTGATCAGTGTGACGTCAATATTGTCCTCTGCCAACTCGAACGTCGTCAGACGCGCCCCCTGCAGGAGTGGCCGCGTCTCGTCGACAAAAACCCTGACTTTTTTACCTTTGGCGATCGCCGAACGGACGATGCCGAGCGCAGTGCCGTGGCCGCCCGTCGCCAGGGCGCCGGCATTACAATGGGTGAGCACCGTGCAGCGAATCGGCAGCAACTCCTGCCCGATTTCCCCAATTTTGCGACAGCGGTCAATGTCATCCTGCAAAATCGCCCTGGCTTCGTTGAGCATCGCCTCTTTCACCTGGCGCAACGGCCGATTGAGATTTTTCGACATGACATGGCGCATTTTTTCGAGCGCCCAAAACAGATTTTTGGCGGTCGGGCGCGTCGCCTTGAGCTCATCGATGGCTCTGTTGGCATTACGCAGGAAATCGGTGCGGTCCGACTCGTCCGCCTGCCAGACCGCGAGGACGACGCCAAACGCGGCAGCAATGCCAATGGCAGGCGCCCCGCGCACGGCAAGATTTTTTATGGCCGCGACAATGTGCCGGTGATCGGAAATCTCCAGTAAAACCAATTCCTCCGGCAATTTCGTTTGATCTAATAGCCTTACTTTGCCATTCAGCCAGGAAACGGCCTGTAAATCATCCATAAGCGCTCCCGCGTGCCGCAATTAGGTGTGGTTAAAATAGTTGCTCAACACAGCTGCGGTCCGCTGACTGGCGCCAACGTTCCGCATGACATATTCTTTTGTCCTCTGCCCCCGCTCTGCCAGACGGGCCGGATTTTCCAGCATGTCAAATAAAAAGTGATGAAATTCCTCTTCGTCCGCAATCGGTACGCCAATCCCCTGCGTTGTCATCTCTCTTGCCTCGGGTGAGTTGAGATGGTTCGGTCCATAACTGACAGCCGCACCGTGCGCTGCCGGTTCGAGCACGCTGTGCACGCCGACGCCGAATCCGCCGCCGATATAAGCGATGCTGCCAAGGGCGTACAGATTGGCTAACAACCCGTAGCTGTCAATGAGCAGGATGCGGACGCGGTCGAAGGACGAATGCGCCAGTTCGGAGAGACGCACCACCGAGCCGGCGGACAGGAGCTGCTCGATGAATTCGAGATGCTCAGCATCGATCTCGTGCGGCACAATGACCGCGCTAAAGTCTGCAAAGCGCCGCAGCGCTTCCAGCACGGCCGGTGCGAACGTCTTTTCATCAACCGGCCAGGAACTGCCGGCGATGAAGCATTTGTCGCGGACAAAATGCCCCGATTCGAGCAGCCATTCTATCTTTTTCGTATCAAGAGCCCGCTCGTAGACGCGATCGTAGCGGGTGTCGCCGCAGACATGGATATTTTCCTCGTGCGGGTAGATCGACAGCAATCGCTGCCGATGCACTTCCGAGACAGCGCAAATGGCGGCAAAAGTAGCATAGACCTGCCGGTAGAGTGGCCGGAACCGCCTGCTCGCGCCGAGGTGCTTGTCGGAGATGCTGGCATCGACCAGCACGGATGAGATACGCCGCTTCCGCAGAATATACTGATAATTTGGCCATATATCGTGGCGGATGATGATCTGCAGCGCAGGATGGATTTTATCAATAAAACGCCTGACATTGCGGAGAGAGTCGAAGGGCAGATAGGTCAGGATGGTTCGTTCCTGGCGGTACACCAGGTTTTTGTACGCAGACGGCGAAAAAAGCGATATCACGATCCAGCACTGCGGATCTCTTTTCAACAACTCGGCGACGAGCGGCAAGCCTTGCTCGAACTCGCCCATCGATGACATGTGCACCCAGATGCGCCTTGAGGATGGCGGCGCCTGCTCGAGCGCGACCTCCAGCTGATCAAACAGACCTTTGCGGCCGCGGATGGTTTTGCGGATTTTGGCATTAAAAAATCCCGCTATTCCAGTGAGTACGAAAAGCGGGACCCTGACCACATTATAAAGTAAAAAAAATGAGAATGTCATTCCAGATTTGTAGAGTTATGGTAGCACATCAAATATCTTGAGCGATTGATAGTCATTGCCGATGATGAGCCGCACGTCCGCATCCGACTTTTCGCGCAGAAGGTAGACATCATTCTTGTGAATGCCGATATCTTTACACAGATTTTCGATCGATTTCTCTTTATCAGATCCCAAATTGATGAGAATTGTCTGCTCGTAATTCCAGTGATCGGCATTACCCTTGCCGACGACCTGGTAATTCAAATAAGCCAAATTGTTGGTGATGCGGGTCGCAATGCCGTTCACGCCGCACCCGTTTTGAACTTCAATTTTCAGCGGCTGCTCGTCACGATTTTCAATCGAGACATCGACCTTTTGGAACAGTTTGGTGCCAGCGGAAATGATCAGTACGCAATTGAAAAAAACAATGGCATAGATCGCAATCGTCGAAGGTCTGATATTCAGATTGGCTGCCCAGGACGACTTTTTATCTCGGCGACTTTTTCCTCGTGACGTACTTTTCACAGCGATTCCCTCTTTTCAATGGGCTTTCGTTTTTCTATAAATCTTTTACTGGTCAAACCAGTCCATATCGTGTCTTGGCACATAATAGAATCCGCGATAATTCTGGTACGGCATTTGACGAAATTGCAGCTGAATGGTGGTTTTTTCAGTCGGTTTGTACATCAACTGGGCGCCGGAGACGAAAAATCCGCTTTGCAGTATATTGGCCGTGCCATTCCCCGGAAACGGATTGTGCGCCATGCCGAGCTGTAGCGACAGCGTCAACGGCACGGTGAACTGGTACGAGAGGGTGTTGAGATACAAACCCTGGGTGAAGCTCTGACCGCCGGCTGCCATATAACTCATTGAATAGGAATGCGACATTGAAAATCTCGACGGGTCGATGCCCAGGATGCCGATGTTCGCCCCGCTCTGCAAACGATCGGAGAAATCGACGGGCTTGGCCTGGGTTTTAAACTGACCGTAACCCAGCAGCGGCAAAAGAAAAAATGATGACACTAGAATAAACATTTTCATATAGATAACCTCTGCCGACGTAATCCTATGGAAAATAATAAAATTATCCTATTTGTCAATGATAAAAATTAAAATTGACCCGAGAGCGTGAAGCGATTGAGCGCGCCGAGCGCGCCCAGCGAACTGTACGAGTAATCAAATGCGACGTTCTTCCACAAAAAGCCGAATCCGATCGCCGCGCCGGCCAGGGTGTCTTTCGACGAATCGACATCCAGATCGCGGCCAAAGGTGTCATAACCCAGGCGCAGGAACAGATTGTCCGTGATGGTGAACTCGCCGCCCAGGGCAAAATACCAGGGCTCATCGTTGTATTTGTAGGCGTTAAAACCGATGAGCAGCGGCAGGTGCGCCAGACGCTTGGCCAGACCGAGACGCAGCTGCATTGGCAGCGGATCTTTGGCATCCACAAAGGCATTGAGCGTCGTGCCGACGTTGTAAAATCCGAGGGCGAGGGTGAGCTGCTCCTGCGGGATCGAGTAGAGCACGCCCGCATCCACGGCGATGGCGCTGCTGCTATAGTTGTCGATCATGCCCTGGGCATACTTGAGGCTGCCGCCGGCGGTCAGATTTTTCAGCACATTCAACCCATACGATCCCATGAGCGAAAAGTAGTTCGAGCTGAACGATCCCAGCTCCTGGCCCGTCACGTCCGTTTTTGCGAAAGAACCGTAATCGCGATACAGGACCGATCCGCCGATGGCGCCGGGTCCCACCCCCGGATGGACGTAGCCGATGAAACCGGAATTGATGTCCAGGAGATCGT
>JAFGJB010000307.1 GCA_016929295.1 Candidatus Zhuqueibacterota bacterium | reverse complement strand
TCCTGCCACCGATCGGCGGTCAGGCGATCGTCTGGATGTATGGTGTTCCGGTGCTCGCCATTTCATTGTCGACCTATATCTCGCTCAATTTTTCCCGCACGAACAAAGAGCTGCAAACGCAGCTCAACAGGGTGAAACAACTTTCCGAAGAAAAATTACAGCAGGAACGGCGGGCCAAGGAAGAGGAGATTCAACGCCGCATCCTCGAGTCCGATAATGCGCGCAAGACCAAAGAACTGGAAGAAGCGCGAAAATTACAGCTCTCCATGTTGCCGAAAAAGGTGCCGAAGATTCCCGGGCTTGATATAGCCGTCTCCATGAAGACGGCCAGCGAAGTCGGCGGCGACTATTACGATTTCCATGCGAACGACGGCGTCCTGACGGTTGTGATCGGCGACGCCACCGGCCACGGCATGCGAGCAGGAACTATGGTCGCGGCAATTAAGAGTCTCTTCAGCGCCAACGGCAACATTGAACAGCTGCCGGAAACATTATCGGCATGGTCAAACATCATTCGCCAAATGAATCTCGGCAACCTCTATATGGCCATGTCGCTTTTGCGCATCGAAACGAATAGAATGATCATTGCCAACGCCGGCATGCCGCCGGCGATGCTGTACCGCGCCAACGATAAAAAGGTGGAAGAAATTGTCCTCAAGAGCATGCCGCTCGGTGGCGCGCTTGACTACGCCTATGATCAGCAAACCGTATCAGTTGCATCGGGTGACACTCTATTGTTGATGTCCGACGGCTTGATGGAATTATTCAACATGGACAGTGAAATGTATGACGAACGGACCATGCCGACTTTTACGCGGATTGCGCATCGTTCGCCACAGGAGATCATCAACTCGCTCGAGCGCGAATGTCTGCTCTGGCGCGGCGAACGTCCGCAGAATGATGACATCACGTTTGTGGTGGTGAAATTTTTGTAGCCTTTATAAGGCAATTCAAAATGATACGAGTCATTTTCGTATTGATCGCCTCCAAAGCTACTCTGCATTGCGTGATTCTGCCGGCATGAATCAATCGGCGAAAATGCATAGCCAAAATTGAGAGGTATCGACTTGGCCATTTAATATTAACGGAGTACGAAATGCGCAAAGTGAAATGGGGCGTTCTCGGCACCGCCAAAATTGGCGTCGTAAAAGTCATACCCGCCATGCAAAAGACGGAGTGGTGCGATGTCATCGCCATCAGCTCACGCGATATCGGCAGGGCGAGAGCTGTCGCGCGCAAATTGGGCATTGCCAAGGCCTATGGCTCATACGAGGATATGTTGAATGATCCCGACATAGAAGCGGTCTATAATCCCCTGCCGAACCATTTACACGTGCCACTGTCGATACAAGCGCTTCGCGCCGCCAAGCACGTGTTGTGCGAAAAGCCCGTCGCCCTTGACGCGGGAGAGGCGCAACAGCTCCTGGCCGAAGCGAAAAAATACCCGCAGCTGAAGATTATGGAAGCGTTCATGTATCGTTTTCATCCGCAGTGGCGGGCGGCGAAAAAAATGGTGCAAAATGGCGACATTGGCGTCGTCAAAGCGATTCAAACGATCTTTACATACAACAACCTCGATCCGGATAATGTGCGCAACAAGCCTGACTTTGGTGGCGGTGGACTGATGGACATTGGCTGTTATCCGATCTCCTTGTCACGTTTTATTTTAGATGCAGAACCAATGCGCGTGAACGGTATCATAGAATTCGATCCAGCGTTCCAGACCGATCGGTTGGTCTCGGCTCTTTTGGATTTCGGCGCGGTCAACTCAAGCTTTGTAGTGGCCACGCAGGTCGAACGATACCAGCGGGTTCAAATTTTTGGTACAAAAGGGCGCATAGAAATTGAAATACCCTTCAATGCGCCGCCAGATGTGCCGACACGACTATGGCACGAAAAGGATGGCATTGTCAACGAAATAGAATTCCCTGTTTGCGATCAATATGGCATACAGGGCGACGAGTTTTCATCAGCCATTTTACAGGATACGCCTGTTCTGACGCCGCTGCAGGATGCGGTGGCGAATATGAAGGTGATAGACGCACTCCTGGCGTCGAATAGATCAGGCGCATGGCAAGAGATAAACTGATGGGCATGAAGGCAGTCATTGTCCCGTGCTACAAATCTGTAGCATCGTGTTTTATTAAAAGTCTTAGATCATATAGAAAAAAACCGCAGAGACCGCAAAGAAGCGCCGAAAAAATCAAAACGTGAAAGCACAATAGACTGATTTTAGTTTTTATTGTGATACTTTATGTCTTCCTGCAGGATTCAGTACATTGATCGTTGTTGACCAAAAGAATATGAAAAAAGATCTTGAAATTTTTCTCTGTGTGGCTCTGCGCCCTCGGCGGTGTTGGCTTTTTAGTTGCGGCCAAAGGCCGCGCTGTGAAATACACGGACTTTGTTGAAGAAAGGAGTGGGATGAAATCCGTTATCCTCATTTTATTGTGGAGCGGCTTGACGCTGTCCTTTGGGGCGGCGGGAGATCGCGACGATATTGCGACTTTTTCGATCGTCGGCCGCGATCCGCTCGCCGGCGAGCTCGGTGTCGCGGTCGCTTCGAGATTTTTCGCAGTCGGTTCCGTCGTGCCCTGGGCGAAAGCCGGGATTGGCGCCGTGGCGACGCAGTCCTTTGCCAACACCTCTTTCGGCTGGCGAGGACTGGAGTTGTTGGAAAAAGGGATCGCGCCCGAGGAGGTCATGTCTATTTTACTAAAGAGCGATGATCACGCGGCGAGACGCCAGCTCGGCATGGTTGCAGCCGACGGCAGCTCAGCAACGTTCACCGGTGACAGCTGCAACGCCTGGGCCGGTGGTCGCCACAGCGAGAATTACGCCTGCCAGGGGAACATACTGGCCGGCGAAAATGTAGTGGCGGCCATGGAAGAAGCCTTTCTGACCACGGCGGGGACGCTGGCGGAAAGGCTTTACGCCGCTCTCCTCGCCGGTGAGTCGATGGGTGGCGATTCGCGCGGCAAGCAATCGGCAGCGCTTTTAGTGGTGCGGCAGGGTGCCGGCTATGGCGGCTATACGGATCGCGCCATCGATATCCGTGTGGATGATCATTCGGAACCGCTGCAGGAGCTCGGCAGATTGCTCGATCTGGCACAGCTCAACTATGCCTGGAATGAAGCCTGGACATTGTTTTCTGACGGCAAGAGCCGAGAAGCGCTGCCCTATATGGATAAAGCGGTGCAGATTGATCCGAGGCATCCGGAGTTGTTATACGATTTAGCGGTCATACGTCTGGCAGCCGGCGATGAATCCGGGGCGCTTGAAGCGCTTGAAAAGGCCGTTACCTTGAATCCAAAATTGAAAAACCAGGCTCGTGTGGATGATGATCTGGCGGCGCTTCGCGGCAAAAATGAATTCAAGCAGATTGTTATAAACTTCGTTGCAGAATAAAATGGAATCGTTCACTTTACATCATTGTGTTCCTTTCACTGCGCTATAGTTTTCTATTGACATGAGGCGTATAATTCAGTAAATTACATTGAAATTTCAAAGTATATTTATGATTTTTCAATATAAATTATGATCAAAAGAACAGATGATTTGCAGAATATAAAAATGCTACAGGATATTTTCCCTGTGGTTGGCATATTGGGCGCCAGGCAGAGTGGTAAAACAACCATTGCCAGGCAGTTCGACTACGATCACTATTTTGACCTTGAAAATCCACGTGACCTCGCCAAATTGGCAGAGCCCCAGACAACGTTGGAATATCTGCAGGGTTTAATCGTCATCGATGAAATCCAGAGAAAACCGAATCTGTTTCCGCTTCTTCGATTTCTTGTCGATTCAAACGAACGGCAAAAATACCTCATTTTAGGCAGCGCCTCTCGCGATTTGATGCAGCAAAGTTCAGAGTCGCTTGCGGGACGCATTGGCTATCATCGACTGGGTGGATTTTCACTGCGAGATGTCGGTCATCTGCAATATCGCAATCTCTGGGTCAGAGGTGGATTCCCTTCTTCTTTTCTTGCAACCTCAGAGCGAGCCAGCGTAATCTGGCGAGATAACTATATTCGAACCTTTGTCGAAAGAGATATCCCTCAACTCGGAATACAGATTCCAGCTCTGACTATCAATCGATTTTGGACAATGCTGAGTCATTATCATGGCCAAATTATAAATTATGCAGAGTTGGGTCGCTCTTTTGGGATCTCGGATATGACTATTCGGAAATATATAGATATCCTTGAAAATACTTTTATGGTTCGAGTACTGCCTCCGCGGTACGCAAACCTTGGTAAGAGGCTAGTGAAACGACCCAAAATTTATATTCGGGACTCGGGAATTTTTCATAGATTACAGTCAATCGAAAATGAAGAGCAATTGCTCGCTAATCCCAAACTTGGGGCGTCTTGGGAGGGTTTCTCCCTCGAACTGGCCTGTCGTCACATTCAACAAAACGGTCATCCTGTATATTTCTGGGCTACGCACACTGGTGCCGAAGTGGATTTGTTCTGGCAACAAGGCGGGAAAAACCTGGCGATTGAATTTAAATACATGGACGCACCGCGCCTGACCAAGTCCATGCAAATTGCCCTTGACGATCTCGAATTGGAGCACCTCTGGATTGTCTACCCTGGCCCCGATGAATACCCCCTGCATGCAAGGGTGACGGCACTGCCAGTCACGGCATTTGCTCTGGCTAATCCTTTTCTAATAAATTAAGCAAGAGATTGTCCCTGACCAAACTGTCATGCCGGGCTACAATCCCAGCAATTGCCGCAAAAATTGTCCGGTATACGACTCCGGCACATTCGCCACCTCCTCCGGCGTCCCAACCGCAATGATGCGGCCGCCATCGTCGCCGCCTTCGGGGCCGAGGTCGATGATATGATCAGCGGTCTTGATGACATCCATGTGATGCTCAATGACAATGACGGTGTTGCCGCTGTCCACCAGACGATTGAGCACCTTGAGTAACATGTTCGTGTCTTCAAAGTGCAGACCGGTTGTCGGTTCGTCGAGGATATAGACCGTCCTTCCTGTGCTGCGCTTTGACAGCTCGGTCGCCAGTTTCACCCGCTGCGCCTCGCCGCCGGACAGCGTCGTTGCCTGCTGCCCCAGTTTAATGTAACCAAGACCGACATCGGCGAGCGTCTCCAGCTTGCGATTGATCGAGGGGATTTTATGAAAAAAGTCGAGCGCCTGCATCACGCTCATATTGAGCACATCGGCTATCGATTTTCCTTTGTATTTGATTTCCAGGGTTTCGCGATTGTAGCGCTGGCCTTTGCATACTTCGCAGGTGACATAGACATCCGGCAAAAAATGCATTTCGATCTTGATGATGCCATCCCCCTGGCACGCTTCGCAACGACCGCCCTTGACATTGAAGCTGAATCGCCCCGGTTTGTAGCCGCGAATTTTTGATTCCGGCAATTGCGAGAACAGATCGCGAATGGGCATGAACAGGCCGGTATAGGTGGCCGGGTTAGAACGCGGCGTGCGTCCGATTGGCGACTGATCTATGTCAATCACTTTATCCACATGCTGCAATCCATTGATGCTCTCATAGGGCAGAGGCCCATCCTTGCTGCCATAAAAATGTTTTGACAGAATCCGATAGAGGGTTTCATTGATCAGCGTGCTCTTGCCGCTGCCGGAAACACCCGTTACGCAGACAAATTTCCCCAGCGGTATTTCCGCCGTCACGTTCTGCAGATTGTTACCGGTGGCGCCGATGATGACAAGACTGTTGCCATTCCCTTGTCGCCGTGATGCCGGCATGGATATGTGCCGGCGTCCCGCCAGGTAATCACCGGTGATGGAATTGACATTATCTTTCACTTCCTGCGGTGAACCGTCGGCGACGATTCTGCCGCCGTGTTCCCCGGCGCCGGGTCCCAGATCGATGATATAATCGGCCTGCTCCATAGTCTCCTGATCGTGTTCCACCACAATGACCGTATTGCCCAAATCGCGTAATTTGAGCAGCGTATCGATCAATCGGGCATTATCGCGTTGATGCAAGCCAATAGACGGTTCGTCCAGGATGTAGAGAACGCCGACGAGCTGTGAACCGATTTGTGTGGCAAGACGAATGCGCTGCGCTTCGCCACCGGAGAGCGAACCGGTAGCGCGATCGAGGGTCAGGTAATCGAGTCCGACATTCTTTAAAAAGCCGAGGCGTTCGCGGATTTCCTTGAGGATTTGGTGCGCGATGATCTGCTCGCGTTCGGTCAATTTCACCTCGAGAAAAAACTGATGTGATTCCTTGATCGACATGGAGACGATGTCCTGGATATGTTTGTCGCCAATGCGCACCGCTCGAGCTTCGCGCCGAAGACGGGTGCCGTGACAGTCCGGGCAATCGATCACATTCATAAAAGTTTCAATCCAGTCGCGAATGCCCTCGGAATCTGTTTGGCCGTAACGGCGCTCGAGATTGCCAACCACGCCCTCCCAGCGTGTTTTGAACGTGCCGCTGTGTCGTCCGTCGCGCGATTCGTAATTGAACGCCATTTCGTCCCGCGTGCCGTGCATGATGGCGTCTTGCGCCTCCGCGCTCAACTTTTCATAGGGTGTGTTCACATCATGGCCAAAAGACTCAACGATGCCGCGTGCGATGGTGATGTACCAGCCATCCATGAGCTTGCCCCAGGCGGTGATCGCGCCCTGCGCCAGCGATTTGCTTTTGTCCCGCACGATCAAATCGGGATCAATTTCCATTTTGGTGCCGAGGCCGTTGCAGGTCGGGCAGGCGCCGTATGGCGAGTTGAAGGAAAACATGCGCGGCGCCAGCTCTTCGTAGGAAATGCCGCAATCGTGGCAGGCAAAATTTTCGCTGAACAGAATCTCTTTTTCGCCGGCGATATCGATCAGGATAATGCCGGAAGCCAGATGCAACGCGGTCTCGACCGAATCGGTCAAGCGCGTTTTTATGGTCGGTTTGACCACCAGACGATCAACGATGATTTCTATGTTATGCTTTTTATTTTTGTCGAGGATGATATCCGTTTCCAGCTCGTGCAGTTCGCCGTCGACGCGCACCCGGACGTAGCCGTCGCGTTTCGCTTCGGCGAATATCTCTTTATATTCACCCTTGCGGCCGCGCACAATGGGCGCCATGAGCTGAATGCGCGAGTCGTCCGGAATCGCTAAAATGGCATCGACGATCTGCTGCACGGTTTGACGTTCGATTTTCTTGCCGCAATTGTAACAGTAAGGCGTCCCAATGCGGCTGAAGAGCAGCCGCAGATAATCATATGTTTCCGTCACCGTTCCGACCGTGGAGCGCGGATTGCGACCGGCGGACTTTTGTTCGATAGAGATCGCCGGCGATAGTCCTTCGATGTAATCGACATCCGGCTTTTCCATGAGGCCGAGAAATTGACGGGCGTACGCGGACAGCGACTCGACGTAACGGCGCTGGCCTTCGGCATAAATCGTATCGAACGCCAACGACGATTTCCCCGATCCGGAGAGCCCGGTGATCACCACCAGCTTGTCGCGGGGTATTTCGACATCGATGTTTTTGAGATTGTGCTCGCGCGCTCCTTTAATGATGATTGTGTTTTGAGCAGACATGCCTGCATTTCCATGAATATTTCATTCGTTCCAAATCAATCATGTAATATAAATCATTTCCTTTAAATGTAGTACGAAAATCTACACAACAAAGGGGCTAATTTTTTTGTTGTGATTTTGCTTATTATTTACAAGATTATCTCCTCAATCGACAGCACCTTTTCTTTGCCAACAGAGTGAATCTCGCACAGACAAGGTTATCCAGCATGAATATTTTAGCAAAACCAGGGAGCACCTATGAACAGTTACGCTCAGGAGGTCGTGGACAGGGTCAAAGCCAAAGATCCAGGACAGCCGGAATTTTTGCAGGCCGTCGCAGAGGTTGCCGATTCGATTTCTCTCGTCGTTGAACGTCATCCAGAGTATCGCAGCGCGAAAATATTCGAGCGCATCATCGAACCGGAGCGCGTCATCATGTTCCGTGTGCCGTGGATGGATGATTTGGGTGATGTTCACATCAATCGCGGTTTTCGTTTAGAGATGAATAGCGCCATCGGGCCATACAAGGGCGGTTTGCGCTTTCATCCATCGGTCAATCTGAGCATTTTAAAGTTTCTGGCGTTTGAACAGGTCTTTAAAAACAGCCTCACCTCACTACCCATCGGCGGTGGCAAGGGCGGATCGGATTTTGACCCAAAGGGGAAAAGCGATAACGAAGTCATGCGCTTTTGTCAGAGTTTTATGAATGAGCTGTTTCGGCATATCGGACCAAACACCGATGTGCCTGCGGGTGATATCGGCGTCGGCGGTCGCGAGATCGGCTACCTGTTCGGCCAGTACAAACGGCTGCGCAACGAATTCACCGGCGTTCTCACCGGCAAAGGCCTCAACTGGGGTGGCTCACTCATTCGCCCGGAGGCGACGGGCTATGGCGCTGTTTATATGGCGGCCGAGATGCTGGCCAGCCGCCATGAAACGTTGGCAGACAAGACGTGTCTTGTCTCCGGCTCCGGAAACGTTGCGCAATATACGGCTGAAAAAATATTGCAGCTGGGCGGCAAGGTCCTGACGCTGTCCGATTCAAATGGATTCATTTACGATGAGGGCGGGATCGATCGTGAAAAGCTGAATTTTGTCATGAATTTGAAAAACGTTCGCCGCGCACGCATCCGAGACTATGCTGATGAATATCCGGACGCCATATATACGGCCTTTGATAGTTCAATGAATTACAATCCGTTATGGGAAATCAAAGCTGATTGCGCCTTTCCCAGCGCCACACAGAATGAGATAAATGGCGTGGACGCTGCAAATCTCCTTAAAAATGGCGTTTACTGCGTCAGTGAAGGCGCCAACATGCCGACGAGCAACGAGGGCGTCAAGCTTTTTGTCGATGCGGGCATTTTGTATTGCCCGGGCAAAGCCGCCAATGCCGGTGGTGTGGCCGTTTCCGGCCTGGAGATGGCACAAAATAGCATGCGCCTGCCGTGGACGCGCGAAGAAGTGGATAATCGCCTGTACCTGATCATGAAAAATATTCATCAGACCTGCGTTGATGTGGCTGAGCGATTTGGCACTCCGGGTAATTATGTCAACGGCGCCAATATCGGCGGTTTCCTCAAAGTGGCGGATGCCATGCTGGACCAGGGTTTGGTCTGAGCGAAGGAATCACGGTGAACAGTCACATCGACAAAGCTCTGCCGTACGCCGATCCGCTGTGGGTGGAGCATGGCTATGGCACCCGTTTTCAGGGATTCCAGAATCTCATGCGCATGCGCATTCGTGATATTCTCCTCGTATCCAGCCTTTACGATCTCTACGTGTTCGAAGAGGATGGCCGTTTGTACGAACTCATGCGGGACAAGTATCAAGAGCTGAATCTCAGTCACGCTCCCGAGCTCACCCGTGTATCAAATGGCGAAGAAGCCATTGCCCTGATCCAGGAAGAACGGCGATTTGATCTCTTGATCACCACACTGCATATCGAAGACATGAGTGTGCCGACCTTTGCCAAACGCGTGCGCGAAGCCGGCATCACCATACCCATTGTGCTGTTGGCATTTGATAATCGCGAATTAGCCGATCTGCTCACGCAGGGAGCCGCAGATATCTTTGATGAGGTTTTCATCTGGAATGGAAATTTTCGCCTGCTGCTGGCAATCGTCAAGCATCTCGAAGACAAAATGAATGTCGAACATGACACCAATCTGGTCGGCGTGCAATCCATCATTGTGATCGAAGATAACGTGCGTTTTTATTCCTATTTTTTGCCCATCATCTATGTGGAAGTCATGCGCCAATCTCAGCGACTGATTTCCGAAGGGATCAACCTGTCGCACAAACAGTTGCGGCAGCGGGCGCGTCCCAAGATACTCTTTTGTACCTGTTTTGAAGAGGCCTGGGCCTATTATGAGAAATATGCGGAAAATGTCCTCGGCGTCATTTCCGATATCAACTTTCCGCGTCACGGCAGAGCCGATCCCGAGGCCGGCCTGGAGCTGGCACGGCGCGTGCACCTGGAACATCCGGATATTCCCATCCTTTTCCATTCATCGCAGGAGAAGAATGCGCGATTAGCCAAAAAATACGGCGCCAGTTTTGTGCTTAAAACATCGCCGACGCTCCTGCAGGATTTTCGCAACTTTCTCATCGACAAACTCTCTTTTGGTGATTTCATCTTTCGCACACCGGAGGGACAGCATGTTGGTCGGGCATCTGATTTGCTCACCCTGGAAAACGTCCTGCACGATGTGCCAGAGGAGAGTATTGTCTATCATGCGGAACGCAATCATTTCTCCAACTGGCTCAAAGCTCGCACAGAATTCTGGCTTGCACACAAGCTGCGGCCGCGCAAGATATCCGATTATTCTTCCGTCGAAGAAACCAGGCAATCGCTGATCATAGAATTGCGCGACTATCGAAAATTACGCCAGCGCGGCATCATCACCGATTTTGACAAAGAGTCATTTGATCCCTACAGCAGCATCTCCCGCATTGGCGGCGGTTCCCTGGGCGGCAAGGCGCGAGGTCTGTCGTTTGTCAATATTTTAATCAACAATTACAATGTTCAGGATCGTTTTGAAAATGTCCGCATTTATATCCCGCCGGCGATCGTCATTGGCACCAATATTTTCGACGCCTTTATGAGCGAAAATAACCTGCTGAAATTCGCCCTGGAGTGCGAAGACGATCAGGAGATCATCGGACGTTTTCTGCAGGCCAAAAACTTTCCGAAGGGTATTCTGGGTGAACTGGCATCGTTCCTCGATCTGGTCGATACGCCGCTTGCCGTCCGATCCTCCAGCTTGCTGGAAGATTCGCATAATCAACCTTTTGCCGGCGTCTACGACACCATCATGTTGCCGAATACCAATTCGGACGCCTTGATCGGACTGCGCGACCTGCTGCAGGCGATCAAACGCGTTTTTGCATCAACATACCTCAAGGCGGCAAAGGATTATATCAAGGCGACATCCTACAATCTGCGGGATGAGAAAATGGCGGTGATTGTGCAAAAGATGATCGGCACATCGTTTGGGGAGCGTTTTTATCCCGATTTTTCCGGCGTCGCCCGCTCTTATAATTTCTATCCCGTGCATCCGCAAAAGGCAGCCGACGGCATCGTATCGGCCGCGCTTGGTCTGGGGAAAATGGTCGTCGAGGGCGGATCATCCGTGCGATTTTGTCCGAAATATCCTGCGCACCTCAATCTGACGAATGATCTCAAGACGACACTGCAACATGCCCAAACGACATTCTACGCGTTGCCATTGAGTGCCTCGCCGGAGACCGACGGGCTGGAAGAGCTGATTCATGAATATCCGCTCAAAGATGCTGAACTGGACGGCACGTTATCGATGCTTGGCTCGACCTATTCGCCGGAGAACAATACAATTTATGACGGCATCTCGCGCCCCGGATCCAGGTTGGTGACTTTTGCACCATTGCTGAAGAGCAAAATCTTTCCGCTGGCGCACATCCTGGAGCTGGTTCTGGATATGGGAAGCTGGGGCATGGGCACGCCCGTGGAGATCGAGTTCGCTGTCAATTTGCACACACCGTCCGGTCAGCCAAGGGAGTTTGGCTTGCTGCAGATGCGCCCGGTGGTGCTGAATCGCGAGCTGGAAATGCTCAGGATCGAACAGTTCAGCAAGAACGAATTGATCTGCAAGAGCGTGCAGGTGCTCGGCAATGGCGTATTGCGAAATATATACGATATCATCCTGGTCGATCGCGACAATTTTGATCGCTCCAAAAGCCGCGACGTCGTCGCCGATATCAGCGCTTTCAATGCCACCCTGGTGGAAGAGAAACGTCCCTATCTGCTCGTCTGCGTCGGACGACTGGGTTCGCTCGATCCGTGGTTGGGCATTCCGGTCACCTGGGACCAAATAGCCGGCGCGCGCGCCATTGTCGAAGCGAATTTTCGCGATTTTTATGTGACGCCGTCGCAGGGCTCGCACTTTTTCCAAAATTTGAATTCATTCATGGTGGGGTACTTTACCGTTCATGCCGAACATCAAGACAATTTCATCAACTGGGACTGGCTGCTGAGTCAGGCGCCGGTCGCCAGAACGCCCTGTGTGCGACATCTGCGCTTCGAAAGCCCATTGGTCATTAAAATGGACGGTCACGAAAGCAAGGGCATCATTCTAAAACCTGAGGCCGATTTTGGACAGCCTTGATAAAATACCGGAGATATGCCCGCATTGCGGCCGAAAGTTGAGTCCCTGGGAGCAGGTGCTCCTCAGCGTCGATCGCGCTCTTATGTGCAAGGGATGCTGGTACCGAATATTGCTGGATAGCAGTGACAATCCGCGCACAACACCCCCGACTCATCAACCGTTCAAAAAAGGTGATAAGAAATGAAATCCTATAATTCGTTTCACGTGGCTCAGCAACAAGTGCGAAAAGCAGCTGCCATCCTCAACCTGAATCCGGCAATCGTTGACCTTCTCTCCTGGCCGCAACGCGAATTTTCCTTTACTTTGCCGGTCAGGATGGATGATGGCAGTTCCAAGGTGTTTCAAGCATATCGCATTCAGTTCAACACCGCGCGCGGACCGGCCAAGGGCGGCATCCGTTTTCATCAGGACGAGACAGTCGATACGATTCGCGCTTTGGCGTGCTGGATGTCATTGAAAACTGCGGTCGTCGATCTGCCCCTTGGCGGCGGCAAGGGCGGTGTCATCTGTGATCCTCGCTCTCTTTCGGAACGCGAGCTGGAACGAATTTCCCGCGCTTATATTCGCGCCTGCGCCCCCTACATCGGCATCGATAAAGATATTCCTGCCCCCGACGTCTACACCAATCCGCAAATTATGGCGTGGATGATGGATGAGTATGAAACGATTGTACAGCGACACCATCCCGGCGTTCTCACCGACAAGCCGATGCAAATTGGTGGCACCGAAGGTCGTCGCGATGCCACGGCGCGCGGCGGTGTCATCGCCGTTCGTGAAGCATGCCATGCACTAGATATCGATCCCTGCGGTACGTTTGCTATTCAGGGATTCGGCAATGCAGGTCAGCGGGCTGCTCTTCTGCATCAGGAATTGCTGGGTGGCGGAAAATTAATAGGGGTATGCGATTCAAAGGGCGGACTCTATAACCCGGCAGGCATTGAGGTGAAGGACTTGGTGACTTTTAAGCTGACTACCGGCTCGGTAGTCAATTTTCCTGGCGCCAAGGCCGTGCATCGCGATAGCATTCTCGAACTCGATGTGGACATCTTATATCCAGCCGCTTTGGAAAATTCGATTTCACACCTGAATGCAAAAAACATCAAGGCCAGAATTATCTGCGAGCTGGCAAATGGCCCGACCACGCCGGAGGCGGATATTTTATTGGACAAAAAGAAGATACATGTCATTCCGGATATACTTGCCAGCGCCGGTGGCGTCACTGTTTCCTATTTTGAGATGGTGCAAGATGGCAGCCTGGACTTTTGGGAAGAACATGTTGTGCACGAAAGGCTGGATAAAAAACTCACAAAAGCATATCGTACGGTGCAGGAAGCTATTCGCGAGAAAAAAGTGCATCCTCGCCTTGCGGCAACAATCGTCGGCGTCGCGCGGATGGCGGAGGCGTGCGAGTTGCGGGGATGGGTTTA
Organism: Candidatus Zhuqueibacterota bacterium; assembly: GCA_016929295.1. Lineage (GTDB taxonomy): Bacteria > Zhuqueibacterota > Zhuqueibacteria > Residuimicrobiales > Krinioviventaceae > Kriniovivens. The sequence goes on along the minus strand of JAFGJB010000307.1, from coordinate 23,897 downwards.
ATACGGCTCCTGACGGTGGTGCGATATTTCCCTCTGTGATGCTGGCCGAAAACGTCTGTTATTATTCTGTGTTAAACAGCTCTCGATTTCGCTATTCGTCTTCGCTCTTGTCGGAGAGGATATCCCGGTCTACAACCATTCCCGGCAGCACGCGCACACCCGGCCAGATTTTCCGCCCCGGATAAATCAACGTGTGGACGCCGGTTTGGACGCCATCGGCGATAATTGCGCCCATTTTTTCTCGCCTTGTGTCGACGAGTACGCCCTTGATTGCGGATTTTATTTTTTCACAGTCAAAACGACGATTGGCGATTATCGTGCCCGCGCCGATACTGCAATTCTCACCGATAATCGAATCGCCAATGTAGGAAAGGTGTTGAATGTGCGCATTCGGTAAAATGATCGAATTTTTTATCTCCACGCCCTGGCCAATCATGCTATTGTCCCCTATCGACGTACATGGCCGCAGGTGACAATTCGGACCTATCACACAATCCTCGCCAATGATGACCGGACCCTCGATATAAGCGCCGGACTTTATGACAGTGCCTCTGCCAACCGAAACGGCATTTTTAAGCACAGCGCCGTCTTCAACAAGACCTTCGCATCGCGGTTGCACGTCGCGCATCAGAAACTCCTGATGATTCAGGAGATCCCATGCGAATCCGGTGGGCAGCCAAAAGCCCTCGATGGACAGAGCGTGAAAAGCGCGTTTTTGCGCCATACTATTGACTGCGGAGGTAATTTCGATTTCTCCTCGCTCGCTACGGGGCGTGTTTTCCAGCTCGTCGAAGAAATCCGGCTGCAGCACATAGCATCCGATATTGGCCAGATCACCGATGAATTTTTGCGGCTTTTCGACCAGACTCACAATTCGATTCTCATCGTCGAGCTTGAAAACTCCATAGAGCGCCGGATTGTCCACCTGCTTCGCCAGCGCGGCATAGTCGTAGCGTATCAGACGCTGTAGGTCTACGCGCGCAAACAGATCGTCGCCATTCATGACGACAAATTTGTCTCTGATGTGTGGTTTGGCTTGCAGCGCAGCATGGCCGGTGCCGAGCTGTTGTTTTTGTTCCTGATAAGTGAGGCGCATACCTCTGTATTGCCCGCCGAGTTTGGCTTCTATCATCTCTCTACGATAACCAGTGATGAGGATGACCTCCTCAAATAAATCCACCAACTGATCCAGACTATGGTGAATGAGCGGGCGATTCATGATGGGCAATAAGGGCTTGGGGCGCGTGAGCGTCAGTGGCACAGTGCGCGTACTCCGACCGGCAACCAATAATACTGCTTGCATGGCGATCTCCATTTTATTAATGGCGAAAATTAGCTAACTTGTTCTTTCTGTTCAAGCTTTATTACTGTACGAGATTTTGTCAATAAAAACAATCTTTTACTTGCATTTTTACATTGGTTATAATATACTACTTGGTGCAATCAACGATGATCTGGTCAAGGAGGAAAGTATGAAACGCAGAGAGTTCATTCATAAAACAGCCGTCGCCGGCACGGTTATCGCCGCCGGCAGTCCGCTTCTTTTTGCAGCTGATGATCATTTGCCGCTGCAGGGAAAGAAGGCGCTTTTTGTCTGGGGCGGCTGGAGTGGGCATGATCCGGACAAGACCCGCGATATTTTTGTCCCCTGGATGCAGCAGATGGGCGCAGAGGTGACGGTTGCCGACAACCTTGCCATTTATACTGATGAGACTTTGATGAACTCGCTCGACTTTATTGTGCAGATTTGGACGATGGGTAAAATAAGCGGAGAGCAGGAAAAGGCCTTGCTCACTGCCGTAAAAGAGCATGGGATTGGCCTGGCCGGGTGGCACGGTGGCCTGTGTGACTCTTTTCGAGATAATACCGAATATCAGTTCATGACGGGCGGTCAATGGGTGGCGCATCCTGGCGGTGTCATCGATTATGATGTGAATGTGGTCGATCAGCAAGATCCCGTCACCGCCGGGCTTGCCGATTTTCATATGAAGAGCGAACAGTATTACATGCACGTTGATCCCAATGTCAAAGTGTTGGCCACAACGACTTTCACCGGCGAACACGCCGCCTGGATCGATGGTTGTGTGATGCCGGTGGTGTGGAAAAAGTATTATGGCAAGGGACGAGTTTTCTACTCATCGCTGGGTCATGTTGCAACGGATTTCGATGTCCCGCAAGCACTGACGATCATGGAGCGCGGCATTTTATGGGCGGCGGAGAGTAAATATGCGGCGTTTGAAGAGTGGCTGCAACCGGTCTATAAAAATCATGGTGCAAAGGGCTAATCGCCGGATTTCTGCGGCTTTTCGATGATTTCAAATAGACGACCATCGCCGGCCCTGAAGAGTATATCGGCATCCTTGAAAAGCTCATCTTTCCACTCGATGACCAATGGCGGCATGTAATTTTTCGATACTTCGATGAGAGCCTGGACATTCTCGGAAAAATGGATTCGTGCGAGCTTGCCATAAAAGAAATCGGTATTGACGAACATGACATACTTTTGCCCTGATTCGTTCTCAAAAAAACCGCTGAGAATAGATGGCGAATTGATTTTGATGATCGGCAGACCTGGTTTGAACGGCTGGCCGCCACGCGGAACAGGATGGCTGAAATAAACGCCGGTCGATTTGAGCCCCATCAGCACGGCGCCGAGCTGCTGAATTTCAGCATTAATCATCCGTGCGTAAGAAAAAGCCGGCGTTCTGTCACCTTCTTGATTCAGCAGTGCCTCGCCGTATTCGTGGGCATCATCTTTTGGAGGGCGATACGAATAATACTGGACCCCCTTGGCGCCATAAGCCAGACCGGCATAGATCTGAACGCGTACGTGCGAATGAGCGACTTGGGGATGATCGTCGAAAGATACGAGCAGAGCGAAAGCCCAAAAAGGGCAATTGTTGTCCAAAGAAACCTGACGCAATTGCCCCAGATTCGTGTAAAACTCCGGTCTCAGTTTATCTCTGACGATGCCATAATATTCGACGCTCAGAAATTTGGGTCTCAATTTCTGCACCAATAAGGAGAGATAATCTCTATAAACGACGGTGTCAAGCATTGCCGGCGTCGAATACTCCGGATTGGCTTGCACGAAATAGTGATGAGAGGGATGCTTGCTGTTGAAATAGTCGATCAATGTCGAAATGGACGCAAAGTCTTGTAATCCCGGTTTGTCGGATAAATAATATCCCAGAAATGAAGGATGAGAATGATAGAGAGTCGTCAGACTATCGATGCTGACGAGAGAACTGTCTCGATGGCCTGCAAAGCGGTTCACATGGTCATCTGTCAAGTAGAGGCCCAGGCCGATCGAGTCGGCGAACGCCAGCGCCTTAAAGTTGAGAGCACTTTCTTCTAAATCGACGAGACATTGATTGAATCCTGCTTCGCGAATATTCCAAAAATCAAAGGAAGTCACGTTCTTGATGCTGGGTCCGTACCAGACCATAATCGGCATCTGTTGCTCGGGTGATTCAATTTTACAGGTGATAAAAATTAATGAGGCGACGATCAAAAAAATGCACTGGCAATGGCTGGACCTCTTCACATTCGTCTCTCCGTAGATTTGCAGACTGGATGTAAAATATCAGTTCGCGGATGCAAAGTCAAGACAAACTTTAATTTTTCTTGCGACTCTTTGAGTTATGAATGATGCAAAATCCACAGGCGATCGAACCCTGCAATTTGTCGTTCCAGCTGACAAAAAAAAAGAACGACTCGATGTCTTCCTGGCCCATCAGCTGACGTCCGTGACGCGCGCCAGATTGAAGCGGCTCATTGACGAGGATCTTGTACTCGTCAATAGTGAGCCCACCAAAGCCGGTCATCCGCTGCGGCCAGGTGAAGTGATTGATATTTTTTTTCCGGCCCCCGCAAAGACAGAGCTGGAAGCGGAAGATATGCCGCTGAATATTATTTATGAAGACGACTGCCTGATCGTCTTGAATAAACCCGCGGGCCTGGTTGTGCATCCGGCTTATGGCAATATGCGCGGCACGCTGGTCAATGCCTTGCTGGCGCATTGCCGCTCGCTATCCGGCGTCGGCGGCCCAATACGTCCAGGTCTGGTGCATCGCCTGGATAAAAACACCTCCGGTCTGCTCGTCGTCGCCAAAGATGATGTGACACATGTTGCGCTTGCCAGGCAGCTGGCAGAGCGCAAAATGGAGCGAGAGTATCGTGCTGTCGTTTGGGGACATTTTAAGCTAAAGTCCGGGCGCATCGAGGCGCCGCTGGCCCGTAATCCGCAAGATCGCACTAAAATGCGCATCGACCGGCTTGGAAAACCCGCCGTGACACACTATGAGGTGCTGGACGAGATGACGTGCACCAGCTATCTCAAGCTCAACCTCGAAACCGGTCGAACACATCAAATTCGCGTCCATATGATGTCGCAGGGCCACCCGGTCTTTGCCGATTCGACCTACGGCGGGCGCGGCAAACAACTCTCGGGCTTGAGCCCGGCACACGTCAAGTTCATGAATCAGTTGTTTCAAAAATTCACTCGACAAATGCTGCATGCGCGCATTCTGTCCTTCCGACATCCGGAGACGAATGAAATTTTGACATTTACGGCTCCTATCCCGCCAGATATGCAGGAACTCATTCATATACTCAAAAATACCCTTGTGTAAAAAACACACACTGTAGCAATTTTACACTGAGTATTTTCCCTACAGTTCCGTATTGTTGATTTATCGATTAAAAACGATATTTTACAAGAGATTGTTTATATGTAAGATATAATGTCTTCTCCTCACGGTATTGCTGGTCTGTCCTTTGGCACAGCCATTGCCAATGATACGAGTGGAGTAGTCATTTGAAGAATTGAGGATATCATGGAAATGGTGAACGCAAAGAAAATGCTGTTTTGGCTGTGGGTGACGCTTGCCCTGGTCATCCTGTTCACGCTTCTGCTGGTCAACAGTAGCTATGCCTGCGACGAGGATTTTTACACAGAGCTGAGTTCACAGGAGAGAAGCATTGCGATCAGGATGGAACGCAAGTATGTGGGCGGCGATGCCTCGACGATCCTGCGTTTCCACGGTGACGCGGAGATCGGTGAGGATGAGTTGATTGAAAGCGATATCGTGCTGCTCGAAGGGACGCTGATCATCGATGGTGAGGTTGATGGAACTGTTCTGGCGATCTTTGGTGATGTCGAACTCGGCCCCACTGCCCGTGTTCGAGGTGATGTGGTGAGCGTCAATGGAAAGGTGTGGAGTGAGGATGAGGCCAGGATCGACGGCGATGTCGTCGTCACCAATGTGCCCATAGAAAGCGACGATGACGATGAGCCGATCGCCGAAAGACGATCGCAGCCGCACCAGAAAAAGGAGACGAGTCACCGTTGGCCGGATGATGATGATGAAGTCGTCTGGGCTGACTATACGCGCGTCGATGGATTGACTCTCGGAATGCAATTCCCCCGTCCCGGCTGGTGGGCCAATAAAAACCACCACTTTGCTTTCATTGGCAAGGCGGGCTATTCGTTCACCAGTAAAAAATGGCAATATCAGGCGGGACTCGAGCGCTGGACATCGGGCGATTTTCGCTTCTCCGTCGGCGGCGAGTTCCACGATTTGACCGACACCCAGGACAGTTGGATCATTTGTGACCATGAAAACGGCCTGGCGGCCTTTTTTATGAAAGAGGATTTTCGTGATTATTATAACAGAAGCGGATGGAGCGTGTGGGCGAGTCAAAATTTTAGCAAAAGCACAAAATTGACGGCGACCTATCATTATGATGATTTTCAAAATATGGAAAAACTAACGAATTGGTCCATGTTTGGCAAAGGCAAGCGGTTCAGAGAAAATCCGCTGGCATTAGCCTCCGGGTACATTGACGCCAATGGATTTGACGCTCCATTGACCATAAAAAGCCTCTCCGGCACATTAACAATCGATTCGCGTAACAGCCAGACGCGACCTACAAGCGGCTGGTATATCACTGCCTTTGGCGAGTATGCCGGCGAACAATTTGATAACCTCTACCAGTTCGAACGATATATCATCAATATTGCAAATTATTTCCCGCTGAGTTGGGACGAACATATTTCATTTCGCCTTCGCGCCGCCTCCGCGCGCGGAATTTTGCCGCCCATGTATTGGTACGATTTGGGCGGCATCTCGACCCTGCGGGGCATTCGCCACAAAGAGATGACCGGCGATCGCATGGTGCTCGGCAATGTCGAATACCATCTGCGCGCCGGTGATGGCAATTTTCTTGGCCTTGACATCATCCTTTTCGTCGATTCCGGTCTGGCCTGGTTTGCCGATGAGAATATGCCTCTGTATGCCAACACCTATCCTGTTGATCCGGATCTACAGAAACTGGCGAATGACATAAAGGCGCAAGATTCATTCGACAATCTCACCTGGTCCGATCTGCGGACAAACGTGGGCATCGCCCTCGCCAGCCCGGACGGTGATTTTCGTGTGGATTTTGCCAAGCGCATCGACGTCGGCGGTCAGGATATCATCGTCACTTTTCGACTCTGCAAGCCATTCTAACCGTCGCTGAGATTTGTCAACCACTCCAGGGGGGCTAGGTTAAAAGCCTTGCAACTTTCAATGAGAAATGCGTAATATCCAAGGCAGCAGAGAAATCATACCGCATACTGCAGATGACAAACTTGGCTTTTGTCAAGTCCGATCACGTTTTGGCGGAAATTCATGCGATTTGACCAATACAACATTGCCTCGGCCATCAAAAACAATCTTGCCGGGCTCGGCTTCAAACGGCCGACCGACATCCAATACAAGGCCATATCATCCATTTTGCAGGGGGAAGATGTTCTGGCCATCGCCCAGACGGGCACCGGCAAGACGGCGGCATTTGCCATACCGATCATCGACAAAATTCACCACCAAAAGAGCAGCAAGCGATCTGTGGGCATCAAGTGCATTGTCATGGCGCCGACGCGCGAACTGGCGCAACAAATCGGCGATGTTTTTGACTCGATTGCCAAACACACCAGAGTAAAAGCGTTTGCGCTGTACGGTGGCGTGGAGCAGGATCCGCAAATCCTCAAGCTGCAGAAAGGCATTGATGTCCTCGTCGCTACTCCGGGACGACTTTTCGATCTCATCAGCCAGGGCTATATCGATCTGAAAAATGTCAATACACTCGTGCTCGATGAAGCCGATCGCATGCTTGACCTTGGCTTCATCGACGATATAAAATATGTCAAAAGGATGCTCAAACAGCGCCACCAGACGCTGTTCTTTTCCGCCACGATCAATAAAGAGATAAAAAAGCTGGCCTTTTCGCAGGTGAAAAGCACAGCGATTCGCATTCAGATTTCACCGGACGATCCGGTGTCGAAGAACGTATCGCACTATGTTCTATCAGTCAAGGCGGATGATAAAAGATATTTTCTCGAACAGTTCATCAGAGATCATCCGGCGAAAATTCTCGTTTTTGTCAGGACTCGCGTTCGCGCAGAGCGCGTCGCTAAAGCCATGGCGCGCGTCAACATAGAGACGGTCACTATTCATGGCGAAAAGGACCAGCATGAACGTTCTGCGGTCATGAATGAGTTCAAGCGCGGTGATGCCGGCATCCTCATCGCCACAGATGTCAGCGCGCGCGGTATTGATATCCCGAATGTGGAATACGTCATAAATTACGATTTGCCCGACGTTGCGGAAAATTACGTGCATCGCGTCGGACGCACCGGGCGGGGCGTCAACAAGGGGATAGCCATCTCTTTTTGTGCGGATGAAGAAAAAGGACTTTTGTCCGAGATACAAACTCTGTTAAAAAAGCCGATCGAGCAGATCAAAATGAGCAAAGGTGAATACAAAGCCACACTGGTCGGCGCATCCGCACCATTGGGCAGCGTTGAAGCGCTTCTGGAGGAGCAGCGCTTCTGGGAGGAAAAAAAGAAACGTCGCAAAGCGCAAAAGACGAGAAAATCTGACAGGAAAAAATAGAACGGACACTTTTTTTGTGCTGTCATGAACCTCGACAACGGAAATCATGAGTGGATTTTTTATATTTGAATAACGTGACGTTCAGCTATCCCGGCGCGAGTGATCCCCTGTTTGTGGATGTTTCATTTCAATGTCAACCTGGCTGGACCGGTATTGTCGGGCCGAACGGCGGCGGCAAAACGACGCTGCTCAAACTCATTCGTGGTGATTTGCAGCCGGAGGCTGGCGCCATCATTCGGCCTGGCGCCGTCTACTATGCGGAACAGTCCGTCGATGAGAGACCAGAGGGTGCGCAGGAGTTCCTCGCCAGTTATCAGCGACAGACGCTTCGAATGAAAGAACAGCTGCGCATTCAGGATGACTGGCTCGAGCGCTGGGATTCACTGAGCTTTGGTGAGCGCAAGCGCTGCCAGATCGCCGTCGCTTTCGCCGAAGGACCGGCTGTGCTTCTGCTGGATGAACCGTCTAATCACGTCGATCATTCTTGTAAAAAATTTCTCATCACCGCGCTGCGAGCTTACAAGGGCATTGGTCTCCTCGTCAGTCACGATCGCGAGCTCCTGGATACGCTCTGCTCGCACACCCTGTTCGTCGATCCGCCAGACATTGACATTCGTTCTTGCCCCTATAGCATTGCCGCGCAGGAACGCGAACGTGAAAACGAGTCGCTGATGCATGAACGGGAGGTGATGAAACGTGAGGTGAAAAAACTCAAACGTCGCGTTCAACAACAGCGACAAAAAGCTGAAGCAGCGGACAGGAAAAAATCAAAACGTGAGCTGGACCGTAAAGATCACGACGCCAAAGCGAAAATCGATGCTGCACGCTTGACCGGCAAAGACGCTGTGCAAGGCCGGCTGTATCGACGCAGCCAAACCTTTTTAAAGCGAGCCACGGAACGGCAGCAGGAAATTCAAGTGCAAAAGAACTATACCCTCGGCATTACCTATGTCAGCAGCGATAAAAGCTACAAATTTCCAATCACTATACCTGCGGGACAAGTCGCTTTGGGCAGCGCATGGCTGCAGATCCCGGAATTGTCGCTGGCGATGGGCGATAAAGTAGGTCTTGTCGGTGATAACGGTTCTGGCAAGAGCACCTTCATCAGACATCTCGTCAAATCGCTGCCGCTTCATTCTGATGAATTGATCTATATTCCGCAGGAAATCTCCAAGAGTGCGGCGGTCGCGATTCTGCAACAAATCCAGAATAAAAGTGATGCGGAAAAAGGGGAAATCTTGACCATCATACGTCGGTTGGGCTCGGAGCCGTCCCGGCTGCTGGCAACAGCGATGCCCAGTCCAGGGGAGCTGCGAAAGCTGATGCTCGCCCAGGGTTTGCAGAAAAGACCGGCGTTGATCATCATGGATGAACCGACTAATCACATGGATTTGCCGTCGATTCGCTGTGTGGAAAAAGCACTGCAAGAATGCACCTGCTCGCTACTGCTCGTGAGCCATGACCATGTGTTCCTGCAGCATGTGGTGTCGTATTTCTGGATTTTTGAACGCAGTGACGATGGGAGCCGAATTGTCCCGAGCGATGCCATCATCTAAAATGTCAGTTGCAGTTCCTGCTTTTAGTTTCAAGTGCTTTTTGTTCATTTTTTTTGTATCATAAACCATTCTAAAGATTTTTAGAAAAGGAGTGGATCATGAAATTTTTCAGGTTTGCTGTACGAACTGCACTCGCCGCAGTCGTTGTCATGCAACTGAACTGTTCATCCGGCGGCTGGATCTCCCTATTTGACGGAAAAACATTGGCAGGCTGGCGCGCGGTCGAACATCCCGATAGCTGGCAGGTGAAAGACGGCGCTCTCGTCTGCAACGGCGAGCGATCGCATCTCTTTTACGTCGGTGATGTCAACGGCGGCGCGTTCAAGAACTTTGAATTTGTCGCCGATGTCATGACAAAACCCGGCTCCAATTCGGGCATCTATTTTCACACAAAAGTTCAGGAACAGGGCTGGCCGAGCCAGGGATACGAGTGTCAGGTCCTGAATTCGAATCCCGCAGTAGCGCCCGGCGAATATATCGAGCGCAAGATGACCGGCAGCATTTACGGCGTGCGTAATGTCTGGAAAACGCCGGTCACCGATGACGAGTGGTTCCATTACCACATCAAGGTGCGGGGTCGAACGATTCAAACCTTCATCAACGATGAGTTGATGGCCGAGTACACTGAATCTGATGATCCCATACTCATCGAATTGATGCAAGGCCGCAGATTGGCTTCCGGCACCTTTGCCTTGCAGGGTCACGATCCCGGCAGCACGGTGTATTACAAAAATATTCGCGTCAAACCGTTGCCTGACGACCTGCCCACGCCCGGCGCTCCGCTGGCAGATGCCGCCTTCGATGCCAAACTCATCTCTCTGGCGCAGAATAATTTTCCGCTCATGGATTTGCACGTTCATCTCAAAGGTGGCCTGACCATGGATCGGGCGCTGGCGCACGCGCGGTCATATGGTTTCACCTATGGATTCGCCGTGAACTGTGGCTTGAACATGGGTTTTGAAACAGACGAAGCGTTGCAAGAGTTCATTGCGATGTATGAGCAGCCGCCACAGACCTATTTTGCCATGCAGGCCGAAGGCCGCGAATGGCTCGACTTGTTCGCAACAGAGACGGTCGCCGCATTTGATTACGTCTTCACCGATGCCATGACCTGGACCAACAGCAGCGGCAAGCGCATGCGATTGTGGATGAAGGAAGAGACAGAAGTGGGGGATCCGCAGGATTTCATGGATCAGCTCCTCAGCGCCATTGAACAGATCCTGGCTGAGCCGATCGACATCTATGCGAATCCGACCTATCTGCCGGATGAGATCGCGCCCCTGTACGATGAGCTATGGACGCCAGAGCGCATGGATCGCGTCATCACGGCGCTGCTGGAGCATGGAGTGGCGCTCGAGATCAACAATCGCTATAAAATCCCCAGCCAATCGTTCATCCAGCGCGCCAAAGAGGCGGGGGTAAAATTCACGTTTGGCACAAATAACAGCGGGCCGGATGATCTCAGCACCCTGGACTATTGTATCGCCATGGTGGAAGCGTGCGGCTTGCAGCCAACGGATATGTGGCGCCCTGCAGAGCGGGAGTGAGATATGCACTCTCTTTTCAGTTTGTGACTATTTTGACCTGAGTTCCAACAGGCAGATTGTCATCCAGTTGCAGGCCGTTCAGGACAGCCATCTCTTCCAGTTTATCTCCTGCAATTCGTTCTCCCTGCAAGAGGGTGCGCAGGGCTTGTGCTTTGGTGACGGTGATGAGCCGCAGCGTCGGCGCTTTGACATTGATCTTTGAATTATCCGACAGTTCGGCAAAATTGCGCATGGTGTTATCAAATGTCGGATCATATTGCGCAAAACTCGTTTGCGCTGTGAATCCGTAAAATACATAGGTCGCGTTATTTTTGTCGATGAAATAGGATCTGACGCGCAAAGGACCGTTCTCTGACTGGACGTCAGTGATAACCCGACGCGCGGGGAATCCATTCACTATGATCTCGTCGGTTGCGACAACGGTACTCCCGGTCTCTTTGACGAAATTCTGTGCTACCTGATCTCGCGATCCGGATGGATCGAGAGAAAACAGGATCGCTGCATCCTGCTTTTGCGGCGTCATTTGGATTTTTGATGGGGAATTGATGATCTGCCAGTTCTGCGGCACCGGAAAGGTGAATTTCAAGCCCGGATGGTAGAACGCATTGCCTGCCACGTAACCCTGGCGCGGATCTTCGCCAAAGAGTAAACCGTCAACGTGCGCAAGATAATTCGTTCGGTTGATGGCAAATTCCTTGCCGGGATACTTGGCCTGTTCTTCCGCCGTTTTTCGTTTCACCGCCGCGACGCGGTCAACTGGATTCGGATGCGTCGAAAACCAGTCGGGCAGTGCCTGACCGGTGCTCGGATGCATGCGCTCCAGGGTTTCGAAAAATGTCGCCATGCCCAGGGAATTATAGCCGCTCGCTGTTGAATAGATGACGCCGAGATCATCCGCTTCACGCTCATCGTCGCGGCTGAATTTCAAAAAAAGCAATTCCATTCCAGCCATGATGTAAGGCGAATATTTTTGCACCTCTTCGGAAAAGATCATGCCGGCGAGCAGACCGGCCTGGGCGAGCTGCATCTGGCTGTACTGTGCGGCCGAGTGACGGGCGTTGATGTGGCCGAGCTCGTGACCGAGCACGCCGGCAAATTCCGCCTCATTGTTGAGATAGGCCATGATGCCGCGGGTGAAATAGACGTATCCGCCGGGAACAGCAAAGGCATTGACCACCGGTGTATCCAAAACTTTGAAACTGTAATTGAGATTACTCCGATGCGTTTTCGTTGCCATCTCCCGTCCGATTTGCTCAACATAGGCATTGAGCTCCGCATCATTATAAATTCCGTACTCCTGGATGACGGCCTGATCCGTTTGCTGGCCGAGGGCCAATTCGTCGGATTCACTCATCAGCATGAATTGCCGCTTGCCGGATACCGGATTGATCGCACAGGAAATAATCCATGCGATTAAGATGATGGAAAGGACAATTCCAATCACAAAAGCAAGTCGTTTTCTTTCCATGGTCACTCTCCAAACGATTTCAAATTTCCCAATCCCTGAAAGTATCGATTCTATTCTTTTAGTTTCTCTGTCGTTCGATATCTTACCCGTTGAATTCGGCCTTCGACTTTCGATTCGATAATGGGATTCTGTTCAATATGCTCGATGATAAGATCGGCAATGATAATTGGTTTAGTTTCAATATTGTCCAGTTCATAGCGAGTCTGCCAATTGTGCATGACAAAATCGACTGTTGTGCCACTATATATTTTTTCAGGATCAATCGCCTCTCCAGTGCATTGCATCGATATTATTTCAGCGGCATCATTATCCCCGACTCTGTAAGCATAATTGATGCCTGAAATTTGCAGCAAGCCGGAACCATTCTTGATTGAGGACTCGATATCATTGCGCAGGATTTCGTATAGCAGCTTGCCGGAACACCTGAATGTAGTGATATAGTTTGAAAACGGAAGTATTTCCATCACATCCTTTTTGCTGATCGGCCCGGCCGGCAGGCTCTTGCGGATGGCGCCACTGTTGAGCATGGCAAAGTCGGTTTGATAGGACGTGCGCATCACATCGGTGATAAAATTGCCCAGATTCGTCTCATAGTAATTATGCATTTTCCAGGCGGTCTTTAAGATGCCGATCTGTCGACCGAACTCGCCGTCGATGCTCGTCTGGAATGTCTTGACCAGTGCGTGCATGCCCGGATGTGGTGATTTAACGCAATCCACCCAGGTCGGAATGAGTTCGCCCTCATAACGCGAAATAGTGTCGCCGGCGACATTGACCGTGAGTCTGCCGAGATAACGCGTCTTGGATCCCGCCTGGACGATGAGAACGCCGTTTGTTTGCCGTACATTGTCGATTGGCGTGTGACTGTGACCGCCGACAATGATGTCAGCATTTTTTATTTGTGCCGCAAGAACTTGATCCTGATCATCGCCCTGGTGCGTGAGGAGGATGATCAAATCCGTTTGATCATCAATTTTATCTACAATGGACTGCGCCGTCTGTACAGGATCGGCAACGACAACATTGTCCAGATTTTTCATGGCTGTGACATGATAAAGATCTGATAGGATAATACCAATGACGCCGATACGAATTCTGCCAATGTTATATATTTTATAAGCGGGCGCGATGAGTGTGTCGTTTATAAATAGATTAGCTGAGACAATGTCAAAATTGGCCAGTCTGAGCAATTTCGTCAGATTTTCCTGTCCCTCATCAAACTCGTGGTTGCCGATGGTAAAGGCATCGTAATTGAGCAGATTCATCATCTCGACAAAGCCGCCGTTCAAGGCGCCATTGTAGTCTATCTTGGACAGCAATGTGCCGGTTGAAATATCGCCGGCATCTAGCAACAATGATTGAGGATAGTCAGCGCGCGCCTTTCGAACGGCATACTCGAGCGCTATCATGCCGCCGATGAGTGGCTGCGGATCTGTCTCAATCCACGTTGCCGGCAGAGGAACGAACTGAGCGTGCATATCATTGGTATATAGTATCGTCACTTGGCCTTGCCGTGCCGCGCCACAAGAGAAAAAGAGTGCTGAAATAGCTAGTACAAAAATCAGATTTTTCATGAGAGTTCCAAGTTGGTCGAACAAGTTTAATGATTTTATAGCGGTCAAGCAAGAAAAAATTATCCGGCAAGGTAAAACTTCAGTCTCGGGTGATAAACACTCTACAATATTGCGAAAATTTTAATAAAGCGCAGAGATCGCAAAGAAGCGCCGAGGTGCATTGAACTCTGTTTTTCTCGGCGACTCTCTGCAATACAAATCAGCAACATCTTGTTATTTTAGCAAAGTTTTAAAGCCAACCACCGAGATTCTTGGCGCGGCCTTTGGCCGCAACCAAAAAATGTAACAATTATGAAAAGTTAAACGCAAAGGCCCAAAGGACCGCAGAGGTTCGCAGAGAAAAATGGATGTGTCCCTTACGGGGTGTACCCGGACGGGAGATGTACACGGACATTCGTCCGAGTGGGATAAATCTCCCGCTCTATTGTCCGCCCAAGACGGATGTCCTGGGCGATCGTGCCCATTTGGTTGCGGCCAAAGGCCGCGCCAAGGGTTCTGCGGTTTATTTTTTCTGAAAGGTGCATACAATGGCACGTGTTGCAGTATTTTGTTTGCGGCCATTGACAGCACCAAGCCTCTTCATGTCCTAATTATTTGCTTCTTTCTGCGCTAATGGATAATGGGCTGGTTATAATGATGTATATGAATTTTTACCACCCGTAACTGCCGTTTTACCCGGTAAGGATGGTTTTTTTACACTAAATAGAGCTAGCGGCGAAAGGTAAGGGGTGTCGAATGATATTCCTTTGTTTGTGCTGATGTAGTTTTTAGTTGAATGAAGGTTTTCAAGTCATTATCTTTAGCAATAAACTATTATGAGGACAGATAATGGCAAAATTGAAATTTTTGGGCGCTGCGGGAACGGTCACCGGCTCACGTCATCTGCTGGAGGTTGGAGACAAGAAATTGCTGATCGACTGCGGGCTATTCCAGGGGCGCAAAGAAGATAGGCTGAGAAATTGGGAACCATTTCCCGTTCCGCCGACAGAGATCGATCGCGTTTTTCTTACCCATGCGCACATCGACCACACGGGCTGGTTGCCGCGTTTGGTCAAAGAAGGCTTTTCCGGGCCAGTGCACAGTACAAATACCACCTTTGACTTGAGCAAAATCATGCTCAAAGACAGCGCGCACTTGCAGGAAGAAGATGCCAAATGGGCCAACAAGCGCGGTTTTTCCAAACATAAGCCGGCGCTGCCGCTCTATACGGTGGAAGATGCCGAACACGCCCTCGAGTTATTCCAGCCACTTTATTATGGCCAGGAGTATTATGACGTGATGCCACACTATCGCGTCAAATTCAAGGACGCCGGACATATATTGGGCTCATCCTTTATCGAATTCAAGAAAGAGGATGGCAGCAATACCCGCAAAATATTATTCAGCGGTGATTTCGGTCGACCGGATCAACCCGTGCTCAGGACACCTACACAAGTTTTCAATGTCGATTATCTTGTCCTGGAATCAACATATGGAGACCGGCTCCATGGAGATGAAGATACGGATGCCGAGCTGGTTCGCATTATCAACGAAGGCTATGAAAGAAAAGGCGTCATTATCATCCCTTCTTTCGCAGTGGGACGTACGCAAACAATGCTGTACAAGATCCGCACCTTTGAAGAAAAAAAGCTTATTCCCGATTTGCAGGTATTCATCGATTCGCCGATGGCGATCGAAACGGTGAATGTTTTTAAAAACCATTTGGCCGATATGGACCTGTTTGCTCGCGTCGAATTTATGAGTGGCAAAGAACTTTTCAAGACAAAACATCTGCACATTTGCCGGTCTCGGGAGGATTCCATTGCCATCAATGATGTCAAAAACGGTGCCATTATCATCTCTTCCAGCGGCATGGTGGAGGGTGGCCGTATTCTGCATCATATGGCAGCACGATTGCCGGATTCAAGCAATACGGTGCTGTTCATCGGCTATCAGGCGGCCGGCACGCGCGGACGTAAAATCCTCGAAGGCGGTGAAAGCGTCAAAATTCATGGCGAGGAAATTCCCATCCACGCTCATATTGAATCTGTGCACGGCACTTCCGGGCACGGAGATTACAACGAAATTCTCGCCTGGCTCATGGCGTTCAATAAAGCTCCGGAACGCATCTTTATTGTGCACGGCGAAGAAGACGCATCCGCATCCATGGCGAAGAAAATTCGTGAAAAATTTGGCTGGGACGTGGTGGTGCCAAAGTTATTTGACAGCGTAGAACTGGACTTTTAAGTTTGCCCGTCCGCGAAGAAATGATGGAACAGAGAATGCTGCGAAATCGATTTGAATATTTTTCATGGTGTGGAAACTGAAAAAGTGAGAAAGTGATGTCGCTTGCTTTATCTGTGCTGTTACTCATCGTCGGCTTTACCTTGCTCATCAAAGGTGCGGATTTTCTCGTTGACGGTGCGTCAGCTTTGGCGATGAAATTTCGTGTCTCGCCGCTTGTCATTGGCTTGACGATAGTCTCTTTCGGCACATCGTCACCGGAATTGATTGTGAATGTCATCGCTGCTATCAAAGACAGCGCAGACCTCAGTTTTGGCAATATCATTGGCAGCAATATCATCAACATTCTGCTCATTCTCGGTATCGCCGCCATGATTCGTCCTTTGCAAGCCCAGCGCAATACAGTGTTACGTGAAATACCCTTCTCACTCATGGCTGTATTTGCCATTCTCTTTTTATGTAACGACTATTTTTTCTCCGACTCTGAAAATATTCTTGCGCGCAATGACGGCTTCGTCCTTTTGCTGTTTTTTATCATTTTCATCGTCTATACGTTCGGTTTTCCCAAAATCGAAGTCAATAATTTGCCGGAAATTAAAAAACAGAACCTGTTCAAAATTATTTTGTATATCAGTCTTGGTCTCAGCGGTCTCTTAATCGGTGGAGGGCTTGTGGTGGATAATGCGATTCGCATGGCACACTATTTTGGCCTGAGTGAAAAAATAATCGGTCTCACCATCGTCGCCATCGGCACATCACTGCCGGAATTGTTTACTTCAGCCGTCGCTGCCTATAAAAACAATGCCGATATTGCCATTGGCAACGTCGTTGGCTCCAATATATTCAATATTTTTTTTATTTTAGGCGTTACCTCAACCATTCGCCCCATGCCATTCGATTCGACTTTGAACATCGACATCGCCATGCTGATTTTGGCCTCACTGGCGCTCTTTCTCAGCGTTTTCGCCGGAGCGAATCATCGCATCAGCCGCGGCATGGCCTTTTGTTTTCTGGGCATCTATATATTCTATACGCTTTATCTGTTTGTCACGGCTTCATAGCTATAAATTTTAGGCTGTTAATTTTTATTGCTTTAACGTTGGTTTCACTGTTTCGCATGCTTGCTCTATATTACAAATCTACAACATTTTGTTTTTTTTAGTTATTGAGATTAGAAGACAAATAATATAACCACCGAAACCGCTGCAGCCGGTGGTAGTGCGACATCCGGGAAACCGGGGAAGTAAAGATGAAAAAGAAGCTATTTTCCAAGAATCTACTTTCTAAAAGCATGAACAAGTACAGGAGCGCCAGAAAGATAGGTTTAACTCCCGGATCACTAGTTTATACAGGTGAAAAGAAAATTGCGACGACTACGATTATTGTGACAGATTTTAACGCTGAAAAGGTTGATCGCCGGGAGATTGCGGTTTTCACGGAACTGCCGGAGCAACGGGAGAGTAAGCGTTGGCTGCACATTCAAGGGCTGCATGATACGGAGCTGTTACAGATGGTTGGTGATGCGTTTTCGATTCATTCCCTTGTTCTTGAAGATGTTGTCAATCTGCATCAGTCGCCGAAAATCGAAGAATTTGAGGACTATCTTTTTATCATCACGAAAATGTTGACGTATGACGAAGAAAACGGTGAACTGAAATCGGAACATATCAGCTTTATTCTGCTCGACAATTTGATCATCTCGTTTCAGGAAACTGACGCGGCCTATTTTGATCCGATCATGCGGCGTTTGGAAAATCCAAAGGGGCGAATGCGAAAATACAGCGCAGATTATTTTCTTTACACCCTGCTCGATTTGGTTGTTGATCACTATTTTATCGTGATTGATGCGCTAGCCGATCAATTCGAGCGTCTGGAGCGAAATGTCATTAGCAATCCAACCCGCTATCATGTGGAAGAGATTCATCATCTCAAACGCCAGGTCATCACATTTCGTAAATTGGTGCGGCCATTGCGTGATGTAACCAACATCCTGTTGAGCGGGGATGTCAATTTGATATCAGATGATACCAATGTCTTTTTACGTGATTTGTATGACCATACAATCCAGGTCATCGATTCTCTGGAGACGCAACGCGAGTTGGTATCTGGATTGCTGGATACATACCTTTCACAGGTCAGTCATCGAATGAACGAGGTGATGAAAGTATTGACCATCATGAGTACGATCTTTATTCCATTAGGTTTTCTGGCGGGGCTCTATGGAATGAATTTCGTCTATATGCCCGAGCTTAATTACAAGTACGGCTATTTTTCTCTGCTCGGCGTCATGCTTTTGATAGTTATCGGCATGATCCTTTTTTTTCGTCATAAAAAGTGGCTGTGATCCGGCTTGAGAATATGCGCATGAAAACCAATCAATACATCCTCGCAGCAACTGACAACAACGATGCCGTTCAGGCAATCCGCGATGCTTTTGGCGAGCAGTTCATTGTCGAAGAGAGCCGCAGCTTGGCTGATAGTCTGGAAAAATGCCGGACAAAACGATGCGAATTCATTTTTCTGGATGTCGAGCTCGTCAATCTGACCACCCAGGCTGAACTGCGAGAGCAGTTGAGTGCTTTCTGGCGGCTCTATCCCACTGTCGAAATAATCATGCTGTGTCCGCCCGGCAGAGTGCGTTCGGCCATCCGCGCCGTGCAGGCCGGCGCGACGGATTATTTGACTTTTCCTGTTTCGGCAAATGAAATAAAACTACTCGTCGATCAAATCAATGAAAACATTCGCCTGCAGTCCGAGCTGGACTATTTGCGCGACAAGTTCTGGAACAATGAATCTCTGGCTCTGTTACGGACGAACTCGCCGATCATGCGAGAGGTTTACAATAAAATCCGCTCAGTCAGTCAGTCCGAAAGCACTGTCCTTCTGACCGGCGAGACAGGAACCGGCAAGAGCATCATCGCTAATCTCATTCATCAGCACAGCACCAGACGGGATAAACAGTTCATCAGCGTGCATTGCGGCGCAATCCCTGACACCTTGCTGGAAAGTGAGCTGTTCGGCCATGAAAAAGGCGCCTTCACCGGTGCGGTGCGGCGAAAATTGGGCAAGTTCGAGATCGCCGACAAGGGGACGATATTATTAGATGAAATCGGCACCATCTCGTCCGCCATGCAGATCAAATTGCTGCAAATCGTACAAGATCGGACATTTCAACGTGTCGGCGGTGAAGTGACGCTGAATGCCGACGTACGCATCATTGTTGCCACCAATGCGGATTTAAAAGCGATGGTGAAAAGAGGAGAGTTTCGTAATGACCTCTATTATCGCCTCAATGTCTTCCCGATTGAAATTCCACCTCTGCGGGAGCGCGCCGGCGATATTCCTCTCCTCGTCGAACAGTTTATCAAAAAACTGGATCGATTCTATGGCAAGAATATCCACGGCGTTCATCCGCAGATTGTGAATGCCTTGCAGGAATATACATGGCCGGGCAATATCCGGGAACTGGAGAACATCATCGAACGCGCCTATATCATCGCCACAAGCTCACTCCTGACGCGCGAAAATTTTCCAAATGAACTGTTTCAGAATAAAATGACGCACGCGCGTCAGATTGATACATCGCTCACGCTGGCGCACATTCGCAGCCGAGAGCTCGAACGAATTGAAAGAGAGTACCTCAAGGAGCAGCTAGCGAATCACCGGGGAAAGATTAATGCCACTGCGCGCGCAGCAGGCATCGGCCCCCGGCAGCTGCACAAGCTTTTAACCAAATATGGCATTCGAAAGGAAGAATTCAAGAAAAAATAGTGTACCGAAAAGCGAATGCGCACACCGCAATTTTCCATACCGGAATTCAAAAGGCTGATTTTTTTAAATCGGAATTAAAAGTTCCGATACTTATATTGTCCTTAGATTCATTTGTAAGAGTCATATTTATAAATAGATAAAAAACAGTGCTTCATCCCATAGATATTCAATAGCGGCAAAGAAGATGTAACTCTTGTTTTCACTGTGTATCTCACGTTAATTATCAGATCTATGAATTCCGATTTTAAAAAAGTGCATATCAACTCAAGTTGTTGATTTTACGGCACTTTGTACTATGGCACGAGAATTGTCACCGCCACGAATGAAACGGCCGGAAAAAGAGGAGAACAGAATGTCGAAAATATTGCTCATTGCAAAGAACAGCGATTATTTCAAAGAGTGTACTGTTCAGCTCCGTCAGCGAGGCTATCAGGTCGTCATTGATGAGAATGTGATGGACGGATTGCGCGAGATGTCCGTGTTTGGCGTGCAGTGCATTGTCTGGGATGTCAAGGCGAAAGATCCCGCTCGCGGGCGCAAGTTCCAGGCTATAAAGAGATATCATCGCTACACGCCGCTCATCCTCATCGACAGTGACAAGAGCCCCTATCTGCAAGAGCTTGACGGAAATACATTTTTTATGGCGAACGATTCGAAAGTGGACGACCTTGTCGCCAGAATTGCTGCGCTCGCCGGACAGCCGACGATTTACCGGGATTCCAGCTCGGAACAGGAAGTTGAATTTATCGAATAGGTGTGACTATGCAAGCCGCCAATTCCACTGACAGCATTGAAATTCGCGGGGTTGTCATCCCAGCCCAATGGGATCGGCGCGGCAATATCCTTCAGGTGGCCATCCAGACGGACAGCTTTGAAAAATATCTGATTGAAGGCGAGCAGGATGCCGAGGTGATGAGGCGAGTGGATCAAATCGTCCACATTCGCGGCACGGTCATTGGAGAGGATGTGGTAGGCCATAAAATCATCGATGTCCAATGGATTGAAAATCTGGCGCCCACCCGGATGACCTGATCAGGTATAACTGCGCTATGGCAGCTGTTCTTGCCTGCGAATGTTTGCGGGGCATCGCTATCCTGTTCGTGCGCTCCGGAACGTTCAGTCGCGAGTTGACGGGCTAACGATAGTGGGCATGCTTTCAAAAAATATCACCATCAGAACATCGGCCGTCCCGTGAGGCCCAACAAAAGGGAATATGCCGTGGAATCCCAGGATATTTACACTATTGTCATTTACCCGCTGTTAATTTTTTTGGTGCGTATCATCGATGTCCCCATCGGCACGCTGCGAATCATCTTTTTAGCCAAGGGCAACAAGATGCTTGTGCCGATCCTCGGTTTTTTCGAGGTCCTGCTGTGGATTATCGTCATCACAAAAATCGTGCAAAACGTCGACAAGCCACAGTACTACATTGCCTACGCTTTAGGCTTTGCGACAGGCAGCTGGATAGGCATGCTGATCGACCAAAAGCTGGCCATGGGCACAGTGCTCATTCGGATCATCACCGCCAAGTCGGCGGTTTCGTTGGTGGATGCGCTGCGGGAGTCAGGCTATGTTGTGACAGATGTCCCCGCATTTGGCGTCAGTGGCCCGGTGAGTGTCGTTTTCACCATCATCAAGCGGAAAGAAATTGACAACATTGCCGCCCGGATCCGCGAGTACAATCCGCAAGCATTTTATACCGTTGAAGACATCGCCTATGCCAGTAAAACCGTCATGCCGGTCGGCAAAAAATTCCGTTTCAAGCGATTCTTTCTCACACCGCGAAAATGAAAATTGAACATAGCAAAAGCCATTTTTTATGACAGCCTGACTCGGCATGCGGCTCTCCTGGCCATGCCGACCGAATGGATTGAGAGGTGCACGATGGAATTTTTTGCGGAGAATTGGCTCCACATACTGTACATTGTCATCATCGTGGCGGCGGCGGTTATCCTTCAGCGAGTCGTGCGACTGGCTTTTTTCAAGCTTTTTCAGACAGAGGATGATCTAAATGGAGAACCATCCACCGTCAAGCTGTTGTTGGGCGTCATCAACTGGGTCATCATGATGACAGCGCTGTTGCTCTGTTTTTACGCCATCCCGGCAGCGCAGTTCCTGCTGGACAGCGAATTCCGCTACCTCCTCGTCATCTTATCGGTCATCATTTTGACGATCTTTTTTCAGCGGCTGGTGCGATTCGGCCTGGGGCGCTATCTGCGAAAATCGGCGGTGAACCTCAAAATGGATCCGACCGCGTTCAATTTTTTAAAGAACGCCATCAATATGATCATTCTCCTCATCGCCTCGTTTTTTATTTTTTATTCAATTCCGGCTCTTCGCGCCATCGGCGCAACACTGCTGGCAAGTGCCGGCATCATCGCCGCGGTTGCCGCATTTGCGTCGCAGCACGCTCTGGCCAACATTGTCAGCGGCGTCTTTATCGTCATTTTCAAACCGTTTCGCGTCGATGACATGATAGAGATCGGCGCGGATATCAGCGGCAAGGTTGAGGATATCACGCTGCGCCATACCGTCATACGTAATTTTGAAAACCGTCGCGTCATCATTCCAAACTCGACGATCAACTCGGAAACCATCGTCAATTCCCATCTGGTTGAAGAAAAAATTTGCATCCACCTGGAGGTCGGCATCAGCTACGATTCAGATATCGACCGGGCCATGGTGATCATGCAGACGGTGTCGGAACGACACGCCTTGTGCCTCGATAATCGCGATGACGAAAAAAAAGCGGAGAACAGGCCGATTGTCAACGTCCGTGTGATCGCGTTGACTGATTCTGCCGTCATTCTGCGAGCATGGGTGTGGGCGCGCAACGCCGACGATGCCTTTGTGATGAAATGCGATCTCCTCAAGCTGGTCAAGGAGGAGTTTGACCGTCAGGGTGTCGAGATACCATTCCCGCATCGCACGCTGGTATATAAAAAAGATGTTCTGGATGAGAGATCACGGCTGATGGAACGATCGCCGGACGAAAACAAGACGTGACCGGCAGCGACGGAAAAAGCTAGGTCAAGGATTGGCAGCCGAACTGCCCTTCATCTGCCAGAAAAATTAGAAAATGGGAAAATGGATGATTCTTACTCATTCAACAAAAAGCGAAAAGGCCAATCCGGCGATAAAAAAATTCGGCACCTTTGCCGGCGTCTTCACCCCGGATGTGTTGACCATCCTCGGCGTCATCATGTACCTGCGCCTCGGCTGGGTCGTGGGCAATGCCGGATTTCTTGGCGCCGTGGCCATCATCCTGCTCGCCAAATCGGTGACCATTTTCACCGGCCTCTCCATGTCGTCCATCACCACCAATATCCGCATCGGCGCCGGCGGCGCCTACTCGATCATCTCCAAATCGCTCGGCCTGGAGGCGGGCGGCAGCATCGGCATTCCGCTCTACGTCGCGCAGACATTGTCCGCCGCTCTTTACATCATTGGATTCACGGAGAGCTGGCTGCGCGTCTTTCCGCAGCATCCTTATCTTCTGGTCGCCACGATTGTCGCGCTCTTCATTCTGGCCATCACCTATATCAACGCCAGCTTTGCCATCAAAATTCAATACCTCATCATGACCATCATGGCCTTCTCGCTCCTTTCGTTCTATCTGTCGCCGGCCAAACCTGTCCCAGATTTTGTCATGCTCGGCGACTTTCAGGATGCCGGATTCTGGATTGTCTTTGCTATTTTTTTTCCGGCCGTCACCGGCATCATGGCCGGCGCCAACATGTCCGGCGATCTGAAAGATCCGCGCCGCTCTATTCCCATCGGCACCCTGTCGTCCATTCTGGTGACCATGGTCATCTACC
>JAFGJB010000306.1 GCA_016929295.1 Candidatus Zhuqueibacterota bacterium | reverse complement strand
AGTCTTCATGGTGACTTCACCTTCAGCCATGCCATCCGCTGAGGTGACGCAATATAATACGGTCATGTCGGTCTGCGCGACGAGGCTGCCTGAAGCCATGAGTACAACAGTGAATAGAATAATAACACTTCGCATCGATGCACCTCCTGATTTTGTTGGAAACGATGATGATTTATAGAGTCACACTATACTCGATATATAAAAATAACCAAACTAGTCACAAAGTCAAACAGAAAATACAAAATTCTCTCATTTGACCAGTAACAATTGAATCACCCCCATAAATTCTTCCGCGTCCATTCTGCAAAAATAGAGTCCGGCCGCTATGGGCTGCCCCGAATCATTTGTCGCATCCCAGGTCACTCTGTGTTGCCCGGCCGGCTTTTGGGTATCAACGAGCCGTCTCACGTGTCGACCGAGAACATTATAAATGGTCAATTTCACATGCACTGCACGTGGGAGGTTGTAAGTGATGGTGGTGATTGGATTGAAGGGATTGGGATTATTCTGACAAAGCGCAAACGCGAGCGGCAAGTGAGCCGCCGCCTGCTCAGAATGGACATCGGCGGGATGTTGATATGCACTTTCAATGGCGCCGATGTCCGGTTTGGAATGGGCGGGATGCGGACGAACCTGTCCATACAGATCCGTAGATGGCGCATAGTAAACCAGGCCATCCCAGACCAGAGAATCAATCCCCATACCGATGCAGGGCGACTCAGCACTCAGGTGATACAGGCTATCCAGTGCAATTTGATCGGGACTATTTCTCCAGAATATACAATTTGTTGCAGTTGCTCTACCGCCGCCACCGACCGTTAGACCGGCGCCATAAGCAGCCGTATTTTGTACAAAAGTACAATTCATTATGTCTACATTTGCTCCGCTCCACACACTTGCGCCGCCGGAATTCCAGTTTTCACCGCCGGTGGCCGCTGTATTGGAGTTGAATAGACAATTAGAGACCATGCCAGTCGCGTCGACTGAAAAGCCGGCAGCAGCAGCATATGTTGTCGCGATATTGTTTGAAAATATGCTGTTTTCCACTGAAAAGGAGATCAAATTCCCACTGATTTGCAGGCCACTATAGTAGCTCGAACTATTGCGGGCGATTTGGCATTCGTCGATATGCACTTTAATATTTGATGCTGCAAAATCTGCCTTTCGTATTGCCATGCCGGCGCCTCCGCCGCCGGACATGTTATCGAAGAAATGACTCTGGTAAATATTTACGTAAACTGTATCTGCAGGGTTTAGCGGTTGGCTATCGCTATAATAGTAAATGGCGCCTCCGTGACTCACCAGCGCCTGATTCTTCTCCAAAGTGCACTTTGTTATTTCAATAGTTGAATTACGGCAATATATTCCCCCTCCATTGGCGGAAGCGGTATTCTTCGAAATTGTCAGGCTGTCCGCCTCTAGTACCGAGTCGTCACAGTAGATTCCGCCACCGTCATGGTTGCTTGTGTTGTTGATCACTTTTAAATTCAATAATCTGGGGCTGCTCCCATGGCATGTAATGCCCCCATCAAGACCGCCGGTCACCGTGAGGTTCTTTATGCAAGGTCCGGATGCCCAGTATAATGCTAAAACAGGAGAGAGTCCTTCAGCATCTAAAACGACATTGTCCGCCGATGCGCCTGACAGCGTAACGTAGCTCGGCAAAACGAGTGGAAAAGACTCGCCGGAAGATGGACTATATGTGCTTTCGGCTAGATGAAGGGTGGCCTCCCGCAGACTGTCAGCGAAGATGATTGAGAACGCATGCGAAATTGTTCGTAATGGATCCGCAATCGACGATCCGCTATTCGATTCATCTCCAGACTGAGGATTGACGTACAGATCGCCACTCGATTGCTCAACTATATTATGAAGGATATCAAAGCTGAAATGTGATGCCGGTAGTGCATAGTAATCTGTCGGATTTTGCACTGTAAAAGTATCCAGCACGACCGGTATGATGTCATTGTATGGCTCCGTGAGCAGATCATTCGCCATGCGAGCTCGGTTCGAATGAATATTGCAGCGATTGTGCTGATCAAATGTCGGAGCAGTTGACGAGCAGTACATGCCGCCGCAAATATCCGCGCGATTCATGCGGATCGTCACGTTTGACATCAGCGGACCGGCGCCAAAACAGCAGATTCCACCTCCAAATGTAGCGGAATTTTCGCTTATTCGAACACTCTTCATGTCTGGAGTTACAGCACCGCCAAAATAGACTCCGCCGCCAAAATCACTTTTATTTCCAATTATTTTCACATGCGAAAGCTTGGCGTCTGGCACCTCACTGATTGCCGGATGAAGCGCATGAAAAGACGATGGCGCCATGGTAAGGCCGGTAATTCTTGTCATTTCCGACGCGAATTGCGATTGCCAGCCGCGAATGTAACAAATACCGCCACCAGAAGAGTATGCGGTATTTTCTTTGATTGTCAAGTACTCCAAACTCGGTGTAGAATCAAAGCAGTAAATTCCGCCGCCGTTTTGAGCTGCACCGTTTCTGAGAGTGAAACCCGTCAACACAGCGGTTGAATCCTCACCATTCTCAAAAATTACGGTACTTCCGCTGCTATCACCATCAATGATGGTTGCAGAGATGAAGGATGTATCTCTGGTCGTTAGAAAAAGACTGCCCACGACCAGATTTTTACCGGCGAAATTGATGTTCTCTATAAAGGTCCCAGGCTGAACCAGGATGGTGTCGCCTATTGAAGCAACATCAATGCCTGCCTGTATGGAAGGCATATCAACAGGTATCTGAATGATCGTGGCAAAAGAAACATGGGCAAACAAGAAAAGACAACAGAGAAAGATATTCGCCTTCATGATCCACCTCCTCGATTAAGATGTTGATCGATTGTTTAAGCGACATTTGTTCACGAGATTAACACTGGTGAACGAGAATGACTTGAACTCCCCGGAGTGGATTCGAATGCGCAGCAACCATGGACGAACATGCTTTCATTCTGCAGGCTTTATCTTTAGACCAGGTTGCCTAGTTAACAAATGTCTTAAAAATTATATTGAATTTGCTTCAGAATGTCAATAGAAAAATTGGATGAGGTCTCGCATCTATAAACGGCGTTGTAAACTCAATCTTACCACGTTGAGAGTTGCAGTGATATACATGATCATAGCCAGATTTGTCAGTGCGACAATGTTGCCTGGAGTGATGACTCCATTTGCAAAGAGGTGCGAAATGCATCTCTTGAGATGATCCTGAACAGCTCGATGTTGGCAAAAAATCAGGACTGTTTGAGAAAGATGTTGGCCCCCGCCGCAGCGCGGCGTCCCTGATCAATAGCCCGCACCACAAGAGACGCACCAAGCACCGCGTCGCCGGCGGCGAAGACGCCCTTTTCGGAAGTCATCATGTCCGTATCGACGACAATATTGCCGTGCTGGTCGGTCTGCAAGCCATATCCCTGCACCAGCGGTCCCAGCTCCACGTGCAAAAAGCCCATGGCCAGCAGGACGAGATCAGCATCGAGCTCAAACTCTGAGCCGGCGATCGCGTTCATGTGCCATTTTCCAGCCTTGTCCTGCTGCCAATCAAGACGAACGGCCTTTAATTTTTTCACCGCGCCGTCGACACCGTCGAGCGCCGTCGTCTGAACCGACCAGTGCCGTTCGCAACCTTCCTGGTGCGATGACGAGGTGCGATAGATCGACGGCCACTCCGGCCAGGGATTGCGCGACACCCGACTCTGCGGCGGTTTGGGCAGCAGTTCGAGCTGGGTCACACTGCGCGCTCCCTGCCGAATGCTGGTGCCGACGCAGTCAGAGCCGGTGTCGCCGCCGCCAATGACAATGACATGCTTGTCCCTGGCGGAGATCTGTCGTCCGGATGATGCGTCACCGGCGTTCACCTTATTCTGCTGTCGCAAAAACTCCATGGCAAAGTGAACGCCGGCAAGTTCACGGCCAGGAACAGGCAAATTCCGCGGCACCGTGGCGCCGGCGGCAAGGATCATCGCATGAAAAGAACGCTGCAGGTAATGAACGGACAAATCCACGCCGACATCGACGCCCGTCTCAAAGGTGACGCCTTCTTTTGCCATTTGCTCCATGCGGCGATCGAGAATCCATTTCTCCAGTTTGAAATCGGGGATGCCATAGCGCAGCAGTCCGCCGATGCGGTCGGCGCGTTCCATCAAGACGACTTTATGGCCGGCACGCGCCAGCTGCTGGGCGGCGGCCAAACCGGCCGGGCCCGATCCAATGACAGCGACGCGTTTATTTGTTTTGCGGATTGGCATATCAGGCACGACCCAGCCCTCGCGAAAGCCACGCTCGATGATCTGCAATTCGATGTGCTTGATGTTCACCGGCGGCTGGTTGATGCCCAGCGTACAGGCGGCCTCGCATGGCGCCGGACAGACGCGACCGGTGACCTCGGGAAAGTTGTTCGTCGACTGCAGCACATCCAGCGCGCGCCGCCAATGATTTTTGTACACGAGATCGTTAAAATCGGGGATGCGGTTTTCCACCGGACAGCCAAAAATATGACAGGACGGCACACCGCAATCCATACAACGTGCCGCCTGCTGTAGCAGCCTGTCTTCCGGCAGCAACTGTTCGAATTCTTTATAATCTTTGATACGTTGATGCACCAGTCGCTTTGGCGCCTCTTCGCGGGCGTATTCCAAAAATCCGCTCCCTCTAGCCATCGTAAACCTCCTCGGTGACGGCCACTGTGTGTTTATCCGCTTCTTCCTGCAGTCGCATGCGTTCGAGCACGCGGCGATAGTCGATCGGTATGACCTTGACAAAGAGAGGAACCTGGGCTTCCCAATTATCCAGAATAAATTTTGCCCGCGGGCTGTCCGTGAAGCGATAGTGATCTGATATCATCTGCTGCAGCTGTCTCTTGTCTTCCTCATGCCACACGCTTTCAAGATCGACCATATCAAGATTGCACTGCGTATCGAACAGTTCGGTTTCATCCCAGACATAAGCGACGCCGCCGCTCATGCCGGCGGCAAAATTTTTGCCGGTGCGCCCCAGAATGACAGCCACGCCGCCGGTCATGTATTCACAACAATGATCGCCGACGCCTTCAACGACGCCGCGCGCCCCCGAGTTGCGCACCATGAATCGCTCGCCGGCGATGCCGTTGATATAGACATCGCCGCCCGTGGCGCCATACAACAGCACATTGCCGACGATGATATTTTCGTGCGGCTCAAAGCCGGCATCATCCGGCGGCGCCACAATGACTCGGCCGCCGGACATCATTTTTCCCATATAGTCGTTCACATCCCCTTTGATCTGAATATTGATGCCGGGCGCCAGAAAGGCGGCAAAACTTTGACCGGCAGAACCCGAAAATGCAATATCGATGGACATGTCCGGCAATCCTTTTGCCCCCACTTGCTTGACGATATAGCCGCTCAAGCGCGCGCACACAGCGCGGTGAATATTACGAATCGGCATATCGATCTTTACTTTTTCACCATTTTCAATTGCCGGCCGGGCGAGCTCGATCAGTTTGGCATCGATCTCTTCATGAGGATTCAGCTGCTGCTGACGGATTTGGTGACGCGGGAGCTTGCCGTTCACGTCATATTCGAGCAGCGGAGTGAGATCCAGTGTTTTTCCCTTCCAGTGCTCAGGCGGTTCATACGTGAGCATGTCAGTCCGGCCGACCATCTCCTCGACGCTCCTGAAGCCGAGCTCGGCCATATATTCGCGAAACTCTTGCGCAATGAAGCGCAAATAGCGCTCGACAAAGTCCGGGCTGCCACGGAATCGTTCGCGAAGGCGAGGATCCTGCGTCGCAACTCCGACCGGGCAGGTGTTGAGATGACATTTGCGCATCATGACGCAGCCGAGTGTGATGAGCATGGATGTTCCAAATCCATATTCTTCGGCGCCCAGCAACGCGGCAATCGCGAGATCGCGACCGGTCTTGAGTTGTCCGTCGGTTTGCACGCGAATTTGATCGCGCAAGTGATTGCGCATGAGTGATTGCTGCGTTTCGGCCAGCCCAAGCTCCCAGGGCAATCCGGTGTGTTTGATGGCGCTAAGCGGCGAGGCGCCGGTGCCGCCATCGTGCCCGGCGATGAGCACGGTGTCGGCTTTGGCCTTGGCGACGCCGGCGGCGATGGTGCCGACGCCCGCCTCGGAGACCAGCTTGACCGATACTTTGGCGGATGGATTTACTGCCTTGAGATCGAATATCAATTGCGCCAGGTCTTCGATTGAATAGATGTCGTGGTGCGGCGGCGGCGATATGAGTGTGACACCCGGAATGGTATGCCGCACGCGGGCGATATCTTCGTTCACCTTGTGTCCCGGCAATTGACCGCCTTCACCCGGTTTCGCCCCTTGAGCGATTTTGATCTGCAGCTCGTCCGCATGCATGACATATTCAGTTGTCACGCCAAATCGTCCCGAGGCGATCTGTTTGATGCGCGACAGGCGCAGGTCACCGTTTGGCAAGGGGATATAGCGCGCCGGATCTTCGCCGCCCTCGCCCGAGTTGCTGCGTCCTCCCAGACGATTCATGGCAATGGCAATGGCTTCGTGGGCTTCGCGGCTGATGGAACCGTATGACATGGCGGCGCCGACAAATCGCCTGGTGATTTTTTCGACCGGCTCGACCTCGTCGATGGGTATGGGCTTGCCTTTATTAAATTTCAGCAGACTTCGTAGCGTGGATCGCCTGGCGATCTGTTCATTCATCAATGTCGTGTATTCCTTAAAAACAGCGTAATCATTGACGTGCGTCGCTAACTGCAATTTGTAGATCGCTTCGGTCGTCCACATATGATTTTCGCCGCCTTTGCGGATGTGATAGACGCCACCCGCATCGAGCAGCGTCGGCGCCTGCCCGTCATCCGGAAAGGCCACACGGTGACGCAGCAGGGCTTCCCTGGCGATCTCGTTCAGTCCCAGGCCGCCGACTCGCGATGAGGCGCCGCAAAAATAGTGATCGATGACCTCTTTGCTGATGCCGACGCATTCGAATATCTGCGAGCCGAAAAAGCTGTGAATGGTTGACTGCCCCATACGGCTGATGGTCTTCAACAGACCTTTTTTCACCGCCGTGATGTAATTATCCATCGCCTCTTCCGGCGAGATCTCCTCCTCGAGCAAATTGTTTTCAACCAGGTCTCGTATGGTCGCAAAGGCGAGGTAGGGGCAGATGGCGTCGGCGCCAAAGGCGATGAGCATGGAAAAATGCATCACCTCGCGCGCTTCGCCCGTCTCGAGGACAATGCCCGCCATGTTGCGGATGCCCTCCTTGATGAGAAAGTGATGCAGGCCGGCTGCTGCGAGCATGACCGGAACAGGGGCGCGATCTCTGGACAGATTTTTATCGGTCAAAATGATCAGAGTGGCGCCATCGAGGATGGCGCGCCGCGCCTGTTGAAAAATGGTTTCCAGCACGGTGCGCAGCGCTTCGCCCGTCGCCGGGAAGAGCATGTCGATTTCACTCGTCCTGACGTATTCGTTCTCCGATTGACGGATGCGGGCGAGGTCGGACGGCGTCAGAATCGGATGCTGCAGCTTGAGGCCGCGATAGTGTTCCGGCGTCTCCTGCAAAAAATTTTTTTCACGACCGACAAAGCTCTCCAGTGACATGACCAATTGCTCGCGCAATGGATCGATCGGCGGATTGGTGACCTGGGCAAAAAGCTGCTTGAAGTAATTGAAGAGCAGCTGCGGCCGATCCGAGAGCACGGCCAGCGAGACATCGTTCCCCATGGAGCCGACGGGCTCCTGACCGTGGATCGCCATGGGACCGAGGAGCATTTTGAGCTCTTCGTCCGTATAGAGAAAGGCGTGCTGCAGGCGGAGGAGCTCTTTCTCTTCTATTTTGGGCACGTGCGCCGGGGCGAACAAACCGCGCAACTCGACGTGGTTGGCCTTCACCCAGCGCCGATAGGGTTTCTGCCGCGAGATTTTTGCCTTGATTTCATTGTCCGGCACGATTCGATGTTGCTCCAGGTCAACCAGGAACATTTTGCCGGGCTGCAGACGACCGCGTCGCAGGATGTTTTGCGGCGCAAACTCTAGCACACCGGTTTCCGAGGCCAGCACCACCATGCCGTCTTTGGTGATAGTATAGCGGGCCGGGCGCAGGCCGTTACGGTCGAGGGTTGCGCCGATATAACGGCCATCGGAAAAGACCACCGCGGCCGGGCCGTCCCATGGCTCCATCAACGCGGAATGATATTCGTAGAATGCCTGCTTGTCGCGACTCATGCGGATTTCCGAGCCGAATGCTTCCGGGATCATCATCATGATGGCATGCGGCAAAGAGCGTCCCGCCTGGATGAGCAGCTCAAGACTGTTGTCAAAAATGGCCGAATCACTGCCGTCTTGAAAAACCGGCTTGATTTTTTCAATGTCGTCGCCGAACAGGGGATGCTGCATGTGCGCTTCGCGCACTTTCATGCGGTTCATGTTGCCGCGAATGGTATTGATTTCGCCATTATGGGCGAGGACGCGGAAGGGTTGCGCCAGCTGCCAGGTTGGCAGCGTATTGGTGCTGAACCGTTGATGCACCAGAGCGAAAGCTGTTTTGAATGCCGTCTCATTTACATCCGCATAAAAGGACGCCAACTGCGCTCCGCTGATCAATCCTTTATAGGTGATAATTTTGCTGGACAAGGTCACGACATAGAACTGACTGGCATCGACACCAGACCAGCCGGCCACTTCCTTTTCGACCAGGCGACGGATGACGTACATCTTGCGCTCAAAATTGTCTCTGGCGATATCACCGCGAGCCAAAAATATTTGCTCAATGATTGGCTCAGTCGAGCGGGCCAATTTTCCGAGCTCGCCATTGTCTGTCGGCACGCAGCGCCAGCCAAGGACGCGGGCGCCCTCGCTGCCGGCGTTTTTTTCAAAAGCGGCTTTGCAGTCCGCGCGTAACGCCGCCGCTGTCGGCAGGAACACCATACCGACAGCATAGTCGCCGCGTGCCGGCAGCTGAAAACAAAGTTCTCCCTCGATGGAACGGAAAAATTCATCGGGCAGCTGAAAGAGCAATCCGGCGCCATCACCAGTGGCGGCATCGCCGCCGATGGCGCCGCGATGTTGCAGATTGACCAGAATCTTGATGCCATCCAGCACGACCTGATGGTCCGGCGCCGCATCGAGGCACGCGACAAAGCCGACGCCGCACGCGTCGTGTTCAAATGCAGGATCATACAAGCCGCCGGCACGTCGAAAGCCGGCAGCATTCGTGATTGGTGCGTTCTGTGCGTTCATGCCTCTGTCCGTTAATAATCAAACAATCAATTTATCGTAGAATTGCGGCTGGCGCCATTTAGAAAAAAGCAAAAAAAATGCCGATAATGTACAAATATCCACATTTTGTCGTCAGAAGCAAGTTGGAATTAACATCAATTTAATCATTTGCTTATGAAAAAGCAATTCTATTCGGAATTCGTCAAGAATAGAGCAAAATAATACAAATTTGATAGATAAGACCTAAAAATTGACAATATTGTCAGAGTCCGGGAAATATAAATCGTTGCATTACTTTGAGCATGGGAGTGTGCAGTAGTTGTGGATGGAGCATCAGGATGAATATAATGTTATCCCTGCGTCAAAACAGCGGGTAGTTTTGACTTGCGGCCTTTAGCCGCGACCAAAAACATCTAAACCGCAGAGAACGCAGAGATAGTGCCCGATTTCGCGTCTTTTCCTCTGTACTACAAACGAGCAACATCGTGTTTTTTAGCAAAATTTTTGTATAGCCGGCAAATACGCGCATAATCTTTCAATATTTTTCAACGCAGAGTTGTGGATGGAGCATCAGGATGAATATAATGTTATCCCTGCGTCAAAACAGCGGGTAGTTTTGACTTGCGGCCTTTAGCCGCAACCAAAAACATCTAAACCGCAGAGAACGCCGAGATTCGCAGAGATAGTGCCCGATTTCGCTTCTTTTCCTCTGTACTATAAACGAGCAACATCGTGTTTTTTTAGCAAAATTTTTGTACAGCCGGCAAATACGCGCATAATCTTTCAGTATTTTTCAACGCAGGCGCAGAGAACGCAAAGATACGCGAAGAAATGATATTGATTCTTTTTGCATCGATTATCTCGAAAGGTTTTGTATACTGTGGCACGTCCATTTTTCTCTGCGAACCTCTGCGGTCCTTTGCGCCTTTGCGTTTAGCTTTTCGTAATTGTTACATTGACGATTCTCGGCGCCTTCTGCGGTTGGCTCGAAAAGTTGCTAAAAAAACACGATGTTGCTGCATTGCAGTATGGGGCGCACAATCTCTGACAATAGTGTATCGTCCATGAAAACGACCCGACGTTATTGTGCACATTCGATGAGCGGGCTACAATTTTTTGGCGATCTCTTTTTGCCGTTCGGCAGCCTCGGCCTTGTATTTCGGATCCATGCTCTTGAGCGGTGGCAAAGAGGCGACTGTTTGATATTCGGCCTCGGCCTTGTCCCATGCTTTCATCTCTTCATAGGTGAGGCCGAGCTCCAGGTGATGATTGATGTTGGTCGGATTGAGGGCGATCGCCTCGTTAAAATGCTCCACCGCCTTTTCCAGGCTCGCCGGCGGCAAACCGCCGTAGAGCACTTTGGCAAAAACTTTCTGCACCTCACTTAGCGTTGCGACCTTGCGATGCCAGCGGGCATAGACGTGGTGCGCAGTGTCATTATCGGGATTAAGCTCGATGGCTTTTTCAGCTTCTTCTTTGACAGATTTCGACAGCTGCACCTGTTCTTTTTTGCCGGCCATGAGCGCCACCCGACCGATGGCGACGGAGAGGTAGAGGTGCGCCATATCGCTGTTCGGGCAAATGGCAATGGCCTTGCGGGCATACTCCTCGGCTTTGTTAAAGTACTCAATGCGCTCTTCTTTGCCTTGCTTCTCATCACCAATGTCGGCAAAAGATCTGGACACTTTCCAGGCGGCCTCGCAACTCCCCTCATCCGCCGCAAAAGCGGCCTGAAAAGCTTGCAGCGCCGCTTCATTGTCGAGGGCATCGTAGGCTGCATCGCCTGTAGCAAGAAATTCCGCAACTGTCTCAGCATGCGCGATCGTCAGGAACGCGAAAATCGTCAACAACGACAAAATGACTCTCATTGCTCTCTCCCTGTTTTTCAGTTCTGTAATTCAAATCAGCAACATCTTGTTTTTTTTCAAGTTTTAAAGCCAACCGCAGAGGACGCCGAGATTCGCAGAGATTTTGCCCGATTTCGCGTCTTTTCCTCTGTAGTACAAGGCGGCAACATCGTGTTTTTTTAGCAAAATTATTGTACATCCGGCAAATACGCGCATAATCTTTCAATATTTTTCAACGCAAAGGCGCAGAGAACGCAAAGATTCGCGAAGCAATGATATTGTTTTTTTTGCATCGATTATCTCGAAAAGTTTTTAATGCCTCGGCACATCCATTTTTCTTTGCGAACCTCTGCGGTTCTTTGCGCCTTTGCGTTTAGTT
>JAFGJB010000025.1 GCA_016929295.1 Candidatus Zhuqueibacterota bacterium | reverse complement strand
GGATGTGTCCCTCGCGGGATGTGTCCCTCGCGGGATGTGTCCCTCGCGGGATGTGTCCCTCGCGGGATGTGTCCCTCGCGGGATGTGCCTGACGCGCAATGGATAAGGATATCCACTCCGATCGTTCGGCACATGCGTGCCGGACGCGCATTGGCTGAGGACATTCGTCCGGTTAGACCCCCCGGCACATTTGTTTCCCTAACAAGATGTACCACTGACGAGATGTACCTGACATGCAATGGACAAGGATGTCCATCCGTCTGTCAAGGTGAACATCCCCCAACCTATCCGCCCAGGATGAATATCCAGGGCGATCGCTTTTTGTCACACCTTTCAATTTGACAAGACGCCAAAGAATCCGTATTTTCTCTCCATTCTTTTTACTTGGATTCTTTCGATGACAGGAACAATCTTCAACATCCAGCGCTTTTCGGTCAACGATGGCCCGGGCATTCGCACCACGGTCTTTTTGAAAGGATGCCCGCTCAGCTGCGTCTGGTGTCACAATCCGGAGAGCCAGTCCGGCCAACCTGAACTGATGCTCCTGGAGAATCGCTGCATCCGCTGCGGCGCCTGCACGGCGCACTGCCCGCAGCATGCCATTGAACTGACGGACAGAGTGGTGACGGACAGAACTCTCTGCCGCTGCTGCGGCGCCTGTCTCGAGTTTTGTCCTGCGGCAGCGCGCGACATCGTCGGCCGGTCCATCACCGTCGAGGCAGTGCTGCAGGAGATCGAAAGGGATCGTCCGTTTTACCAGCAATCCGGCGGCGGCGTCACCTTGTCCGGCGGCGAACCCCTGGTGCAAGCCGAATTCGCGATCCGATTGCTGCAGGAATGCCAAGAGCGAGGCATTCACACTACCCTCGACACCTGCGGCTATGCTGAATGGAAAATCATCGATAAGATACGCCCATTCGTCGATCTTTTTCTTTATGATGTAAAGATCATGGACGATATCCGCCATATCAACGCTGTCGGCGCCTCGAATCGGCTGATTTTGCAAAATTTGACTCGCTTGGCGCATTTACAGCAGAATATCATCGTACGAGTGCCCATCATTCCTGGATATACTGATGATTGTGAGAATTTGGCAAGTATCTGCTCATTTATCCGAGGACTGCCTTATGCTGTTAGTATGGATATTCTGCCGTATCATCCTATTGCGGCTGAAAAATACCATCGTCTCGGACGAAAGTACACGCTTCGCGACAGTCTGACAGTTGACGATGAAAAAATGATGCATATCAAGTCTTTTATAGAACAGTATGAAATCATGGTGAATATTGGAGGTTGAAATGATAACAGAACG
The DNA here is from genome assembly GCA_016929295.1 of Candidatus Zhuqueibacterota bacterium. Lineage (GTDB taxonomy): Bacteria > Zhuqueibacterota > Zhuqueibacteria > Residuimicrobiales > Krinioviventaceae > Kriniovivens. The sequence goes on along the minus strand of JAFGJB010000025.1, from coordinate 2,871 downwards.
CGTCGCTGCGCTGCGTCAGCAAAGTCTGGACGCCACACCAACCTTGTCATCCGAGAGAGCCGAATTGCTCACCGAATTTTATCAAAATATGACGGATCCGACCCTGTCCTCGCCCATGCGGCGGGCGCTGGCATTCAAATATATCATGGAGCGCAAGACAATTTATGTGGGCTGTGGTGAACTCATTGTCGGGGAAAAGGGCCCCGAGCCAAAGGCAGCACCGACCTATCCGGAATTGTGCTGTCACACGCTGGAGGATCTTGACATTCTCCATTCCCGAGACAAAATTCCCTTTGCTGTATCGGAACACGTGCGTTCTTTTTATCGCTCGCAGGCCATCCCCTTCTGGCGCGGCAAGACCATGCGCGAGCGCCTGCTCGCCGAAATGGCGCCGGCCTGGCGCGACGCCTATGCGGCGGGTGTGTTCACCGAATTCATGGAACAGCGTTCCCCCGGCCATACGACGCTCGATGATAAAATCTATCGCAAAGGCATGCTTGACTTAAAAAATGATATCCAACAAAGCATCGACAATCTGGATTTTTACAGCGATGCCCATGCCTTTGCCAGGCGGGAAGAGCTGCGGGCCATGGCGATCTGCGCTGAGGCGCTCATGATTTTTGCACAGCGCCATGCCGACAAGGCGCGCGATTTAGCCGGCGCGGAAAAAGATCCACAACGGGCGAAAGAGCTGCGGCGGATCGCGGAGATCTGCGCATATGTGCCGGCGCACGCGCCGCGTAACTTTTGGGAAGCGCTGCAATGTTACTGGTTTGTGCATCTCGGCGTCACCATCGAGCTGAATCCGTGGGACTCGTTCAATCCGGGACGACTAGATCAGCACCTGCTGCCGTTCTATCAGCAAGGACTGCAGGACGGCACGCTGACGCACGAAAAAGCGCGCGAGCTGCTGCACTGCCTGTGGATCAAGTTCAACAATCAACCGGCGCCGCCCAAAGTCGGGGTCACGGCGGCGGAGAGCGGCACCTACACCGATTTCGCCCAGATCAACCTTGGCGGCGTCACCGCGGATGGCGGCGATGGCGTGAACGAGGTGACCTATCTGCTGCTCGATGTCATCGAAGAGATGCGACTGCTGCAGCCGAGCTCATCGATTCAAGTGAGTAAAAAGAATCCCGACCAATTCATAAAAAGAGCGGCGCAGATCATCAGAACCGGCTTTGGCCAACCATCCGCCTTCAACCACGATGTTGTGGTGCAGGAGATGCTGCGGGTTGGCAAATCGCTCGAGGATGCACGTAACGGCGGCACCAGCGGCTGTGTCGAGACCGGCGCCTTTGGCAAAGAAAACTATAATTTGACCGGTTATTTCAATATGCCAAAGATTCTGGAGTTGACTCTGCACAACGGCGTCGATCCTCGCAGCGGCGTGCAGTTAGGCTTGCAAACGGGTGATCCGGACTCTATTACTTCATTTGATGAATTGTTCAGCGCTTTTGCAAAGCAGATGCGTCATTTCATTGATATTAAAATTGCAGGAAATAATATCATCGAGCGCCTCTATGCTGCCTGCTTGCCGGCGCCCTTCCTCTCCCTGCTCATCGACGATTGCATCAAAAAGGGCAAGGACTATCACGACGGCGGCGCGCGCTACGATACGAGTTACATCCAGGGCGTCGGACTGGGGAGCATCACGGACGCGCTGTCGTCGATCAAATACCACGTCTACGACAAAGGGGCGCTGACGCTGGGAGAACTGGTCGCCGTGCTGGACGCCGATTTCAGCGGCCACGAGAGCCTGCGGCAGCTGTTCCTCAACAAGACGCCGAAATTCGGCAATGACGACGACTATGCCGATGGCATCATGCGACGGGTGTTCGAGGCCTATTACAGCGCCATCGATGGCCGGCCCAACAGTCGCGGCGGTCGCTATGGCATCGATCTCCTGCCCACCACCTGTCACGTCTATTTTGGCTCGGTCACCGGCGCCCTGCCGGATGGCCGCAAAGCCGGCCGCCCGTTGTCGGAGGGCATCTCGCCCGTGCAGGGAGCGGATCGTCGCGGGCCGACGGCTGTTATCAAATCGGTGGCGAAAATGGACCATATCCGCACCGGCGGCACCCTGCTCAATCAAAAGTTTTCGCCGCAGCTGCTGGCGACGGACAAGGGGCTCGACAATCTCGTCCATCTCATCCGCACCCATTTCAATCTCGATTGCCATCACATTCAGTTCAATGTCATCGACGCCGAGACGCTGAAGAGTGCGCGACTGCATCCAGAGGAGCATCGCGACCTCATCGTCCGCGTCGCCGGCTACAGCGACTATTTTTGCGATCTCTCCGAAGCGCTGCAAGAGGAGATCATTGCGCGCACCGAGCAAACTGGATTTTAATTACGAATTGCGAATTACGAATGAACAAATAAAAAGGGGACGGTATGAAATCGGCAAATATAGTTCAGGATAAATCATTTCAATTTGCGATCAGAATTATCCTGTTATACAAATATTTGATTGAAGAACATAGAGAATTTGTTCTTTCGAAGCAGGTTCTAAAAAGTGGCACTTCTATCGGAGCTAATGTCGAAGAATCATTAGGGGCGCAGAGTAAAAGAGATTTTTTAAACAAAATGTCCATCGCGTATAAAGAAGCGAGAGAAACATTGTACTGGCTCAAGCTCCTTCATGCGACGGACTATATTACGCAAGATCAATTTTCTTCCGTAGAAAAAGACCTTGAAGAATTGCTCAAACTCATTGGCTCCATCCAAAAAACAACAAAAGCTAATCTAAAGCTTTAATACACAAAAGTAAAGCTGCTAAAATCCATTCGTAATTCGTAATTCGTAATTTGTAATTCTCATAATTTTCCTTGACAATCTTCTACAATTGTAGTATATTATTCTACAGTT
>JAFGJB010000305.1 GCA_016929295.1 Candidatus Zhuqueibacterota bacterium | reverse complement strand
CCATCCAGGATGAGGTCTTTCAATTTCGCGCGCCCTATTCGCGCGATGACTTGCGCGTCCTTTTATCCATCGACATCGACAAGACCGACATGAATCCAGCTCGCCGATTTTTGCCGGAACGCCTGGCGGACAAGGACTTTGCCATGAGCTGGATCCGCGAATACGGCAAAGGCCGCGTCTTTTACACGAGCCTGGGCCATAACGCCCACATTTTCTGGAATGCGCCCGTGCTCGAACACATCCTCGCGGGCATCCAATACGCGCTGGGCGATCTGCAGGCGGATGCGAGACCGAGTAATCAATTAAAAATGAAAGGGGAATGAGAACACTATGATGAATCGACGTCAATTCCTGAAAAACACATCGGCCGCGGCAGTGGCCGCTCCGCTGATCATCCCTGGATCAGCGCTGGGGAAAAATGGCTCAGTCGCGCCAAGCAATCGCATCACCATGGGCTGCATTGGTCTCGGCGGTCAGGGGACGCATAACATGCGCGCCTTCATCGGTCAACCCGACACGGAAATGATCGCCCTGTGCGACGTGGATGAGGGCGTCGGCGATTTTGACATGCTCTATCAGGAACCGGGCAATCGCGCCGCCGGCCTTAGACCGGCAGTGGAAAAAGCCATCGCGGCCTATAAAGACAAAGGCGTGACGAAAAAAGCGACTGATTTCTCGACCTGCATCGATTTTCGCGACTTGCTGGCTCGGGAAGATATCGACGCTGTCACCGTTTGCACCCCCGATCACTGGCACGGACTCATCTCCATCGCCGCCGCCAAGGCGGGCAAGGATATCTATTGCGAAAAACCGCTCGTCAATTCGGTCGCAGAAGGACGAGAAGTCTGCCGGACGGTGCAGAGAAATGAACGCATCCTGCAAACCGGCAGTCACGAGCGCTCTAACGACAGCGTTCGCTACGTTTACGAACTGGTGAAAAACGGCCGCATCGGCAACCTCGCGGAAATTCATGTGAACATGCCAAATTCGGATAGCCATCACGAGCAGCTTCGTCAGGACAAAGGCGCACATCCGGTCATGCCTGCCCCCCGCGGCTTCCATTATGACATGTGGCTCGGCCCGGCCTCATGGGCCGAGTACACAAAGATGCGCACCCACTTTTGGTGGCGCTTCATCCTCGAGACCGGCGGCGGCGAGATGACCGACCGCGGCGCCCACATCATCGATTTGGCGCAATTCATCAACGACGCTGACGATAGCGGCCCCATTGAACTCAAAGCAAAGGGCGCTCAGGTCACCAGTAAACTGTTCGACTGCTTCATCGAATATGAATTTGAATGCCGCTATAAAAATGGCGTCAGGCTCGTCGGTACCAGCGAAGGGAATCGAGGACTCAGACTGATCGGCGACGATGGCTGGATTTTCATCCACATTCATGGCGGACGACTGGAGGCATCCAATCCGGAGATCTTGAAATCCAAAATCGCGCCGCATGAAATCCATACGGAATATAGCCCGGGCCACCATCGCAATTTTCTCGACGCCGTCAAATCGCGTAAAAAAGCCATCGCTCACGAGGAGATTGGCCATCGCACGGCGACCATTTGCCATCTGCTCAATATCGCCATGCTGCTCGACAAGCCGATTTCCTGGGACCCGATCAATGAGATCAGCACCGATGATGAAATAAATAAAATGCTGAAAAAGCCGACCCGGTCACCCTGGCGGTTGTGAAGATAAGATCCGCAGCCCCACCAAAATCCGCGCGCTGGCGATTTGGCGCCATTGCGAGAGGTGCATCGTACTTTCACATAGAACCAGAAGGAGTTTGACATGATCCGAATCTCTTCCATACTGCTCATCGCAGGTTTGTCGTTTTCTCTTTTCGCCGCCGATCTCTCCGAGGTGCTCACCAAAGTATCTTCCTATGATTATGGCGACAGCCGCGAGAACTTGACACTCTTGTCTGACATGTTGCGGCAGGCTTCCGGCGACGCGCTGAAACTGGCCGAATATGAAAAGGCCATGCTCCAGGTCGTGGGCGTCAAGGAGACCACGTTCGCAGCAAAACAGTTCCTCTGCAAAGAGCTCAGCATTATGGGTACGGAACAATCGGTCCCGATCCTGGCAAATTTGCTCAAACAGGAAGAGACGGCCGATATCGCCCGTTACGCCCTGGAACGCATTCCGGGAGAACAAGTCGATGCGACGCTCCTCGCCGCGATGAAAAAGACTAAAGGCGCCGTGCAAGTCGGCATCATCAATACCATCGGTGAACGACGAATGACGGGCGCCGCGGCAGATCTCGGCAAACTATTGACAGCAAAGGATGCGAATATCGCCATGGCTGCGGCCGCGGCCCTGGGGAAAATCGGCACGGATGAATCCGCCACCCTTCTCGGCACTTCTCTGCTGAAAGCCACGGGGCCTGTGCGCGCCGTCACTGTTAACGCCTACCTGAAGAACGCGGACGCTTTTTTCAAAAACGGCGCCAAAGAGAAAGCCGAGGCAATTTATGAACCACTTTATACACCCGCCGAATCAGTCCCGACTCGGGCGGCGGCATTGACAGGTCTGATCAAAACGGTCGACAATCCGACCGAGCTCATCGTGCAAGTCCTTGGCGCAGAAGAAAATCCGGCCATCAAAGCCGTCGCCATCAGCATGGTGCATCAGTGTCAACGCGACTTGGATCTACCGGCGATTGCCGCCACTCTTGCCAACCTCGATCCGCTCGGCCAGGTGCAGCTGCTCACCGCCTTCAAAGTGAAAGGCGATCCGGTGGTCCACGATGCGGTCACCAGAGCTTTGCAGGATGAAAATGAAGACGTCAGCATCACAGCGATCCAGGCTTTGGCCGCGATCGGCTCAAAAGACGATGTGGAGCTATTAGCGCAACTGGCCGGCTCGACAGCGGGTGACAAACAAAAGGCTGCCAAAGAGGCGCTGGCCCGTTTGAACGCAGACGGTGTAAACGATGCTATCACCGCGGCAGCAGCGAAGGCTTCACCCCAGACCAAGGTTGAACTGATCGAAGCTATCGGCGCTCGCCAAATGAACGCCTCCGTGCCCACTCTGCTGGCCGCGGCAAAAGACGAAGAGGCTCGCGTTCGCGTTGCGGCGCTGAAGTCGCTGGCGCAGGTCGCTGCCCCGGCTGACCTGCCGGCGCTCATCGAGCTGCTCGTCAATGCCCAGGTGGATGCCGAACGTCGCGAAGCAGAACGCACGGTTGTGACGATCGCCAGCCAGATTGAGGAAAAAGAAAAACAGGGCGACGCGGTCATCGATGCCATGGTGCGCGTAAAAGACATGAAGGCAAAAAGCTCACTCATGCTCGTGGTAGGCCGACTGGGCGATGCGGACGCCTTGTCCGTCATGCGCGAAGCGCTGTCAAGCAAAGAGGATGACCTGAAACGCGCCGCGATTTTATCCCTCTCCGAATGGCCGACTCCCATACCATTGGATGATCTTGAAAACGTCGCCAAAACCGCCGAGGATCCGGCGCATAAAGTGCTGGGCTTGCGCGGCTATATCCGTCTTTTGGGACTGGAATCAGATCGCCCCAAAGCGGAGACGGTCGCTAAATACAAGAATGCACTCGACATGGCTGAAGAGATTAGCGAAAAACGCATGGCGCTCTCCGGACTCGCCGAGGTGCAGAGCAGCGACGCCATGTTTCTGGCAGCAGAATATCTCAATGATCCGGACCTCAAGGGCGAAGCGGAAATAGCCGTCCTGGGTAACGCCTGGCGAGGCCGCGGCGGCGATGCTGCTAAAAGAAAGGCCATCATTCGCCAGGTCTATGAAAACACTGCGGATGACAGAATTAAAAGCGGCGCCAAAGAACTGTTGGATAGCATGGATCAATAATAGAAGGAACCTGAGAGAACCTGGCAACTTGATAAATCCTGTCAACGTTCTGTTCGAACGGACGTCCATTGACAAGCTGCTTGCATGACAAGTCAAAATTGCTATTTTTGAAAAATATTCAGCAATCCTTATGACCGAACAAAGAGGTAGGCAAACATGAAACAATCCAATGAAAAATCAACGAGCGTCTCACGCCGTCGCTTCATCGGCAGCGCCGCTGCTACGGCTGCCGCGTTCACGATTGTACCGCGTCACGTCCTCGGCGGCCCGGGCTACCTGGCGCCATCAGACAAGCTCAATATCGGCTGCGTCGGCATCGGCGGCAAAGGCCATTCCGATTCCCGCGATATGCAGGGCGAAAATG
>JAFGJB010000304.1 GCA_016929295.1 Candidatus Zhuqueibacterota bacterium | reverse complement strand
TTTTGAGTCAAGTCCCTTTTTCCCATTAAAAGTCCATATACACTTATATCTTCATCTATCTCTTCCCAATGTATTCCCGTTCCATTGCCACTTAATATATAATTCTCTCTTTGGGAAGAACTCGCTTTCAAAAGTCTGGGAAAATATTCATACCATTTACTCCTGATTAATTCCTCATTTTCTTCAATAATCTTATGAAATGCATTGAGATCTTTGCTGCTATAGCCGTAGTTATATGCCAATGAAATATAAGGTTCAATCCAAAATTTTGCCCTGTTGTTGCCCTTTTGGACATGAATATGGCAATTCTCTGGAGGATCACCTTCGTTAGATAAAAAGTGAAATCTATAACCTCTCCATGAAAAAACCTTCGGCATTTATTACTTCCAGTGCATAATCAATTTCAGATAATTTAATGCAAATTCATTTTAAATTCAATTATTCTAATTGAGTGTTTTGGCATAACTATCTACTACATACTGTTCTCTACCATCTTCACCCCTTCATCAACTTTAATGACATACGCCTTCCCTCCCGCGCGCGCGATTGCCTCGGCCACTCTTTCAGCGTACTGCGGCGCATAGGCGAACATGCAACCACCGCCGCCGGAACCGTTGATCTTGGCGCCGAGGGCGCCGGCGGCCATCGCCGCATCGATCATGCGATCGATCTTGTGCGTCGAGATGCCGAGGCCGTCGCGCAGCTGTTCCTGATGCTTGGAGAGGAGATGACCGAACTGCGCATGATCGAACGGGGCGGTTTGCATGAGCGCTACCGCCACCTGGGTGATGTGCCGGTCGATGATTTGCGCGCGCAATATCTTTTCCTGGTCAGCGGACAGCTGCCCCCTAAAGGCATCGATCTCATCCTCGCTGAGGACGTGGATAGTCCGTCCCATGATGCGCAAGCCGTGTTGGGCGCCATTTTTCACCCGTGCCAGGATGCCCCTGGTGTCTTTGGGCTCGCGGGAATCGCCCAGCACAAACGCGCCGAGCTGCACCGGCAAAGCTTCCGGTTGTGTGCCGTTCTCGAAAGAAATGAATTGCACGCCGCCGAGGGCTGAGCTATAGTGATCCATCATGCCGCCCGGCTCTTTGAACTCGAGGACTTCGGCCGCATGCGCCAGCGCGGCTATCTTGAGCGGATCAACGGCTCTCTCGTCACCCGCCATCTTGAGCAAAAACGCGCTCCAGGCGACCACCAGGGCCGAGGAGCTCGAGGTGCCGGAATTGATCGGGATGGTGCCGCGCACGACCACATCGACTCCACCCTTCAGATCGAGTCCGGCACGCTGCAGCACGTTGAGGGTGCTCTTGAAATAATCGCGTTCTTTCGAATATCGAAGCGGATAAAACAGAGAAAAAGCATCGTATTCACCCACGTCCGGGCAATCGATGCGGACTTTATCATCCCTGGAAAGACCGCCCTGAATCTTGATGCGTAAATTGATGGCAGCCGTGATGACCGGCAAACCCAAATAATCCTGATGCTCGCCAAAGAGGCAAATTCGCCCCGGTGCAGATACCGTTAGTTGAGTGGCCATATGTTTCTCCCATGATCGTTACCCCCGAAAAACAGCATTCATCACATTATTGTAATCATTCTTGGGCAAAATTCAAATGACATTTTGCTATGCACACAATGGTCATGCTGATACAGTTCTCTGTAATTTGTCATTTGAATTTTGTAATTTACGTCATGCCGATTTTCAAAATAACAGATGATCTCATCTTTCCGCATCCCTCCCTGGCCGAAGATGGTCTTCTCGCCGTCGGTGGCGATTTGCGGCCCGAGCGGCTGCTGCTCGCCTACTCGAACGGCATCTTTCCGTGGCCGGAAGAAGAGGACGCACCCATGCTTTGGGCGTCGCCCGATCCGCGGCTGGTGCTGTTTCCCGAAAATCTCATCGTCTCCAAGCGACTCGAACGGACGATTCGGCAGGGGAAATTCTCCATCTCCTTTGATGAAAATTTCGAACAGGTCATCCGCTATTGCCGCCTCTCACCCCGACCAGGTCAGCGCGGCACCTGGATCACGCGCGATATCGTCAAGGCCTTCATCGACATGCACCATCTCGGCTACGCCCATTCGATCGAAGCGCATCTGGACGGCCAGCTGGTCGGCGGTATTTATGGATTGTCTCTCGGCGGCGCCTTTTTTGGTGAATCGATGTTCCATCTCGTCAATGATGCTTCCAGAGTGGCGCTCTATCATCTCGTCCAGCGTCTCAGAGAGTGGAATTTCGACTTTTTGGATGCCCAGATCACCTCGCCGCATCTGTTGAGATGGGGCGCGGAAAACATCAGCCGTGAACACTATTTACGAATTTTGCATGAATCGATAAAGAAAAAGACGCGGCGGGGCAAATGGGGGAGGTGAAACGTCAAACGTGAAACGAATGATACTGGTTCGACACAACGTCTCACGTTTGACGTTTGACGTTTCACCTCTTACATCACTTCATCTCTAAACGCCCCCACGTCCGGATGAGGAAAACGGCGGCGATCACCGCGATGAGCGTGGTGATGATGGCGGGGACAGTATTGCCATAGAGATAATATCCCGCCGCAAACACGGTGCAATAGACGGCCAGACAACCGGCGACCATGCACAGGATTCCCAGCGGCAGATCTCCCTTTGTCGCTCTCCCTTCGACCGGACGGCCTTCCTTTTCCAGCAGATCCAGCAGCTTGTCCCAGCCGTTGCCTCCCGGTCGCACCAGGGAGTAAAAATTGCGCAAAGTCTCCTTGTCAACCGGTCTGGTCAAAAAAGTGACGACCAGCCACGCCAGCGTGGTGATGCCGACGCCGATGAGCAGATTGACGTGTTCCGGAAGAGCTTGAAATCCCAGCTTGACATGCACGATTTCGAGATAAAATGCGACAAGGAAAGAGACGATCATGCCGGTGATTTCAGTATAGGCATTGATGCGCCACCAGAACCAGCGGAGGATGAAAATCAATCCTGTGCCAGCGCCGATCTGCAGCAATATGTGAAATGCCTGCAGCGCATTGGATAGCAACAAAGCGACAGCGCCGGCGAGGATCATGAGCAGCACGGTTGAGAGGCGGCCGACAGCCACCAGCTCCTTTTCCGGCGCGGCCGGTTTGACAAATCTCTTGTAGAAATCATTGACGATGTAAGAAGAGCCCCAATTGAGATGCGACGCCATTGTCGACATATAGGCCGCGAGCAGCGACGCGACGACAATGCCGAGGATGCCATGGGGTAGAAAGGTGAGCATAGCGGGATAGGCCAGATCGTGCTTGATGATGCTCGGATTGATGTGGGGGAATTTGGTCGTCAGCGTCGCCAGATCGGGATAGATGATGAGAGAAGTCAGCGCGACGATGATCCACGGCCAGGGACGCAGGGCATAGTGCGCGCTGTTGAACAGGAGCGTCGCGCCCATGGCATTTTTTTCGTTCTTGGCCGACAACATCCGCTGCACCAGATAGCCGCCGCCGCCGGGCTCGGCGCCGGGATACCAGACGCTCCACCACTGCACCGCCAGCGGGATGAGCAGGACCGGGACGAGATGCGACGAATCGCTGAAATCGGGCAACATGTTCAATTTCCCGATCACATTGGGATGGCTGAACAGATTGGCGAGGCCGTTGACCTCCGGCAGCCCGACCGCCACGATGGCGGCCATGATCGCGCCGAACATGGCAAAAGAAAAGAGAAAAAAGTCGGTCATCAGCACCGAGCGCAAACCGCCGAGGCCGGTATAAATGACCGTGACAAGCATGGCGAAAGCTATAGTCTGCAGCGGCGTCAGATTGAGCAGGACTCCTCCGATCTTTATCGCGGCGAGGGATACAGTAGCCATGATCATGACGTTGAAAAACACGCCGAGATAGAGGGAACGAAAGCCGCGCAAAAAGGCCGCCGGCTTGCCGCTGTAGCGGATTTCGTAAAACTCGATGTCGGTCATCACTTTGGAGCGTCGCCAGAGTTTGGCATAGACAAAGACGGTCAGCATGCCGGTGAGCAGAAAGGCCCACCACAGCCAGTTGCCCGAGACGCCGTGCGTGCGCACCAGGTCGGTCACCAGATTGGGCGTATCGGTCGAAAAAGTGGTGGCGACCATCGACACGCCGAGCAGCCACCATGGCATATTACGGCCGGAGAGAAAAAATTCCGTCGAGCTCTTGCCGGCCCTTTTGGAGGTCAGGACGCCGATGGATAATATCACCACAAAAAATGCGGCCACGATGAGCCAATCGCCAGTTCCCAGTAGCATATATTTTCTCCTTCTATTCGAACATTGATCCCTTGGCGCGGCCTTTGGCCGCAACCAAAAAAATCTAAACCGCTGAGAGCGCCGAGAATCACAGAGGAAAAGAAGCGAAATCGGGCAATTTCTCTGCGAATCTCGGCGCCATCGGCGGTTTGCTTTATAACTTTGCTAAAAAAACAAGATGTTGCTGATTTGTATTGCAGAGACCTAGTGTCATGTCAAGTTAATAAAGTTGGATAAAGACGTTTTAGTTTAATTCTGGCATCATCAATTGTGAATTGCCAATTTACTT
>JAFGJB010000303.1 GCA_016929295.1 Candidatus Zhuqueibacterota bacterium | reverse complement strand
AATTAATTAATCAAATTATATTATTAAACTATATTATTCAATTTTTAATAGCCTTTGAAATGACGCAGTTTTGCGCCGTGGTTTGTGGTAAACATTTTCAACATAACAACACAAATCCAGCGAGGATGCGAAAAAGGTTCGGCGTTTTGCTCTGTTCCGACTGAGGACAAAGACCGTAGATATAAAATACGTATGAAATGGCGGGCAAATTGGAAAATCCTCCCGCAGCAATTCCAGTCTGACCATTTATTGTGAGTAGTGCTGATGACTCTGAAAAGCATCACTCAAGAAAAAATATTTGCTGCCGCAACGCAAGCCTTTGAGGAAAAAGGCTTTGCTGGCGCCAGAATGCAAGAGATCGCCGCTCGCGCCGGCATCAATCAAGCCCTGCTGCACTATTATTTTCGCAGCAAAGAAAAGCTCTTTGACGCTGTATTCGCCGCACTGGCGGCGACGATGTTTGACAAGCTGTTCGGCTGTTTTAGCAATGACCTGCCGTTAGAGCGGAAACTGCAGATGTTTTATAATGAGCACATCAGCTTTCTGCAAGAACATCCTCACCTGCCGACCTTTGTGCTGAATGAAATCAATCAAAATCCGCAGCGCCTGGCAAAAATCTTTGGCGCGGAGCGCATAGACCTCATGGTGCAGAATGTCTTTCGCCAATTAGACGATGAGATTCAATCCGGCAACATCCGCCCTGTTGACAAAACGCAACTCTTCATCAATGTCATCGCCCTGTCAATGTTTCCGTTTCTCGCGCGCGGCGTGCTCGAGATGCTTTTTCAGCAAAACGTCAATTTCAATGATGTGATCGAACGGCGCAAAACCGAATTGGCGCAGTTCATCATGAATGCGGTGAAGAACAAATGAAACGAATCCCTTTTGCTTTGGCGACATTGGTATGGTGCAGCCATCTGGTCGCTACTGATCTATCGCTGTTCGACTGTTACGAGAAAGCCGAAAAGGCGCACCCGCTGCAGGAGGAATGGCGCAACCGGCAACACATCTATGAACTGCAGCGCGCCAATCTGAACGCCAAATGGCTGCCGTCGCTCAACGCCACCGCCAATGCCACGTACATGTCGGATGTCGTCGATTTTGGCCAGGTGCTGGCCCTGCCATTTGCGATGCCATCAACTCCATTCTCAACCATGCCGAAGGAGCAATATAAATTCACCCTCGACCTCCAGCAGACAATTTATGATGGTGGAACGGTCAGCGCCGGCAAAAAGGTCGAGTTGGCTGTTCTCGACGCGGATCTGCAGGCACTGCAAACCGAATTTTACCAGGTCAGGGAGCAGGTCAATCAGGTCTATTTTGCGCTGCTGATGCTGGAAAAACAAGCAGAATTGGCGACGATTTTTAAAAAAGAGATTCTGCAGCGTCTAGCCGCCGTGCAATCAGCCGTCCGCAACGGCGCCGTCCTGCCGAGCAATCTGGATATCCTCGAGGCGGAGCTGCTCAGCGTGGATCAACAGATCACCGAGCTCATGATACGCCGAGAGGAAGCGACAACCATTCTGAGTCAGCTTGTTGGCGAAGAGACCGACGAGTCAACGTTCATCCTGCCGACCGTGCAGATACCCTCGCAATGCGAGATTCACCGGCCGGAAATGGAGCTCTTTGAAAAACGAAAAATGGCTCTGGAAATGGATAAAAAAAAGGTGCGCTCAACGCGTTTGCCGAAAGCCGCACTGTTTGGCACCTATGGCTACGGTCAGCCGCCCGGCAGTGATTTTTTCAACGATCATTTTGATACCTATTATATCGTCGGTGCGGCGATCAACTGGGAGATTTTCAACTGGAACAGCAGCAGACGCAGCAGCAACGCCTTGCAGGCGCAGCAAAATATTATCGATGCAAAAAAAGCCCACTTTGCGCAGAAAATAGAGATCGCTTTACAAAACAGCCGATCCGAGATCGACCGAATCAACGCCTCGCTGGAGAGCGATGAAAAACTCTTGGCGCTGCGTATAAAGATCGTCGATGCTGCCGCTGCCAAACTGGATAATGGCGCCATCAGCGCCACAGAATTCACTTCCGAGCTGAATGCCGTGCACCGGGCGCGCATCAATTCTGAACTGCATAAAATCCAGTTGGTGCAGGCAATAGTGAATTACCTGACAATTTCCGGCCAGTGGGCAGATTAGTAAAAAAACTGATCGTGATCAAATTTCAGATAAACTGTATTCATAAATTGAAAAGATGGTGCTGATTCGCACGATAGAGAAAAGATTATGAATAGAATCGCGACGCTTTTTTTAGCAGGATTTTTACTCGCCGACTGCGCCGGGCAAAAATCTCCGGATGCGTACGGTGTCTTTGAAGCCGCAGAAACAATGGTGTCCGCCGAGGTGAGCGGCAAGTTGATTCATCTCGATCTCCTCGAAGGTCAGCTGCTTCGTAAGGGTCAACACGTGGCCACTGTGGACTCGACGCTGCCGGCGCTGCAAAAACAGGAGCTGTTGGCGCGACGGCAAAGTGTGCGGGCAAAGATGGTGAACGCCGAAGCGCAGATAGCGGTTGTCCAACAGCAGATCGACAACATGCAGGTGGATCTGCAACGCGTCCGGAACATGCTCCAGGATGACGCGGCGACGCGTAAACAGCTCGATGATCTCGTCGGCGCCGACAAAATCCTCAACAAACAGTTGAACGCCGCGCGAGCACAGCGCCAGACTGTTGTCGCCGAGCTCGCGGCGGTCAATTCAAACCTGGACCTGATCTCTGAACAGATGCGTCGTTGTCGGGTCATAAATCCCATCGACGGTACGGTGCTGAACAAGTATTGCGAAGCGTTTGAAATGACAGCAGCCGGAAAACCGCTGTACAAAATTGCCAACCTGGACGAGATGACATTGCGAATTTACATCTCCGGCGCACAGATGAGCGCAGTCAAGATCGGCAGCAGCTGCACCGTGCGCATCGACGACGGTAAAAAATATATCGATTATCCCGGCACCATCATCTGGATATCCGATTCAGCGGAATTCACCCCCAAGATCATTCAGACAAAGCAGGACCGCGTCACTCTGGTGTACGCTGTCAAAGTGCGAGTCGCCAATGACGGCGCTATAAAAATCGGTATGCCGGGTGAAGTTATTTTCACACGGCCTTCCGAGTAAGGGATTTCAAAACAAAGATACTATGTTAGCCTGATAAGTCCATTCACACAAGACATAAAGACTCCAAGATTGATTTTATTACTTTTAAATATCATGCGAAAAAAAGTGTGGAAAACTTGCAAATTTGTTGTAGAGGTATGGCGGGTAGAGAAAGATGATTCAGGCAGAGCATCTCTGTAAAAATTTCGCTTCCGTCACAGCGCTGGCGGATATTTCTTTCAGCGTCAGTGAAGGCGAGTTATTCGGTTTCATCGGCCCGGATGGCGCCGGTAAAACAACGCTGTTTCGCCTTCTCGCCACCCTGATGCGCCCGGATTCCGGCGCCGCCACTCTTTCCGGCTATGATGTGGTGAAAGACTATAAACAGCTCCGCCTCATCACAGGTTACATGCCGGGTCGTTTTTCTCTCTATCACGACCTGACCGTGGAAGAAAATCTGCGCTTCCATGCGGCGGTCTTTGGCGCCACAGTGGAGGAGAATTATGAGCTCATCAAGGATATTTATTCTCACATAGAGCCATTCAAGAAACGCCTCGCCGGCAGGTTGTCCGGCGGCATGAAACAAAAACTGGCGCTCTCCTGCGCTCTCATTCATGCGCCCACAGTGCTGCTATTGGACGAACCGACAACCGGCGTCGATGCGGTCTCGCGCATGGAATTCTGGCAGATGCTGAAAAATCTGCAAAGTCACGGCATCACCATCCTGGTGTCAACACCTTATATGGACGAAGCCGGATTGTGTGACCGAGTCGCGCTTTTGCAGGATGGCCAGATATTGTCCATCGATTCGCCGGCCCGGATTGTCGCGCGTTTTGATAAAAAGCTCTGGGCGGTGCAGAGCGATGACAAGCACATGCTCATCGAAAGACTGCGGAGCTATCGCCCCATCGAATCGGTCTTTGCTTTTGGCGATTCGGTTCACATCACAACGGTCAATGACGAACTGGACGAAACCGAGCTCGTCCATTTCTTGACTGCTCAGACGGAGGAGATCCACATCACCACCATCAAGCCAAATATAGAGGATTGCTTTTTACGCCTGATGCGGAAAAATTAATGCAGCAGATACCGGTCATCCTCGTCAGACATCTGGTGAAAAAATTCGGCACATTTGTGGCCAACGATGATCTGACATTTGATGTCTTCAAGGGAGAGGTCTTTGGCTTCCTGGGCGCCAACGGCGCCGGCAAAACCACAGCCATGCGCATTTTATGTGGTCTATCCAGGCCCACCTCCGGTGAGTTGCGCGTCGATGGCCTGGACGTGCACAAACAGGCCGAGGCCATCAAAAAGCGTATCGGCTACATGAGTCAGAAATTTTCACTGTATAAAGACCTCACGGTGTACGAAAACATGCGCCTCTTCGGTGGCATCTATGGATTGTCACTGCACGATCTGAAGAGTCGGATCGACCAGCTGCTCGGTCAACTTGATTTGCGCAAACAACGAGACACCCTCATCGCCGACCTGCCGTTGGGTTGGCAGCAAAAGTTGGCCTTCTCGGTGGCCATTCTTCACCATCCCTCCATCGTCTTTTTGGATGAACCTACTGCCGGTGTTGATCCCTTCACTCGTCGACAATTTTGGGAATTGATTTACAAGGCCGCGTACGAGGGCATCACAGTTTTTGTCACCACTCACTATATGGATGAAGCGGAATACTGCGATCGCGTCTCTATTATGAGCGAAGGTAAAATTGTCGCTCTCGACAAACCCGCTGCGCTGAAAAAGCACTATGGCGTGGGGAGTATGAATGAAGTGTTTTTGCGAATCGCAAGGAGTGAGGAAGAAGCAGATAGTAGATAGTATACAAACATTTGGAGCCAAAACCTTGCATCGTCTCCTCGCTTTCATCCACAAAGAATTCCTCCACATCATTCGTGATCCTCGCACGTTGGTCATTCTGTTTGGCATCCCGGCAGCTCAGATCTTGATCTTTGGCTATGTGATCAGCATGGATATCCGCGAGGTGCAGATCGCGGTCGTTGATCTGTCGCGCGACACGATCTCCCGGCAGCTCATCCACAAATTCGATGCATCCAACTATTTTCGCGTCAGTCATATGCTCAACTCTGTGAACGAGGTAGAAAAGATTCTCAAAAGCGGATCAGTCAAAGAGGTGCTCGTCTTTGAGTCGGGATTTGGCACCCGGTTTATGCGGGAGGGCGAGGCGATGATGGGCCTCATCGTAGATACCTCGGAGCCCAATACCGGACGTCTTGTCGCCTCTTATAGCGAAGCCCTGATTGCTGATTTCAATCGCGAACTGGCAATGGCTGGCAGACTGAAGATCGTCCCGGCAGTGCGCATGCTCTACAATCCTGCTCTACAGAACGAATACATGTTTGTGCCCGGCCTCATGACCCTCATCCTCATGCTCATCTGTGCGCTCATGACATCGATCACCATCACGCGCGAAAAGGAGTTTGGCAGCATGGAAGTGCTGCTCGTATCGCCGTTGCGGCCAATGCAGATCATCCTCGGCAAGGTGGCGCCCTATCTGCTGCTCGCATTTGGAGATGTGCTGCTCATTCTTGCTATGGCTAACTTTGTCTTCGGCTTGCCGGTCAAAGGCAGCCTGATGTTGCTGCTGCTGGAGAGCGTTCTTTATATCGGCCTGGCGCTGTCGCTGGGAATTCTCATATCCACCGTCTCCAAAACCATGCAGCAAGCCATGTTCATCTCGCTCATCGGCTTGATGTTGCCGAGCATTCTGCTGTCCGGTTTCATCTTTCCCCTGGAGAACATGCCGCTTTTTTATCAAATCATCAGCCTGATACTGCCGCCGCGATGGTTCATCATCATCGTCAAAAACATCATGCTGAAGGGAACCGGATTCAGGTTTGTCTGGAAAGAGACGCTCGTCCTGATTGTCATGACCGCCATCTTTATCAGCATCAGCGCGAAAAAGTTCAAGATACGGCTGGAGTGAAAACCTGGCGCGGCCTTTGGCCGCAACCAAAAATATTCAAACCACCGAGTGCACCGAGACCACCGAGAGAATAAATGAAAAAAAACTTTACATCTTAAATAAAATGCTTATCACGTTCACTCCATGCACCATTATAGAAGAAAAAAACGTCTGTTTTTCCTCTGTGGCCCTCGGCGTTCTCGGTGGTTATATTATTTATCCTCTATGCTCAAAAACTTTAAAAAAAACACAATGTTGTAGATTTGTAATACAGAGAATGCGAAACAGACACGAATTTTAGCGAGCAAATGCGAATGCCTACTCTTTATTATCTTTTGCAGAAGGAATTCATTCAAATCCGCCGCAACAAGTTCATGGCGCGGGTCATCATTCTGGTGCCGATCGTGCAGATGCTCATTCTGGTTCCGGCTGTGACGTTTGACATCAAAGGCATTGATCTGTGCGTGGTGGATCTTGACTTGTCATCGACCTCGCGGGAGCTGGTGAACGCGCTGCAGGGATCGCAATTCTTCAAGGTGCGCCGGATGACATTCTCGATGCAGGAAGCGCAAAATCAGATGAATAGAGATGAGATCGATGTCATTCTTCACATTCCGACCTCTTTTGAGCGCAACCTGATGGTGAATGATGCGGCGAGTTTGCAGCTGCTGATCAACGGCATCAACGGTGCGCTGGCGCAGACGACGTTGGTCTATTTCACCGGCGTTATAACGGAATTTAATCGCCGCATCGTCATGGAGCACATTGTCCTCAAGCCGGTCTCAGCCTCGCCGCAGATTGTGACGCGGACGCGCTACTGGTACAATCCCGAACTCAACTACAGAATCTACATGGCGCCCGGCATTCTGGCGATCCTGGTGACCTCCATCGGCTTTTTATTGTCCGGCATGAATCTGGTGCGCGAAAAAGAGATCGGCACCAGCGAACAGATAAACGTCACGCCGATCAAAAAGCACGAATTCATCCTGGGCAAAATGATTCCTTTCATGGTCATCGGCGTAGTGGATTTGGCTTTTGGCCTGGTGCTGGCGCGGCTGGTCTATGCGATGCCGTTTGTCGGCAATCTCCTGCTGCTGGTCGGCTTCACCCTCATCTATCTGCTAGCGGTCATGGGTTTGGGTCTGTTTCTCAGCAGCTTTGCCAATACGCAGCAGCAGTACCTGTTCGTCTGTTTCTTTTTTATGATGATTTTCATCCTCATGAGCGGCATCTTTACACCGGCGGAGAGCATGCCGGCCTGGGCGCAGCAGGTGAATCAGCTCAATCCGGCCGCCTACTTTATTCGCGTCGTGCGTATGATTGTGCTCAAGGGCTCCGGAATCAGCGATGTCGGCTGGGATATGGCGCGTCTGTCGCTGCTGGCGATCTCGACGACGGTGTTCGCTTCGCTCAAATATAAAAAGACAATATCTTGAACGGACAGCACGGAAATTGAAGACCGGGTGAAATGCTGATCTGATCCCCTTTATGCGTTATCTCGATGGCGTCAGTGCCCGGGAGATAGAACGCCAACTTAGTCCTGCCATTATGTAAAATAATTCGCAAATTTCCGGTTTTTCGGTACACTCTTATACACGGGTGAGAAAATTGAGGGGCCGATAATGATCCTATTCCTGCGAGAATAGCAAGACGATAGAGTCACCCGCATATATTGATTCATATGCATGCATTTCGGCACGCGTTCAAATATGATTATCGGACGACGGAGAGTTTTTCTGATGCTATGATCCATTTTTTCATCTTATGCCTCATGTATGGACATTGACATTATTTTTAGCGGCCATGCACAACATAAAATTAACTAGTTTTCGCAAAAACGCCCACGCTGTCATAATTGGCATTGACAAATACAAAGATGCGAGAATTCCAAATTTACAATTCGCCAATGCAGACGCCAGGGGGATCTATGATATTCTAACTGATTCAGAGCTGGGACGTATTCATCCCGACAATGTCATTTTGCTACTAGACGAAGAAGCTTCTCAAGTGAACATCCGAACGGCTATCAGCCACGAAATTCCCCGGCGCGCTGATGCCAAAGACATGGTCATCATTTATTATGCCGGCCATGGAGCGCCACTGATTGATCCCAAAAGTCCATCCCCGGATGGCATGGAAAAATATCTCATCCCCGCTGATGCAAACCTGGATACGCTCCGAGCCACCGCTATCTCCATGGGCGATATCCAGAGATTTTTTGCTTGGATTGAATCGAATCAGATAGTTTTTTTCATTGATTCATGCTATAGCGGAGAAGCAGGCGGCAGAACCTTTCAACAACCCTATTATCAAACTCGCCATCTCCAGCTCACAAATGATTTTTTAGATAATGTTGCCGGCGAAGGCCGACTGGTAGTGACGGCATGCGGCGTGAATGAAGTATCGATGGAAACGGAGGAACTGGGCCACGGGCTTTTCACCTACTACCTCATGCAGGGACTAAAGGGCGCCGCTGACACCGATGGCGACGGTCTGGTGACAGATCGAGAATTATACGATTATATTTTTGAGAATGTATCTCGAAAAGCTCGCATGATGGGCGGCAGCATGCATCCCATTCTCAAAGGGGCTATTGTCGGAAAAATATATTTATCACAATACGAAACTGAGGTTCAAAAGCAGGTCAATTTGTTGCTCGCGAGAGCAGAATCATCATTGACTGCGGGCCAATTGCACGACGCATATGCTTGTTACAGACATGTGTTAAAACTGGATCCCAGTCAGGAGCAGGCGAAGCAAAAGATAATCAAAATAGAAAGGATAAGGCAAGAGGAAAAACGGCAACAGCAATTGGCACTGGAACGAAAACAGGCATTCTTGTTAGACCTTTATGAAACCGGGAAGCTGCCCGCCCTTGAATACAATTTTGCCATGAATATCATAACAAAAAAAGTTGCAGAGCTTTCGGAAAGAGATGGTAAGATTTTCAAGCTCGTAGAGGACCTGGTGGCCGGGAAAATAGCCGTTGCCATTTATTTGAGCAGTGTGACGCTGATTCGCAAAACACAAAACACCACTGCCATACCAAAGCCGACTCCCGTCCTAAAAAAGACAGCAAGTGAAGCCAAGGATCGAGTTGAAACAATTCAGGTAACAGGATCACAACATGTTTTAAAAACGCCGGCATCCGAGGCCAGCCAGAAATCAGACAGTCCTGGCGCCATAATAGTGAGGAAAAGAGCCAGACGTATCATTGCTTATTGCTCCATTGCTATTATCATGGCGATAATTGTCACTGCAGTTTATATCAGCCTAGCAAATAGAGGCGCTGATCAAATTAATGATTCTAATTCGCAGGAGATCGCCCCTGATGTGCCCGCTGAAACGGGAATCACTTCATCAGGACAAAGCGACACGGCGCCTGAATCCCATACTTTTAAAGTCAACTTTTCTATCAGCCCTGAGGGCGCAGATATATTTCTTGATGCAGAAAAAATAGGAACCAGCCCGCTGGCTCTTATTGAAAAAACAAAAGGACAATATAGAATTGCAATTAGCAAAGCCGGATATAAAACCTATTCGAGCAGCATCTATATTAAAAGTGATACGCTCATAAGTCAACGACTTGAACGATCGAGTCCGCTTCAACCAAGCGTCGGAACGCTTTTTGTGACGTCAGAGCCTGACAATCCGCAAGTTTTTATAGACAATCGAAGATATGGAGCACTTCCCATCAGAGATTTACCTGCGGGTCAACATACCCTCAAACTGCAAAAGCAGGGATATAGTGATACGGTCACAACATTTATGATTCGCGAGGGAAAAGAAACGCGACTCTACATGAAATTGCAGCCACTTTTGGGGGAAATAAGTATTCTCGTCTTGCCTTTTGGCGATATTTTTGTAGATAATAGATTGGTAATGAAAGAAGTTGATACCTGGCACACTCTGACGCTTCAAACTGGACCGCACAGCATCAGGATTGAACATCCCTCCTCGCGAAGAACATGGCAAAAAATAATGGTGATCAAACAGAATGAAACGCAAAGACGAGTGATTGATTTCAACAAAAAGATCGACGTCGAAATAGGCGCAACTGGTATGGAGCCTGGATGGGGCTATATCTATATCGATGGTAAAAATACCGGCAAAGAGACTCCGGCCAAGATTACACTATCAGTGGGTTTATATGCGATAGCTGTCAGACATGACAGATTGAACCTGTGGAGCGAAGAAAAAACGGCGCTCATAGATGAGGGAGAAAACGTGAAATTCATATTCAACCTTGCGCAAAAAAAATAGATTCCTGCGATGTTATTCAGGGAGGTTCAAATGGATGCAACAAGACTTGTCGGCATTTTGCTTCAAAGAACAATCCGACTGTGCCTGCTTTTCTTTATAATTGCGTCGCCCATTCTGTCACAGGAAACGGGCAATGCAAAAATAGAAAAAGGAATTGAGATGTATCGAAATCTCGATTACGATAACGCGATAAAAATACTGGGCGATTGCCTGACAAACGACAAACTTGATACAACACAACAGCGGCTCGCTCATACATACCTGGCGCAGGCTTATCATCGGAAGGAACTCAAAGATCCGGCGAAAAAGATTATCAAGCACTTGCTAGATATAGACCAGAGCTATCGTCCAGATGCAAATAGAGATAGACCGTCCTATATCGAACTCTTCAACGAAGCGTTGGCAGAATGGCAATCGGAAGTCGCTGCACAGCAACAAGCAGGGCAAATGAGTAAGATACAGGCAGAACCAGAACCAAGAAAGAAAAACTCTGCTAAGAAATGGCTCCTCATTGGCGCCGGCGCGGCTGCCGGCGTCACTGTCGTTGCGGTTTTAGCGAACAGATGTGATCATGATGAAAAAGGCTCGATGAATATTAGCTGGTGAGGAGTGATCGCCATGAGAGCAAAATTGATGCTGATGCAACTGATTGCGCTGGCATTTTTATCGAATTGCAATCGCAATTCTTTTTCGCCCGACAAAGGCAGCGTGAGCATGCAATTCATTTGGCCCGGTCAAAATGCCAACGCTTTGGCAAAACTCCAAAATCATACAGGAGATCCTGTCACCATCAAAGTGCTGCTAAATCCCGGCGCACAGGAATACAATTTTAAATACAACGATCATTCGGGTCGAATTGCGGAGCTCAAATCTGATATTTACAATATAACTGTGACCGCTTTCGATGCGGATACCAATATTACCCATAATGGATCGAGCAGCGGGATAAGAGTTGAAGCCGGCAGAGAGACAGCAGTGAGCGTCACATTGATGACGCAAATAGCCGTGCTGCTCGCACCGGCAAACGGTTCCAGCTCGACAGGTGACTCTCAGGTCTTTGACTGGTCGGATGTCAACGGTTCGTCCGCATATGAAATCGTGCTTGCTGGCAGCACCGATTTCTCTCATCCGCTCATTCAACAGTCCAATCTCTCCACTTCCAGTTATACGGCAACGCAATCACTTGCGGAGGGGACATATTACTGGCGGGTGCGCTGTCAGAATATGGATGGCAACTGGTGCGCCTGGTCAAGCGTCTGGAGTTTGCAGGTGCAAAAATCAAATACATCTCCTGTCGCCTCTTTCACGGTGACGCCAACTTCAGGTGGTACAGACACCTGGTTTAGCTTTGACGCCTCGGCGTGCAGTGATAAGGAAGACGCAGCCTCCGCCCTGCAAGTGCGCTGGGACTGGCAAAATGACGGGACATGGGACACGGCCTATTCCACGACTAAAACAACGACGCACCAGTTTTCTGCAGAAGGGTCGTATGTCGTGAAACTGCAGGTGAAGGATAGCGGCGGACTGGTCGACGATGTAACGAAAATTGTCAATGTGGCAAATGAGAATACTCTGCCAACAGCCTCCTTTTCGGTGACGCCATCTACTGGAGACACTGACACCGAGTTTTATTTTGACGCTTCGGCGTGCAGTGACCGGGAAGACGCAGCCTCCACCCTGCAAGTACGCTGGGACTGGCAAAATGATGGGACATGGGACACGGCCTATTTCACGACTAAAATGGCGACGCACAAATTTTCTGCAGCAGGCTCGTATGTCGTAAAACTGCAGGTGAAGGATAGTGACGGACTGGTCGATGATACGACGAAAGTTGTCAATGTGGCAAATGATGATACTCCGCCAACAGCCTCTTTTTCAGTAACGCCATCTTCAGGAAGTACATACACTGTTTTCTCATTTGATGCCTCAGGATGTAGTGACCAAGAAGATCCGACCGCATCTCTCCAAGTACGCTGGGATTGGCAAAATGACGGGGCATGGGATACAAATTATTCATCAAATAAAACGGTGACGCATCAATACACAGCTGGCGGTACCTATACCGTGAAATTACAAGTAATAGATACAGGTCAACACTCCGATTTTGCAACAAACCAGATCACAGTTGACGACAAAGAAGGAACCGTGGAAGATATCGACGGCAATGTTTATCAGACAGTCAAAATCGGCAATCAGTGGTGGATGGCAGAGAATTTAAAAGTGGGTCACTACCGCAACGGCCAGGAAATAGCCGAAATTAGTGATGCTAGCGAATGGATGAATTCGAAAATCGGCGCTTGCTGCATTTACGACAACAATCCGGCTAACGCCGAGATCTACGGCCGCCTGTATAACTGGTACGCGGTGAGCGACAACCGCGACATTGCACCGATAGGTTGGCACGTACCGACCGAGGAAGAGTGGCAACAGCTGGAGATACATCTCGGCATAAATCCTTCGGATGTAAATAATAACGGCGACCGCGGTACGGATGAGGGTGGTAAACTGAAAGAGATAGGTACAGTTCATTGGCGCAGTCCAAACGCAGGAGCTACCAATGAGAGTGGGTTCTCTGCTTTGCCTGGAGGATTACGATCAACACAAGGTGAATTTAGTAGCATCGGTGAGACAACCTATATGTGGTCTTCTTCGGAGTCTGAAACAAACGATGTCAACGGATGGGAGCACAACTTGTGGTATAACACAGCTTCTATTGGTCGCCATGCACAAAATAAAGCAGGCGGCTTTTCAGTCCGCTGTGTTAAGGACTAGGAATATCCAGAAGAAGCATGACAGAGTGGAAGCACACCGTACGAGAGAGGAAATTAGGCCATAAACATTAAACATAGTACATGCATATCACTATACTAGCGCAGCAGCACCATCTTGATCGCTTTTTGCATCAGCGGCACCTGCAATCGGCAGTAATAGATTCCGGACGCGACGGCGGCGCCGGAGATATCGCGGCCATCCCATATGGCCACATGTTCGCCGGCGTCCAGAGTTCCCTGCGACAGGCTGGTCACAAAGCGGCCGCTGACATCATAGATGTCCAGGCTGGCGGGCGCCGCTTTTGGCAGATGAAAGCTGATGCGCGTGGCGGCATTGAACGGATTCGGATAATTCTGCCCAAGATGAAACAGCCGCACGATCTCGCCTTTTAGCCGCAGATAATCGGTCGGCAACGCCACAAGGAAAGAATCCACTGCCAACGGGGCTGCCCGCGGCGATGTCCCGCGCCGGCCCAGGCTGTCCTGAGCCTCCACATAGTAATAAATCAGACCACTCAAACCTTCTCCCGAAATAACTCCTCTGAAAAGATGCAGCGAATCATCAAAAGAGAGAGGCGATGAATTAAAATAGGCATCACTCTCCTGGCGATAGTAAAGTCGAAAGCTGCTGCTGTCGAGGCCGACTGAATCGGTCAGGACGATGGGATAAGTGACCGTTGCGGTGATCTCAAAGGTCTCATTCTGTTTGATGGTGTCCGAGAGAGCGACGTGCTCGACGATCGGCTCTTCGCCGGCCGCATAGGCCAGGAAGAGGTTCGGTCCCAGATTTTCCAGCACCAGCGGCAGA
Organism: Candidatus Zhuqueibacterota bacterium; assembly: GCA_016929295.1. Taxonomy (GTDB): domain Bacteria; phylum Zhuqueibacterota; class Zhuqueibacteria; order Residuimicrobiales; family Krinioviventaceae; genus Kriniovivens. The sequence continues at coordinate 8,109 of JAFGJB010000303.1, read as the reverse complement.
ATTCGATTCGTATCCGGGAAAAAATAGTGATCGACAGCGCCGTCACCAACCTCGGCGGTGAACGCCCAGACGCCCTGTTCGCCGTAGAGCCAGTCATCCGTGTCGCCGTTGACCAGATAGAGGTCCGCGCTCGGCCCGGGTTCATAATCATTGTAAGCGACGCAATTCTTCGCCAGCGCTCGAAAGATGGTCACATCCGGCTCCGCTACCGACTCATAGGTGTAGCCCCATGGATAAAGCCAGAGATTGCCGTAACTGTGGTAACAGAGACTGATGATGAAATGGTTGTTGAGCACCAGATCGCGGATGGCCTGCGACTCGGGTTCCGAGAAGGCGGCGGTGCCGCGATAGGTGTCGTTTCGCGGATTTGAACTGGAGCCCTCGTTATCCACACCCCAGGCAAAACCGAAATTGCGGTTCAAATCGACGCCGTCGTACAAGGGGTTAAATTGTCCATCCTCATCATTATCGCGCATGTTTTTTCGCCACCACAAAGGATCGCTGCTTATTTGATGACGGTAGGTGGCATCGCCGGTGAAAACGTATTCATGGCCATCGGGATTAAAGGTCGGGATGAGCCACAGCTCCCGATGATCGACCAGATGGGTGACATAAGGATCTGTGCCGTAATTGTCGAGCAGGTATTGCATGAAGAACAAAATGATCTCCGGCGTGATGATTTCGCGCGCGTGCATGTTGGCCATATAGAGGACATCCGCCTCGGTTGAATCCTCGATTGCCACATTATCGGATATTTTCAGCGCCCAAATGTCATGCCCGCCGCGGCCGCTGGTCTTGAGGTAGCTGTCGCCGATATCGAACAGCGCGGCGATGTGAGGATGATCGTTTGCAGCGGCCTGCAATTTTTGCAGGATTTGCTCGTTGCTATGAAAATAGCTAAAGTAATTTTCATCGCGCAATCTTTGGGCATAGGCGGACATGTCCGGGATGATGGCCTGAAAATCAATGCCGCGCGCTAGCAGTTCTTTTCGCTGCTCGCTCGTCACGATCGCATCCATTTCTCCCTCTCTCCGCTGAATGGCAGTGATATCCAGATTCATGGCGGCGAGCCGGCGAATCTCCTGATCCGACATGCCGGATATATCAATACGAATGAAGGCAATCCGATTATCGTCCGCCGGCGCCACGCCAAGCAGCAGGAGCAGAAATCCGCAAAACCATCTCATCATAGTGTCCTCTATTCTCCTTTGAACCATTCGTGCGCGTATACCTCCTTGAGTTCTTGACTAGGCAAATCGTAGACCAGATTCACATCCACGGCGTACATGAGATCCGCTGCGCCAAAAAAAGCAATGACTTTTGACCGTTTTTCATCGAGCACGAGCTGCCAGTCGGGTTGTTGCGGCCACGCCAATTTCGATCCCGGCTGTCGCGCCCGCTCTTGCAGTTGTGATCGGCACGTCTGGTAATCTTTTTGCGCCTTTGCCGGCAGTCCGTGCGTCGATTGTTCAATGCGGATGTGATCGGCCCGCAGCATGGTCACCTTTTTTTCGTATGTATATCCCAGCGGCACGACAGAGTCAATGGCGACGCCGCTGAGCCGGACGATATCGCCGTAAGGCACATCGAGCGAATCGGCCAGCAGCGTAAATTCAAGCTGGTCCGACGCGTTGATGCGGAGCAGCGCCGGATGGGTGCGAACCGCATACAAATGTGGCCAGTAGACACCGCGTACCTGTATGCTGTCCTGTTTCACCGTGCCCGCCAGCGCATTGACATGCGGCCATTTTATCCGCTGCTCCCGCAAATAGGTTGTGCCGACATGGATGTCCGGCTCTTCGACACAGGAGTGCAGGGCGGCCAAAAACAAGAATGTCATCAATCGTCTCACCTGTCTTACAAAATCCCTTCATCGGCAAAGCTGAAATAGTCATCGCGGCCAATGACGATATGATCCAGAACCTGGATATCGGCATAGCGGCAGGCCTTGACTATTTTGTCGGTCACCAGTTTATCCTCGCGCGACGGCGTCGGATTACCGCTGGGGTGATTGTGCAGCAGAATGACCGCCGCCGCCGTCAGTTGCAGCGCCGTGAGGATGATTTCGCGCGGCGACACCACGCTTTCGCGCAGGCTGCCCTCGAACAGGATCTTGTCCGCAATGATCTCGTTCGCCGAAGTGAGGAACAGGGCGCGAAATTCCTCGCGCGACAGATCGCGCATGCGCAGGCGCATATAGTGGTATGCATCCTCCGAGGTGTTCAGTTTTTCCTTGCTGCTCCACTGTTGTTGCACCAGACGTTTGGCCAATTCGAGCGCCGCCTTGATCTGCGCCGCCTTTGCCGGCCCGATGCCGTACTCGTTGCACAGCACCTCAGCCGGCTGGGTGTCGAGGCCACGCAGTCCGCCATACTTTTGTAACAAATGGCGCGCCAGATCCATTGCCGATTTTTTTCGATCGCCCGTGCGCAGGATGATGCCCAGCAGCTCGGAATCGGACAGGATGTGCGGCCCATGCTGCACCAGCCGCTCGCGCGGACGTTCGGTTGAGGGCCAGTCTTTGATTCGGGATAGGTATTCCCCCATGGAATTGCCTCTAATGATTTGGAGTTGTATTAACGTCAGATGATGCATCATCTTTTGGGGACTGTGTGTTACCTGCTTGAGCAGAGCTCATCTTTGAAAATAAATCCATGATCCCGCCTATGGAGCTGATAATATTTGATACTTCGTATGGCATGTAGATGACTTTTTTATCATCAGCAGACATCAACTTTTGCATAGCTTCAATATATCGAGTTGCAATTAGATACTGCGTCGGCTCTATTTTGCTTGTGCTGAGCGCCTCTGCAATCTTTTTAATTGCTTCTGCCTCCGCTTCGGCGATTCGCTGTCTCGCTTCAGCGACACCGCTCGCTCGAAGGATCTCAGCATGCCGATCTCCTTCGGCGCGTTGTACGATGGAAGCTTTGTAGCCTTCGGCGCGCAAAATCTCCGTCTTTTTCGTTGATTCTGCTTCAAAGAAATCTGAACGTTTTTGTCGTTCCAGTTTCATCTGTTCTTCCATCGTCGCACGTACTTTTTCAGGAGGGATTATATTATCAATTTCAAAAAAAGTTACTTCTATTCCCCATCCGCTTCCGAGTTGTCTTAATCTGCCCATTATTTTATTCTTTACCTCTGTGCGCGATTTAATCAATTCCTCGAGCTTCATCTCACCTATAGCCAGCTTTAAATTTGTTTCTGTCACTGCCTCAATTGTGTGAGTGACATTTTGAGCAAAATAAACTGCTTTTCGTGGATCAACAATTTTAAAACTTAACAAAATATCTACATCTAAAAGGATACTGTCGTTTGTATAGACTTTTTTTGTGTCAAACTTTAAAAAGCGGGGACTTAATCCAATCTTTTCTTCTTCTTTTTTCGAATAGATTTTTTTGCCTTCTACAACATCAAGCGCAATATCTTTAAATTTACGAGGTCTGTCAATGAACGGCATAGTGACATAAATCCCTCGCTCAAAAGTCGCTTTATACTGTCCCAGCCTTTCAACAACAATTGCTTCGAACTCACCAACAAAATAAATGCATTTCCAAGCAAAATAAATGATGAATAGTAATATAGCGATGAGCACATAGTATTCAACTGTCATAATTTTTCTTTCAATTTAAGTGCTTCAAGTTTCTTCTTTTGTCTCTTCAGCTTGGAGAAGGACATCAAGAGAACAAAGAATGATATTACGGCAGTAATGGGCAAAATAACAGGATGGACTCCAAGCGAACGAAGAATGATTAAAACGATGGATATGGAAAGAATGAGAATCCAAAGCAGCTGAAAAAGAACAAATTTCTTAGAGGAAAGGTATTTTAAATAGCCAATGTCTCTGCGCAATATTTTTGCATGATTTTTAATTTTAGAATTATAAAGGTCTTTGAATACTTTTCGAAATGTATATAACAGGGGAACAACAATGGCTAAAAATATAAAAAACGGCAAAAGATTGGGATAAAAATGCCTTAATAATAGCATTGTCAGGACCACTGTAAGCCCCAGTATAAAAACGGTACAGAAAAACGTCACTTTTTGTCGAATCAATTCCAATTTATATAGAACTTTGCTTTTTTTTCCTTCTTCCTCTTGTTCCCTCTTTTTCAGAAGAGCATGTATTTTTTGAGTTGCATAATCGTATTTTTCCATTACCTCTTTGCTGAATTCGTCCTTAAACGAGCAATAGTCAAAATAACTGCCCCGCAAAAAAAGTGTTCTCATTTCTGCAATGTAATCCTCTTGCTCGGACAGGTATTTAAGCAAATTCTGAATATCGTCATTATCAACATCACCTGCTTTATTTCGTAGAGAAATATAAGAGCCATGCAGTTTATCCAATTGATCAAAGTCGGATTTTACTTCCTTTTTCATCCAATCATTCTGATTTCGGAAAAGATCTAAGCGAATTGGATTGAGATCCTTATCAGCTTGAATTTTTATAAAGTACATTTTATCATATTGGACAGCTTTTTTGGCACATTCCACTGCAATTTTTTCATCAGAACTGCATACCAGTTTCGCATACAAGTACCAGCCTTCAGGCAACTTGGGCCACAATGTATTTACTTTTTTTACGCATGCATTTGCTTCTTTTTCAAATTCTAAGATATAGGCTGAATATGCTGTGTACAAATATGCAATGGCTGTGAACTTTCTGTTATTTGCTGTTTCCGAAAGATCGGCTGCCTTATAGAAGAATTTATAGGCCGCATCGATATTGTGAACTTGAGGATGAAGTAATAGTAACAGTGCCGCTTGGAACCATGAGTCAGGATCATTATATTTATTGTTAATCATATTTTCAAAATCGTCGATGCTGTGATCCATTTTGTCTCTCAAATAGGACTCAAATTTTGCTAATAGATCATCGTCGCGACGAGGTAGGTTTTTGTAAATATAGAGCCCCGCGCTAAAATCAAAATTGACGCCAAGTTGGTCAACTGCATCCTCGAATCTTTCGGCATTCGTCTCAAATTGCGAAAATCCATCTACGATTCTCATTTTGCTGGCGTCAAATCGATCACCAAAAACGATAGCCAATTGATCTCTGCTAATAATGAGTTTTTCTGTTTTCGCTGATATTCGCAGGTAGATATTTTCCTCGGCAAAGCTGCAATCTTTATTAAATTGCTCCAGGCATGAAATGAGCCCGATTCGCTCTCTCCAGCTTCCCCATTCCCTGTGATATGGTTGCCACATACTGTTTCTCCCCTCTTCTAAATGAATAAATCCTTTCTTTCATTTGGAAAAGTCCCCTAAATCCACAGCCACCCCATTTTATCTTAGTTATTATAGCTAATAATTACGCTTAAAAGCAATATTTTTTTTAATCGCCAGATATTTTACATGCAGAAAATGATATGCAAATTGTTACACACGAGATGTTTGATTTCTCAAAAATCATAGTTTAGAGTGAATATTCCTTCTTTTAATACTCACTTGCTTATCCTGAATAATTCACAAAAAAAGCTGTTTACTCTAACAAGTTTTTGTTTTATATTGATTTAGCAAACAACCAAAACAATAACAAAGTTAGAGAAACAGCTATGGAAGAATATACGAATCAATTGATGCTTTTCGAAGAACTTTTTGGCAAAAAAATACAAGTTGACTTTAATGGCGGGCAAATCCGTTCGGATACTGGTGTGCTTTTTCTTCGGGAAATCGAAAAGAAAATCGGATTGATACAACGAATGGCCTTCGTCATCCCGGAATGGCGACACCTCGGCTATGTCAAACATACTATCACTCAACTGCTTACCCAACGAGTTTTTCAAATTGCATGCGGCCATGAAGAAAGCAATGATTCGAATTCTTTACGAGATGACCCTCTTTTCAAACTTGGATGCAATAAGCAGCTCGATTCAGATGTCACACTAGCCAGTCAACCGACCATGTGCCGATTCGAAAATGCGCCGTCGAGAACGATTCTGTATCGGATGGCTCAAGGCTTGGTCGAGCATTTTATCGACTCTTACAAAAAACCGCCAGATGCCATCCTTTTGGATATTGATGAAACCGATGATCCGACGCATGGCTCGCAACAAATGAGCTTGTTCAACGCCTATTATTGCACCTATTGTTATCAACCGATCCACATTTATGAAGGCTGCAGCGGTAAACTGATCACCTCAATCCCCAGACATGGCAAGCGACCATCAGGCAAAGAGATCAAAATGATCCTGTCCAGAATTGTCAAAAAGCTCAAGACATCCTGGCCGCAAACCGGCATCCTGTTTCGAGGAGACGATCATTATAGTTCACCACAGGTCTTCCGTTGTTGTGAAGAAGATAACATCAAGTTTGTTTTAGGCTTAAAGGGCAATGCTGTTCTGTTGAAAAAAGCACATGCACTCATCGAAAAAGCAAAGGACTTGTACAACTATCGTAAAGAGCCGATAAAGATCTATGGTGAATTTGAATATCAAGCAGCCTCATGGTCAAAACCTTATCGAGTTATCGTGAAAGTCGAATACAAGGACAAGGGCTTGAATACTCGTTTTATCGTCACTAACCTCATTCATTCTTTTCGGCAGTTTGTCCATGTAACTATCTATTGCAGCCGAGGAGCGATGGAACTGATGATCAAAGAACTAAAGAACCATCTGTTTTCGGATCGCACCTCGTGCTCCAGTTTTCAAGCCAATCAATTTCGGCTTTTCCTTCACAGTATGGCTTATGTGCTCTTGCATGCCCTTCGAGAAAAGTATCTTATCGATACTGAGTTTGCCAAAACCCAGTTTGACACCATTCGTTTGAAGCTTTTGAAAATTGGTGCTCGGATTATCCCGTTGGCAACAAAAATTAAAATTCATCTATCGACCGCTTGCCCAATGAAATCGACCTTTTATCAGATTTATTTATCACTCTGTTCACCGTAGAATACATAGTATTTATGTGTTCGTGCATTGACAGACAATTTCTAATGATATTCTTGGGGACGATAGGAAACGTACGCCCAATCGGAATCCTTCGAACGTTTTATTCCTATAATTCCTCTAATTTTCAAGGGACATTACAGATTCTGTTGATTTAATACTGTTTTCGATGAATCTTGGACTAAAAAACAATAACTTAAGTAGGCAGTAATCATGAAAAATCGATTAAATCAACAGAATCATTACACTTGTAGGCTGAAAAGGTGACTGGCATTGCAAAATATGAACACAAAAACTACTTTTTCTCAAATTTGTGAATTAAGCAGGTTATGTAACTAAACTATAATTCAGTTTGGTTTAGCCAGGATGCATGGGTTGGTGTTGTGAAATGGATAAAAACATTGTCTTGTGAGTCAATCCACTCTCTTACTTTGTCATTATTGTGGGCACTAGAGTTGTCACATATGATATGAATCTGACGTCCCTTTTTTCGGTCTGTTTTTTCCAGTCGCATTAGAAAGGACAGAAATTCTTGATGCCTATGTCGACTCTCGAATTGTCTGTGAACTGTACCAGAATGAATATCGAGAGTAGCTATTAAAGATGTTGTTCCTAATCGTTTATATTCAAAAGGGATATTCTTAATTTTTCCATTAGGCTGTAATAGCAAAACAGGCTGAGTTCGATCCAATGCTTGAGTGCCCGTTCTTTCATTTACCGAAAGGATGATAGCATTGTCGGGGGGTTCTAAATATCATCCGACGATGTTTAACATTTTCGATTCGAATTCGGGATAGGTGCTATGATGATATTATTTAATCCGGCGAGGCTTTATCGTTTCTTCTTTAAAAACAAGCTCATCGATACCACGATCCACATCCAAATGATCGGCAAGATCGCGAATTGTCCAGTGTGTTCTGCCTTGAGGCGTATTACATGCCTCTGCCGCGATCTTATGTCGGATCGCTGGTCCATATTTGACCGATCTCCCGGGACAAGCCAAATCAATAAGGCCATCCAGGCCATTTTCGAGAAATTGTTTTTTCCATTTGCCTATTTTGACTTTGGACGGCTTTAGCATTTTCGCGATTTCTCAAGTAGAAACACCTTTGGAAGTCAGCAAAATGATTTTTGCACCTAGTGTCATGTCAAGTTAATAAAGTTGGATAAAGACGTTTTAGTTTAATTCTGGCATCATCAATTGTGAATTGCCAATTTACTT